>CAZMYG010000100.1:0-10844 GCA_964570465.1 uncultured Planctomycetales bacterium
TCTCTCCTGCGCGGAATATCACACTATCTGAAAACGTAAACGGGTACACATCGATACTTCCCTGTGAATTAACAAACGTGAATTGTGGGTCAACGTTGAGATTGGTAGATCCGCCGACTCCACCCTTCACATCGCTATAACGAATAGCTCCAATCGATCCGCCAGAAATTTCAGCGAACAGTCCAGAGTGAGTCAAACCATAGCGAGTCAAATCAAAACTATAATCCCGTTGATCCCAGAAAATTCCATTCTCAATGACAAGGGTGGAAAGATTTCCTCCTGCAACAGCGACACCATCTCCCACAAAGGGAGCGCCCGACGTCGAACAGTTACCACAAATTGGATTTGTAAGGATGAAATTGTCGCGGAAAGTGCAGTGGCGCATCTTTGAAGAACTCCCGCTTGTTTGGAAATAGACCCCACCGCCCCTGGCACTTGGATCAGAACTGAAATAATTAATCGTGTTAGCCACAACAGTACAAGGCGCTGCGTAATTAACAACTTGAGCCCAATTCTTCACGAAAACGCAATTTTCGATTTCACCACCAGCAGCCAAATACATGGCACCTCCGAGGGCAGAGCTGTTTGTGAAAAAGTAGCAAGACTGAACGGGCAAGCTCGGACGGCTGGCAAAATAGACCGCCCCCCCTTTACCGCCAGTATGCGTGACGCTTCCTTGCAGAGGGCCCGGCTCAAAAAAATTGAAACAATCTTCGTTTAGCTGGTTAGCGGAGGGCATGGTTACTATTCGGTGCACGGCACTATTCGCAGTAAAAATACATCGCTCGATTTGAACAGGCGAACCGCTAGAAACAAAAATCGCCCCGCCATTATTCCCAATATTCCCGTCAAAAACACAGTTTGAAATCTTCAGCAGTTCGCTATTTTGACAGAGTATCGCTCCACCACAATTTGTGTCGCTAAAGTCTTCGTTATCATTGACGGCATAGCCATGTCGAATTGTAAATCCTTCCAAAACTAGTGGAGGAATCGGATTTGGGAGGAACCCCGACTGATTTATAAAATGAAAAGCACGTTTTGTCGTGAAAGAGCCTCCCAGTTGGATGATGCAGTTGGCTGGACCGTTTTCACTTCGAATCACAATGCGCTTGGAACCCACGGTGATATTGAAATTCCCAGGACCAGAATAGGTCCCGTTCTCTACCAGAATGATGTCCCCATGCGATGCGGCGTCAACTGCAGCCTGGATATTGGGGTATTCAGAAGGGACGCGGCGCTGCGCTACACATGGGTTGCCTGGAATTGGAGTAAATCCACGGCTGTTACTCGACAAATAGTACGTTAGCAAATTCAAATCTGGGATCCCGTTGTGATCCCAGTCTCGATTCAGACCCATTGCAATTTCACGCCGGGCGGGGCGTAAGCTCAAGTCGACCTGTCCTGCAGATGTCCACAGAGTAAATGGGGGCAAATGCGCCATGCGGCTGCGCGAGTCTACTGCACTCGCAAAACCAAACATCGCTCCGCGCTGCTGTTCAGAGAATCGACTAATGCAATGTGACCAATGGTTAGACATCAGGTTTTTTGTGTCTGGGTCATATGAAGCCCCAAGAGGATCAATTTCATCTCCGACGTAGTCACATTGAACGTTAACGTTCTCTTCGTTTTCATTTGGACCGGGATCTGCGGGCGTATCGCAAAGCAAATCTCCGGCCGTCCCACAGTTGCTCTGTCCTGGCTCACGAGTCACATACTCGGGACCACTAAGCAGGGTGTTGTCCGTGTGTAACAGGCCAAAGAAATGCCCCATTTCGTGTGGGAGAGTTCCCATGATTTGGGGCGGAAAATTTTCTGAACCGATAATAATTGCGTTATTGCCAGGAAGACCTGGGATTGCAGAAATGGCTGTAGGCACACCGCCATCTACTCGCTCCGCAACATAAATGTTGATGGTGTTGGGAACGAAATTGGTTTGAGCTAGCTCGACATCTCGAGTGTTCCAACCGAGCATGCCTGGAACAAACGGAAATTGCGCGGCATCGTAGCTAGATAAACGTGTGTTATTGATGTAGTCCAACGGGCCGGCAAGGTAGAACTGGATGCGCGCCTTATAGAAAGCCTTATTCAATACTTCAATTGCTATAGGCAAGCGAGATGCATCCAATCCGCCTGCCCCGTTGTCTTCACGAACAATGTGAAAAACAACTGGGAAATAATAAGGGACGGCGGTTGTGGGCTCTAAACCCGCAGTTCCACCTGGTTCATATAGATTTGCCACATCGAAGGTGTTGCTGTTCTTTAAATCTAAAAATAACTGATGAAACTCAGGGCCAGTTTCCGTTGAGCATAAAAACCCCGAAGACTCCTCGGGATCAGGGTTTGTACCAAATCCTTGGGCCCAAGAAAAAACGCAAAGTACAAAAAAACAAGTAAGCAAAGCAGCTGTCCGTTGAAGTTGCATCATTGTTATTTCCCTTAATGAATAGGCAAACCAGCCTCAAATAGTATCTAAACGTCGCTCCACAACCAGCCTAAAAAAATGTTAGTCTTTGGAAATTAAGATATGGCGTTAGCTAAATGAAATTTGCGTCTTGGCTGTTTGAGCCGTCACATCCCCATGACGTGATAACCGGAGTCAACGAAAAGCACTTGGCCTGTGATCCCGCGAGAAAGCGGGCTCAACAGAAACGCTGCCGCATCGCCCACTTCGGCGGCTTCGATGTTGCGGCGCAAAGGAGACTTCGAAGCAATGTGATCCAGTATGGTGGAAAAACCGGAAACGCCGCTGGCAGAAAGAGTTTTGATAGGGCCTGCGGAAATCGCGTTGACGCGAATGCCTTTGGAACCGAGATCGCTTGCGAGATAACGCACCGTCGCCTCGAGCGCAGCTTTTGCCACGCCCATCACATTGTAATTTGGAATCACGCGCTCACTGCCGAGATAAGTCAAAGTGACAATCGAACCACCATTCGCCTGCATCAAAGGCGCGGCCTCTCGAGAGAGCAAAGCCAGCGAATAAGCCGAAACATCGAGAGCTGTCTTAAACGCTTCGCGGCCGGTATTCACAAATTCTCCCTCAAGAGCTTCTTTCGGAGCGAAAGCAATCGAATGCACTAGAAAGTCCAGTTCTCCAAAAGCCGAACGGACTCCAGCAAAAGTTGCTTTTACTTGCTCCTCGGATCCGACATCACAAGGAAAAAGAAGCGAGCCGGGCATGGACTTCGAGAGTTCGCGCACGTTTTCTTCAAGGCGTTCGCCTTGGAAAGTGAAAGCGAGCTGAGCCCCTTCGCGCGCGCAAGACTGCGCAATGGCCCAGGCAATCGAACGTTTATTGGCCACACCGCAGACCAAACCTTTCTTTCCTTTGAGCAACATGCTCCGTAAAGTAAACAAATGATCCTGGAACTCCAAGGGCTGACTATTCGCTACGGGGCATTCACGGCTCTGAATTCCTTCAATTTAAATTTTGAAGGCGGGGCGATGGGGCTACTCGGTCCTAATGGAGCTGGGAAAAGTTCACTTATTCGTACGATGTTGGGACTAGTCAAACCCGCCGAAGGATCTGGAAAGGTTCTCGATCTCGATATCCGCACTCACGGCCTCGAAATCCGCCGCGGAGTTGGCTATATGCCCGAGCGCGATTGTTTCATTCCTGCCATGAGCGGACTGCGCTCCATCCAATATATGGGGGAACTCGCGGGCATGCCGGCACGTGAAGCGCGCGCCCGCGCACATGAAGTTTCTCACTGGGTCGGATTAGGCGATGAACGATATCGACCAGTCGAAACCTACTCGACGGGAATGCGACAGCGAGTGAAATTCGCGCAGGCGATTGTGCACAGCCCGAGACTTATTTTCCTCGATGAACCAACGAACGGTCTCGATCCCGTAGGACATCGCAAAATGCTTGATCTCATCTGTGAGATTGTGCAGGAAACCAAGGTGAACCTGATTATTGCGACTCACCTGCTTCATGACGTGGAAATTACCTGCGATCAAGTCACCGTGATCGAAAGCGGAGAAATGCGCCGTCACGGTTCGATTCAATCTTTACGCAAGCGCGACGCCGGACTATTTCGGCTTCGAATCTCGGGGGACTTACTCGCCTTTCAAAGCGAAGCACAAAAAATGGGGTTGCAGGCTACGACAAAAATCGAAGGTGAATTCGAAATCTTGGTTCCCGCAGAATTGAGCACGCAAAACATTTTTAACGCAGCCGCATCGAGCCATTGTTATGTCGTCGAACTCGAAGAGAGCCGGCGTTCCTTACAAGAAGTGTTCTTAGAAAGCCTCTCGAAAAACTGATATGCCAATCTACGATCTCAGCTATCAATCCTGGCAAGGCAAACCGCAAAAGGGACATCGCTTCTGGCCAATTTTTCGCGAAGCCTTTCTCTACGGACTACGCACACGTTGGTTGAAGTTCCTTTACGCCGTCGCATGGAGTCCTGCACTGTTCTGCTCCATCATTATTTTTGTGCGCTATCAAATCGAAGCGGCACAACCTGGCGCAAATGTTGAAGCCATTCTCAAAACCTTCGAGAAAACTTTCTATTTCAATTTTCAAATCGCCCAATTCCTCTCCATGGTCATGATGGTCACTCTCATTGGACCGGGATTGATTGGAGAGGAGCGTCGATCGAACGCCTTGGAACTGTATCTATCGCGACCCATCACTCGCTTCGATTATCTCTTTGGGAAATTGACTGCTCTGATTCTCTTTTTGCTTTCCGTAACCTTGCTCCCCAATCTCGTACTTTGGTCCGTTGACTGCCTCATGGCTCCCAATGCCAATCGCATTTCCGAGATCTGGGACTATCCGTTTCGTACAGCACTTTTCTCTCTAATTGCCTCTGTCGGAACAGCAATCTTCGTACTCGCCATTTCTTCCATGACACGCAGTCCTGGCATGGGGGTGCTTTATTGGGTTGCGATTTTTTTCTCCTCACTGCTCGCTGGACAAGTACTGACTCAGGTCACGCAGAAAAAAGTACTCGGACTTTTTTCCTATCTCGCTACTTACAACTCAGTCGGACGAGCCATTTTTGGCATGCCTGCTGACAGTGGTGAGCCACCCTGGATCAGCGCTTTGTGCATGATCGCTTTTCTCACCGTGCTTTCTCTTTGGACTCTCGTCTATCGTTTGCGCGGTTCGGAGGTGTTCAAGTGAACCCTTCAATCGAAGTGAGCGATCTTTCAAAGTGGTACGGGGAAGTCATCGCACTCAATGGGATCAACGCTTCTTTGGGTCCCGGAGTCACGGGATTGCTTGGCCCAAACGGTGCGGGAAAGACCAGTTTTTTTCGCATCCTGACAGGACTCGCAAAACCAAGTCTTGGAACGGTGAAAATTCTAGGTGAAGAGGTGCACGGCAACGCTGATCTATTTAAAAAAATCGGATTTTGCCCGGAGAGTGACACCTTTTACGAGGAAATGACTGGCGTTGATTTTTTGGAAACTCTGGCCCGAGTGCATGGATATTCCAGTCACGAATCGAGAGAACGTACTGCATCGATTCTCGAACGGGTCGGAATGAGCGAATTGGGAAAAAAGAAAGTCATGGCCATGAGCAAAGGCATGCGCCAGCGAATTAAATTTGCTCAAGCCTTAATGCACGATCCAGATGTAATTTTCCTCGACGAGCCTTTACTCGGAATGGACCCACTGCTGCGACACAAAACAGCTGAGGAAATCCGCAGACTCGGCGCGGCGGGGAAAACCGTGCTCGTCTCTTCTCATATCCTTTATGAAATCGAATTGATGACGAACAACATCCTGCTACTCACCCGCGGCAAGGTGCTCGCCCAAGGAACGATTCGCGAGATTCGAGATCTGCTTGATAAGTATCCTCGAAAAATCATTGTCGATAGTTCAGCACCCCGCGCCGTGGCCGCTTGTCTCGTCAATATTGAAAACGTAGTTGGAGTGCGCATCGAAAACGATCGCCGCCTCTTATTTGAATCTCTCAAACCAGAACTCGCCTTGCGACGACTCACAGCTGGCGCTGCAAGTGGAGAATTCTCGATTCGAGAAATCTCAAGCGCTGATGAAAGCCTCGAAGCGGTTTTCCGCTTATTGGTGGGATGAAATGCTGGCGCTAATTTACATTTTCTGGAAACGACTGTTACTCAGCAAGAAAACCGTTTTCTTCGCCTTCCTCGCCTTCGCTGCCTCTTTGCTAGCGTTTGTGCAATCATTCAGCGATCTCACTCCGAAGGAATTCTTTCAACAGTTTTTGGCGCCTGTGTTTCTCTCTTCGATGGGAGTTTTTATTCCGATGTATTTCTCGACCCGTTCTTTTTCAGAAGAAATCGACGGACGTACCATTGCCTACCTACTCACTCGACCAATCTCGCGAGGGAAGTTGCTACTCGCAAAATACTTCGCCACCGTTGCAGCCTCGCTTTCGATTTTGCTCCCAGCCATTCTTTTCTCGGCCTTCTTGCTCTCCGGCTCGGAAACGGCAAGAGTCTGGCCACAAGTTCCCAAAATGGCTCTGCTGCTTATGGCGGCTGCAATGGTTTATAGCGCCGTGTTCATTTGTTTTGGAGTGATTTTCAAACGCCCGATTGTCTTTGGAGTGGGAGTCACTTTTGGCTGGGAAAATTTGGTGAGCTTTATTCCTGGATCCTTCAAAGACCTTGCCATCATGAGCTATTTGCGCGCGATGCTGATGCGTAGTTTCGATCTCGAACGAATTTTCGATACTCCCGTTCCTGACGAAATTTATTCCTGGACTCTTTCGATTAGCGTGATCGCTAGCGTGACCGCACTAGGTCTTTTCGTGGGCTGGTTGTTTCTGAGGAAGAAGGAGTTTGTTTAATCATTTCGTTCGCTGGCGGCTGGCTCCCAACGAGCATTTCAAAAATCGGAGAAGCCATCAAAGTCGTGATCACGGCCATGATGACCAGCGTGGCAAAAAGCTCTTCGGAAATGATGCCGCGTTGAAGTCCTATATTAATGATGATGAGTTCCATCAAGCCCCGCGCGTTCATCAACGCGCCAATTCCTAAGGCCTCACGATTCGAAATTCCCGTCCATCGCGCGGCAAGCCAGCAGGCAACTCCTTTCCCAATAATCGCCGCGACGAGCACCGCTACACACATCCACCAGAGAAATGCTGAATTTAGTAAACCTATTTTGGTGTTGAGACCTGAGTAAGTAAAAAAGAGAGGTAGTAGAAGCGCGACGGTGAGCGGTTGAATTCGTGAAATCAAATCACGAGTCATGACTCCCCGAGGCACTGCAGCACCCATGAGAAAAGCGCCAAACACGGCATGCAAACCAATGAGATCTGTGAACCAGGCGCCAAGAGCCATCAGGGCAAGAACAATCACAAAACCGGACTCAGTCAGAGAATCGTTTTTAACAAACCAATGCTGCACGCGAAGTAGTGAAGGTCGAATTACGGCAAAGACAAAAACAACATAAGCAAGTCCGCCAGCGATATTCCAAACAGCGTGCGAAAAATTCCCGTCGAAGCTCGCCAACACAATGGCGAGCAAACACCATGCGCTCGCGTCATCGATCGCTCCAGCTCCCAACGCCACCGTACCCATCGTTGTGCCCGCGAGTTTTTTGAAATGAATGATGCGCGCCAACATGGGGAAAGCGGTAATACACATCGAAGCGCCCAAGAAAAGTGTCGCTTCCATCAAACTCGTTTTTTGTGGGAAGAGAGTGGTTTGATGGAAAAAAATCCAAGCGAGTCCCGCGCCTAGTACAAAAGGCACCGCCATTCCGGCAAAGGAAACAGCGAGTGAACTTTTGAATTTCTCTCGCACGATATCGATACGAAATTCCAGGCCGACGACAAACATGTATAGAGCCAAACCCAACTGAGAAGCGGGAAAGAGATAGCTCTGCGTATCACGTAGAGCTTGCTGGCCATCCCAAGGAAAAAGCCCTTGCTGCCAAGCAGGAGCGAGTAAACCAAATAACGAAGGTCCAAGTAAAACTCCCGCCACCATCTCGGCGACAACTTGCGGTTGTCCAAAACGCGCAGCGATGGCTCCGACAATTCGGCAGAAAAGCAGAATGACTGCGATTTGAAAAAAGAAGTGAATGGCCAGTTGGAGATTGTTCACGGCCGAATATCTTGCAAGAAAGCCCTCAATCCGGGTAGTGGCTGATGAAGTACTTCCACGATTCCTGACGCTCACCGTATGATGTTTCCAAGAAATTGTGAATCCCGCCGTAATAGAAACGATTCCTAAAGTACCCAGCTCGGAAATTTTGGAGAGTAACGCATCTTCAAAAAAAATCCGTCCGTGGGAGAAGTTCCCAGCCCTCCCGATCGCGCTTAGTTTTGCCTTGCTTGCTTTTCTTTTCTTCGCACCGGTGAAAGGGCACGCAACTCTTACTTGGACAATTAGCTCTGTCTCAGCATTACTTCTCGTCTGGTCTGCGATTCTTTGGGTACGAGCAAGAAACACCGGCTCTTATTTTCCGATGGAGTTCGCGGCGATTCGATCTCATTACGTTCAGGCGAGCGTGCAGTTCTCCATCTATTTGCTTTGGGGATGGTATGCACCCGAAGTGTCCTTGCAGGCGCCGTTGATTTTAGCTCAGTTGATTTTTCTCTATGCGCTTAGCGCTTTATTGTCCTGGTCTCGCGGAAAGAACTGGCAATTTGGCTTTGGCCCGATGCCCATTATCTTCAGTACGAATTTGCTGCTCTGGTTCAAACACGAATGGTTTTTCCTGCAATTTGTGATGGTGACTCTTGGAGCTCTAGGAAAAGAATTTGTCCGCTGGAATCGCGACGGCAAGCAAACTCATATTTTTAATCCCTCCGTTTTTGGGCAAACTCTCATTGCCCTTGCGCTGATCGTCACAGGAACGACGAGCCTGTTTACTTGGGGTTCGGAGATGGCCGTCTCTTTTGAAAAAGTCCCGCAAATTCATCTACTGATTTTCGCTGTCGGTCTGATTGTTCAATATTTGTTCTCAGTCACCTTGATGACTCTCTCGGCCACCGTTGTTCTCTGCCTACTCAATCTCGCCTATACCGGAGTCACCGACGTTTACTATTTCATGAGCGTCAATATCGGAGCGACTGTATTCCTAGGCCTTCATTTGCTCGTTACCGATCCTTCGACATCGCCACGCAGCAATGTGGGCAAAGTGATTTTTGGCGGACTCTATGGGTTGGGATATTTTCTGCTATTCCGAGTGCTTGATAACTTTGGAGTTCCACTCTTTTGGGACAAGCTGCTGCCTGTTGCAATTCTCAATCTCTGCGTGCCATTGATCGATCGATTCTCACGTTCCGGCGCCATTGGCAAACTCAATCAGCGTTGGGAAACAGCTTTGCCATTGAAAAAGCTAAATCTGATTCACATGGGATGTTGGGTCGCATTTTTCTTCACTCTTTGGGGCACGGGATTTATCGGTGGAGAGCACGAAGGAAACTCGCTTTCTTTTTGGAAAAAAGCCTATGACGAGGGCAAACCACGCGCAGGGAAAAATCTCTATCGCATGGTTGATGAAGGAGTGGCCAGTGGCTCCGGAGAGGCCAACAATATGTTGGGAGTTCTTTTCCTAGAAGGGAAATTAATTACTCAGGACCGTACTGCGGCAGCCAACTACTTCGCCCGTGCTTGTGAGCTCGGCTATGGAATTGGTTGTGAAAACGTAGTCGGACAATTTCTTTTCTTAAAACTTGCTCGCTCTCCAGAAGACGTAGAACGAGCGTTGAAGCGACTCGAACAAGACTGCGCCCAAGGCACAAACGAAAATGCCTGCTTCTTACTGCGAGCTGCTGCTGCGAAATAGCGAATCTCTAAAACCGAACGGGAATTTTAAGAAAGTCCAAACACAAATTGGCACTTTCAGTCAGTTCCGCTGCAAAGTCTTGATTGAAGTGAACGGTGAAGCGAAGCAAGGGGAGACCTGCAAGCGTTTCGATTTCGGCTGTAGGACCCACAATAGTTGCGGGGTCCGGTTCGCTGACAAGAGGCCATAACGGTCGAGCACCTTCGAAAAACACTCGGATCGGGCAGACATTTAAAGAGAGATTCACCTTCTCGCTGATCGAAGCTTTTCCGTAACGGCGATACAGAGTCCACGATCCAATTTGAACGTTTTCCTGTTCTGGAATATCGAGAGTCAAACTCACCAAATTCCCGTTCACACTCGCTCCAAGAATCGAATAACGCGGCGCTTGCGGATTCGGTTGAAATTCATCGGAGATCAAAACGCGCGGTGAGTGTCGAATTGTTTCAGCGAGATTCGGAGAGTTGAGAATGACAACGCGACCTTGCTGTTCTGTCTGCGCTCCAGTGCCAGAAATTACCGGCTCAAGAAAAACCTCGTTGAGATTTTCCACGGGCTCTTGTGCTTGTGCGAATTCGAATTGATGCGTTGAGGAATCGTTTGCCCAACCTAAGAAAAACCAAGGACTCTGCGCAGAGGAGCGTGGGCCAAAAGTAGGCAAAACAATTTGCGGAGCGGGATCGAGTCGATCGACAAATTCCGAAGACATGGAACCAGCAGCACTCAATTCACGTTCGCAATCAATCACGAATTCGTTTCCGTTGCCAAGCTGCATCACAACTGCATTGTTTTCAATGCGTGGTCGATTGTAATTTCCACATGCAAGTGTTTGAGAATCATCAAAAGGAACACGGAAAAGAATAAGACCTTTGCCTCCAGCTCCACCACGAGCAGCGGATTGATTCATCCGGCAAAAAGGAGGGAGGAATAATTCTTCGGCTCCAGGAGCAACTCCGCCACCAAGTCCTCGATTTCCTCCTCGCGCTTGAACACGAGCGTTTTTCCCAATCCACAGGCGAGATGCGGACTCAACTACAATCAATCCGCCTGCTCCACCACCACCGCCGCCACCGCCTTGGAAATGAAACAGATCTTGTTCGGGAGCA
>CAZMYG010000101.1:0-10806 GCA_964570465.1 uncultured Planctomycetales bacterium
GGCGATGTCAATTGCTCCGGACTCGTGAACCTCGATGACATTCTTTGCGTGCTCAGTGGTTTTGCAAATCTCGCATCCTGTCCAAATGGCGATATCGCGCCGTGTCAGGGGAACGGCTTCATTAATCTCGATGACATACTGGCTGTGCTAGGAGCTTTCGCAGGACAAAACCTGTGTCCGTGCCAGTGAATGGTTTGTAGTTAGCTGATTATGTGTTCTAAAAAAATCGATCTATGTCTTCGAAGCCTCGAAGATGCTGCCGATCGATTCATCGAGCGCCTTGTTGAATTCCGCGTCCGACTGCTGGGCGCTGAGACCCTCGGTCAAGGCGCGTGAGAAACTAGCAACCACGCCGTTGTTTAGGGCAAGCATCGCGTTCGCATCTTTGCGAGAGTAACCACCGGAGAGAGCGACGACACGCAGCACATTGGGATGTTTGACCAAATCCGTATAGAAGTTTTCCGTCGTCGGCAAGGTGAGCTTCAACATGACTTTCTGATCAGGCTTGAGTTTGTTGAGCTGAGTCGTGACCTGTTGCTTGAGCAATTTCTCGCACTCGGCCTTATTCGGGCTCTTGATATCCACTTCCGGCTCAATGATCGGAACCAAACCCTTCGCCAGAATTCTCTTACCAACTTCGAATTGCTGTTCCACCACCGCTTGAATGGCGGCAGGATTTGGCAACTTAATCACCGAGCGCATCTTGGTGCCGAAGATTCCGTTCTTATTCGCGCGATCAAGAAGCGCGTCCAACTCCGGCATCGGTTTCATCAACTGCACGCCGTCTTTTTCGTCAGCCAAACCTTTATCAATCTTCAAGAACGGCACGACCTGTTTATCTTCCCAGAGATACTGCGCCGTCGGCTTGCCGCCGATCTCGCGATCCATCGTCGCCTCGAAGAGAATTGCACCCAGAATACGATTGCCGCCAAAGCTCGGACTCTTCACGATGCGCGTGCGCATCTGGTGGATCTTGTCCATCATCTGCGCTTCGCCGGAGTATTCGGATTCGTTCACTCCATAAAGCTTCAGCGCCTTCGGTGTGCTGCCGCCACTTTGATCGAGTGCTGCGATGAAGCCGGCTTGAGTTTGGATTTTTTTGAGTTGTTGTGCATTAGTCATAAAAGTTCTCCGGTTCGATTTTGAAATTTGGAGCGGCATCATATCGTGCTCTCCAGAAAATTAGGAGAGATTGTCAAATCCAACCGAGCCACTACACTACCGACCCTTACTGTCAAACAAACCTGGAGCAAAATATGAAACTATTACTCTTATGCGTATTCATGTTCGCCCTCGGCGGATTTGTCATGAACGACAACACGCCCACTGAAAAGAAAGAAGCGCCGCTGCGTCTCGGCAATTTCTCGGTAAGTCTCGCGGTGAAAGATCTCGCTGCGTCTCGCGAGTTTTACGAAAAGCTTGGCTTTAAGGTGGTCGGCGGCGAAGCTAAACAAAATTGGTTGATACTTCAAAACGAGACGAGCAACATCGGAATTTTTCAGGGGATGTTTCAGAAAAATATTCTCACCTACAACCCGGGCTGGGATCGAAACAAATCAACCATGAAGGATTTTGACGATGTGCGCGACATTCAGAAGACTCTCAAGAGTCGAGGAATCACACTGACGATGTCCGCCGATGAAACATCCACAGGACCTGCGAGCGTTATGTTGAGCGACCCAGATGGAAATCCGATTCTGATCGATCAGTTCGTAGACAAGCCGAAGAAATAACTTCGATACGATTTCAATTCAGTTTGGAATTTCTGCTTCCACGAGCTTCGCGAGCAAAGCGAGTGATTCTCCCCACCCGAGATAGCATGCCTCCGGCGGAATCACCGCGGGAACGCCTTCTTGCACGATGTTGGCGTCCATCTGATGGATTTTCCCGACGAAACCGTTTGGCGGCATCCATTTGCACAAGGCGTCGGGGTCGAGAACGGCGCGATAGACGCGCTCTACGGGCGCTCGCAAAACTCGGTGAAGTCGAATCGTGTTTGTAGCTGCTGTCATAAATTCCTCCCTAAACCGGGTTGAAGATCAAAACGATCTAGGTTCATCACCTTGGTCCAGGCATCGACGAAATCACGCACAAACATTTCTTTCGAATCGGTTGAAGCATAGACCTCGGCCACCGCGCGTAATTCGGAGTTTGAGCCGAAGATCAGATCCACAGAAGTCGCTGTCCATTTCAGCTTTCCTGTTTTGCGATCGTTCCCTTCATAAACGCCCTCAGACTCGCTCGATTTCTTCCACGCCGTCGACATATCGAGTAGGTTCACAAAGAAATCATTACTCAATACTCCGGGTCGGTCGGTAAACACGCCATGCTTCGCCTGTCCGGTGTTTGCGTTGAGTGCGCGCATGCCTCCCACAAGAACAGTCATCTCGGGAATCGTTAGATTCAACAGGCTTGCCTTGTCGACGAGCATTTCGGCCGGCGAAAGGTAGCTCTTCTTGCTGTAGTAATTGCGGAATCCATCTGCTGTCGGCTCCAACACGGCGAAAGAGTCGACATCGGTTTGCTCCTGCGTTGCATCCGCACGGCCCGGTTGGAAGGGGATTTCAATATTATGGCCGGCATCCTTCGCGGCCTTTTCAATCGCAGCCGCTCCACCGAGAACGATCAAATCCGCAAACGAAACTTTCTTTTTGCCGGAAAGAGTCTGGCTGAACTCTTTGTGAATCTCAGTCAACCGGCTCAGTACATTTGCAATTTCCTTTGGATTATTAACTTCCCAACTTCTTTGCGGCTCAAGACGCAGACGCGCCCCGTTTGCACCACCGCGCATATCGCTGGCACGGAAACTGGCAGCCGACGCCCAGGCAGTTCTGACAAGTTCTGGCACGCTCAACCCAGATGCAAGAATTTTGGCTTTGAGCTTTTTCACATCTTGCTGGTCGATCAATTCATGATCGACTGCCGGAATCGGATCTTGCCAAATCAACGTTAGCTTCGGTGCATCCGGGCCGAGATAGCGAGCGCGCGGACCCAGATCGCGATGTGTCAATTTGAACCAAGCCTTCGCAAACGCCTCTTCAAACTCTTTGGGATTATTCCGAAAGCGTTCGGCGATTTTTCGATATCCCGGATCTTGCTTGAGGGCGAGATCGGTGGTCAGCATGATCGGGGCATGAAATTTCCCTTTGATATGCGCGTCGGGAACCATGCTCGCCGCAGATTCCTCCGTCGGAATCCATTGCGTTGCGCCCGCAGGGCTCTTGCTTTGCTTCCACTCGAATCGAAACAAATTATCGAGGAACATATGAGTCCACTTGGCGGGAGAACCTGTCCAAGCACCTTCTAAACCACTGGTGACCGTGTCTTCCGCATTTCCCTTACCCGCTTTGTTCGTCCAGCCGAATCCCTGCTCTTCCAAAGAAGCGCCAGCAGGATCGGGGCCAACGTTTTTCGCGGGAGCGTGAGCGCCATGTACTTTTCCGAAAGTATGCCCGCCTGCAATCAGCGCGACAGTTTCTTCATCGTTCATCGCCATGCGGCCGAAAGATTCACGAATCGCCTGTGCTGCAGAGAGCGGATCGTGGTTCGCATCCGGTCCTTCGGGATTCACATAGATGAGCCCCATCTGAACGGCAGCCAGAGGGTTTTCCAATTTTCCGTCCGCCCCACGGCGTTTCGCATCCAGCCATTTGGTTTCAGGTCCCCAATAAACCATGTCGGCCTCCCAATCGTCCCTACGGCCACCGGCAAAACCGAGAGTCTTGAAGCCCATATTCTCCATCGCGATATTGCCCGCCAAAACCATCAAATCGGCCCAGGATATTTTTCGTCCGTATTTTTGTTTGATAGGCCAAAGCAATCGTCGCGCTTTATCCAGATTGGCATTGTCCGGCCAACTGTTGAGAGGTTCGAATCGCTGCTGCCCGCCGTCGGCGCCTCCGCGTCCGTCCAGCGTCCGGTATGTTCCTGCGCTGTGCCAGGCCATACGGATAAACAAGGGTCCGTAATTTCCGTAGTCCGCGGGCCACCAGTCTTGCGAATTGGTCAACACCGCATGAATGTCTTTTTTCAATGCCTCGAGATCGAGGCTGGCGAATTCTTTCGCGTAGTTAAATTCCTCGCCGTAAGGATTCGTGGAAAGCTCATGCATGCGAAGCGTGCTCAGATCGAGACGCTGCGGCCACCAAAACTGATTTGATCTTGAATCGTCCATATTTTGAGTCGTCTCCTCCCCAGCAAACGCCGGCAGTGAAAAAACCAGGGAAACCGTAATGACTGAAGTTACCAATACATCTCTTAAATTATTCGCATTCATGAGTCCTTGCCTCCCTTTCATGGTTTGCATTTCTTGCACAAACCTTCCAAAACAACTTTTTTGCTTAAAACCTGAAACCCTTCTGGAACTTTTTTAGGAATTTTCAATTTGTCGTAGTCGTCATTGAAAAAATCGATGATGGCATAGCACTTGATGCACTGAAGATGATGATGAGGATCCAAAACTGGATCGAAGCATCGTCCGCCACCTGAGCCTTCGACCATGCGAATAATTCCGCTTTCCACGAAGGTCAGGACCGTTCGATTCACGGTGTCGAAGGACACGTTTGGGTAACGCCTTCTCACTCTTTGAAAAACTTGATCTGTGGAGGGGTGATCTTTGGATTTGGAAAGCTCTTTATAGATCGCAAGCCTCTGCGGCGTCGCCTTGATATTGTTCTGCTTGCATTGCTTGTAGAAAGATTGCTCGCACATAACGGTTTTCAATCGGCGAGGATCATATAGGAATTATTCCTAGTTAGGAATAGGAAAGATTTAGAAAAATTCAGCTTCAAAAATAAAACAGCCCAGATCAAGGGACGTTGCCTGACATTTTCATCTAACAGTTTTTAGGCTATTGTCGTGTTTTGTCCGATTTCGTCTTTTTTGAATTAGGAGAAGAACGATGCAGGTTTCTCGACTTGGAATTTTTGGATTACTCTCGGCCTTCTGGTCGATTGGATGCCAAACCCCAGCATCCGTCGTTTCTTTCGAACCGCTCGTCCAGACTGACAAATCTTCGATCTCGCAAACCGCCGAAAAACAAAGGCGCTCTTCCGCCGTTCCTTCCTGTCCTGTGTGACCAGGCGAAGGCCGCGCAGTCCGTGGGGCTGCGGAACAGGGAGATGAAGATCGATGGACTCTTGGACTCCGATGGATTCCCGACATCGACGTCGATCGCGCGCGACTGCGCACGACTCTCTCTTACCGGTTTCTCCCGAACCTGACTGCTGGTCTCGAGTACAACCCGCTGGACGACGACGTAGGTCCGATTGCCAATTGGCTCGCTCTTTCCGAAACCGACGAACGGCCCGCGCTGATGTTTGGCACGAGCTCGGATCGAATCGGCACGACACACGGGCGAGCGTTCTACGGCACAGTCTCGAAAGACTTGGGACATTGGACGGGCTTGCCTGTCGCGCCTTATGTGGGCGTTTCCTACGGGACTTTCGATGATGAAGCCGTCGTGATCGCAGGGGCGATGATCCTGTGGGCGGAGCGCTGGAGCACGACAAGTCTTTGGGACGGCCACAACCTGCATCATCTCGTCGAGACTTCAATTGGCGAGCGATACTCAGTCGGTTTGATGCTGGTGGACCTCGATCGTCATTACGACGTGGGACTGACCTTCTCGATTCGTTTCTAGGATTGTTCGTCAGTTCTGTGTGGCGAATGAGTCATTGCCGCAGGATTTTCTCCATCGTTTTTCCTTTTGCGAGCTCATCAATCAACTTGTCTAGGTAGCGAATTTTTTGCATCAGCGGATCTTCAACTTCTTCTACACGCACACCGCAGACTACGCCCTTGATCAACGCGCTATTGGGATGAATACCTGGAGCCTGGGCGAAAAAGGTTTCAATATCGTTTTCCTGTTTGATTTGCTTCTGTAATCCCGCCTGGTCATAGCCCGTCAACCAGCAAATGATTTGATCCACTTCTTCTTTTGTACGATTCTTGCCCTCCGCTTTTTGAACATACAGCGGATACACTTTTGCAAATTTCATCGCGAAAATGTAGTTCTTCGGCATCGCTATTTCTTCGAAGGTCTTCGCTTGCCCTTGTCCCGGTCTTTGGGGAAGAACCCCCATTTAATGGTTGGCTACCGGGCCTGGACTCGAACCAGGAATAAGAGTACCAAAAACTCTTGTGTTACCAATTACACCACCCGGTAATAGCGCCTAAGAGTAGCAGTTGACTGCGTTAACGGCAATCGGATGCTTGGTATCGCTTTACAAACTCTAAGCGTTCTGAGAACCTTCCTACTTCCATGAAAACACTTCTTTTAAGCGTCTTATTCCTGATTCCACTTAGTCCTGTCGAAGAAAAAAAGTCAGCCAAACTGCAAGGCTACGATGTTTTGACCACGGAAGGGAAAGAAGTGGTGTTGCGCGCAAAATTGGAGAGGCAAGGCGCGTTGGGAATCAATCCAGATCTGAATGGCCATGAGATCGTGTTTCTGTTTGAAGGAAAAGAACTGGGGCGAAGCAAAACAATTGATGATGGCACTGCAAGTTTTCACTGGAGCATACCGGAATCCAAAATCAGAGAATGGGAGTTTCAAGTTTCATTACCTGAAGCCTCTCGTTATGAATCGCAAGAGACTTTCCTCCGGGTTTTCTTACGCGACCAAAAGCGGCCGTCACTAGTCATCGATCTCGATGGAACGATTTGCGCGAGTTCCGAGTTAGAAGTTGGGATGAAAGAAGCTAGCGAGATTGAAGCGATTGAAGGCGCCGCCGCTGCTCTACAAGAACTGTCCAAGTCCTTTTATCTGATTTATCTCACCGCTCGCGATGATGCCCTGATCAACAAAACTCGCGAATGGTTGGATCTTCGCGGTTTTCCACACGCTCCATTGCTCGTTCGCGATATCAAGCTCTGGAATCTCTCTGCAGAAAAATACAAAACGAATCGATTGCTCGAGCTAAAAAAGGAATTCCATCTTTTTGCAGGAGTAGGTGATCGCAAAGAAGATGCGCTGGCTTATATGGCAGCTGGCATGCAGGCCTATCTCATTGGCAAACCAACCGAAATTCCTCAAGGTGCGCGCAAACTCGTGAGCTGGAGTGAAATCGGGAAATTACTGAAAACCGAATGAAACTGTTGATTCTCTCCGCTTCCGCTGGCGCAGGACATATGCGTGCTGCACAGGCATTGGAAGAAGCGGCGAAGGAAATACTTCCCAGCGCAGAGATTCAAAACTGCGACATTCTCGATTTCACCAGCGTTCTCTACAAAAAAACCTATGCGGGTAGTTATCTGCACATGATTGATCAGGCTCCAGCACTTTGGGGCATGCTCTATCGAGCAACGGATCAAAAAGCCTTGGGATCCATTCAGGCAAAACTCTCCCGTTTTCATGACAAATTCGAATTTGCTCGCTTTCGCCGTTTCGTTCGGGAGTTTCAACCGGATCAGATTTTGGCCACTCACTTTCTCCCGGGACAGATTTTCGCTCATTACCGACGCAAAGGTCGCGATCGATTTCCGCTTTCTGTGGTGATTACAGATTTCGATGCGCATCGCTTCTGGGTGGAATCGACGGTGGATCGCTATTTTGTCGGCAATGAAGAAACCGCCGCAGTGCTCGCAGATCGCGGAATTCATGCAGAAAAAATTCAGGTCAGCGGGATTCCTATCTCCACGGCGTTTTCTCAAAACTTTGATGCCGCCAAAATTCGCCAAACGTTTGGTTTCGCAGCAAACATTCCTACGGTTTTGATCATGAGTGGAGGCGCAGGAGTAGGATCGATGGAAGATACGGTAAAAATCTGCATGGAAACGTCGCCGGTTCAAATTCTTGCCATAGCAGGCAAAAACGAAAAACTACAAAAGCGTTTAGAAACTCTCCAAGTCCCAGCCAAAGTGAAACTACGCGTTTTTGGTTTCGTGAATCAAATCGCCGAATTGATGTCGATTTCGGATTTTGCGATTAGCAAATCGGGCGGGCTGACCAGTGCCGAATGCTTAGCCATGGGCTTGCCCATGATTGTGCGTGAACCCGTCCCGGGACAAGAGGAGAGAAACTGCGATTTCCTGGTAGAATCCGGCGCCGCACTGAAGACACAAGGGCTTGGTTCACTGCGCTACAAGTTGCAATTGCTTTTGAGACAAAAAGAACGGCTCGCAAAAATGCGAAAAGCCGCCGCTGCGCAGGGACGAGCCAATGCGGCAAAAGAAATTGTCCGGACGATTTCTCATTAGAGTCCCGAAGGGCTTTTAGGAAAAAGGAGACGAAAAATGCGTTCACCCGATCACAACGATGCCAATTTGATTTTGAAACTCTATGAATTGCGACGTGAAACCGTGATGCGACAAGCGCGCAATACGTTTTGGGATTTGCAATTCAAGACTCTCGACGATGTGAAGAAAATTTTGGCGCCGGAGCATCCAAACAATGCCTATTTCCGCCAAATCACGAGTTACTGGGAAATGGCTGCGAGCTTCGTCAATCGCAATATCCTTCACGCGGAACTCTTTGCTGATAACTGCGGGGAGGGACTCTATGTGTTGGCCAAACTAGAACCTTTCATTGAAAAACTTCGGGAAACACACTCACCTACGTTTCTCGTTCAACTCGAAACGGTTGCGGAGAAAAACCCTTCTGTCCGCGAAAGATATGGCCGGATCAAAGAGAAGGTCAAAGCAAAGTAATTTCTAGGATTCCTCCAAAACTCGCTGCCGTGCTAAATGCAACGCATCGCGTGCAGCGAGTTCTCGAATCCGCTTGCGATCTCCTGGTGGATAGAGTTTTTTTGCGACTTTAGTTTTCCCCTGAAAATAGACTGCGGTATAGACAAGTCCGACTGGTTTCGTAGTGCTTCCGCCCGCAGGGCCCGCAATTCCCGTAATCGCGATTGCCAACTTTGCTTGTGTAGAACTTGCAACTCCCTTCGCCATCGCTTCAGCGACCTCTTCACTAACGGCTCCATGCCTCTCGAGTAGTTTTTTCGGAACTGAAAGAAATTTCTCTTTGAGCGAATTGGAATAGCTAATCACTCCTCCACGATAAATCGCCGAGATTCCAGGAACATCCGTAATCAATTTTCCGCAGAGTCCCCCAGTACACGATTCCGCCGTGGCCAGGCTGATTTTCTTTTGAATCAAGGTTTGCGCTAACGATTCGGCGAGAGTGACACCATCTTCACCAAACAAGAACTGGCCAAACTGCTCACGCAACGCTTTGGCTTCTGCAATCGCCATCTTTTTTGCAATTCGCACTGACGCTGCGCGTGCCACGATATGAACCGTAATTGTCCCCTTGCGCACAGAAGTGCCCACACTGGGATTATTTCCGCGACGCATTTGCGCTTGGATCTTTTCTCCGAGCTCGGATTCTGAAATGCCAAAGAAATGTAGACGCTTCGCAAAATAGCTCCCGCGCCGCACCAAGCTTTTTTCGAGATCTGGACAAATGCGCGTTTGAAACATTTTTTGTGCTTCACCGGGTGGACCTGGAAGAAAATAAATCCAGGCTTTCTGAACCTGCATTTTGAAACCTGGAGCCGTGCCTGCATCGTTGGAGATAATGGTTGCCGTTTTGGGAAAAGTAGCCGAGAGTCGATTAGATTTGCTGACGACACGCCCTCGTTTACTCATTTGTTCGTGAATGAGATTCCAGGTTGGTTCATCAAATCGCAGACTTTGCTTTGCGGCGTCGGCAGCGGCATGTCTTGTGATATCGTCCTCAGTAGGTCCCAACCCACCGCTGACAAAAACAAAATCCGCACGACTCGCCGCTTCTTGAATTGCTAAAGCCAACGACTCGCGATGATCGGGGACGGTTTGAAAGTGTTCTGTAGGCACTCCCAGATCGAGAAGAGACTGCGACAGATACGGAGCGTTCAGATCGACATGCATGCCACGAATAAGCTCATCCCCTACCGAGATAATTTCGGCAACTTTGGCGGACCGATTGTTTTTCTTAGGCGACACTGAAACGAATGTGAACGATATCTCCGTCTTGGACAATATAGTCCTTGCCCTCAAGTCGGAGTTTTTTCTGCGCCTTGATTTCATGCCAAGAGCCTAGATTTTTGAGATCTCCATAGGCGGTGACTTCGGCACGAATAAAACCGCGTGCGAGATCGGAATGGATTTTCCCGGCCGCGGTCACGGCATTATCACCTTGGCGAATGGTCCAAGCGCGCACTTCATCAGGACCAGTAGTAAAGAAGGCACATAAGCCGTTCACTCGATAGGCATCGCGAATAAGCTTGGCCCGAGCGGGCTCTTCAATTCCATAGTCTTTCAGAAAGACTGCGCGATCCGCTTCGTCGAGAGAAGCAATTTCTTCTTCGATACTTGCGCAAAGCGATTCGAGATGAGTGAATGATTTTTTCAACTCTGCTAATTGAGCCGCGTTTGGAGTTCCTTCTGCATGATTGAGAACCCAAAGAGTGGGCTTGCGAAATAAAAACCGGAAACCGCGAGTCGCCGCTTCTTCTTCCGGACTCATCTGCACTTTCTCGAGACTACCTCCGGCTTTTTCTATATGCCCCATCAAACGCTGGAGCAAAGCAAGCTCATGTAATTCTAGTTCGCGATTGCGAGTTGGCTTTTTCACCGAAGCTTCGAGCTTCTCGATCCGTGAACCCAGAATCTCGTAATCCGAAAGCACAAACTCATCGTGCAAAGAACGCGCCTCTTCAACAGGCTTAGGCTCTGGATCGAGATAGCCATAAGACGGATCGGTGAATCCACGAACGAGCACGATCAAACCATCCATCTCGCGAATCGAAGAGAGCAGCTCTTTTTTCCCTCGCTCATCCTTTTGAGGAATGCCTGGGAAATCGACAAACTCGAGTCGAG
>CAZMYG010000102.1:0-10598 GCA_964570465.1 uncultured Planctomycetales bacterium
TGTGATCGTGAAGTTGGAAGAGGATGAAATAGGACAGCGCATAGTCATAGTACTGCCCGGCGTCATCGTTGATATGAGTTTTGGTCGCGGCATCACAGTATTGTTCGCTTCGAGACGAGGGAGCTGCGATTCCTTGATAGCGCGCGACAATTTCCCACCAACGTTGATTCCATTGCGAGGGAGGCAGTTCCTTCACATAGAGATCGTGTTCGAATTGGCTCATGGTTCCCGCGGAGAAGGGAATAAAGACAATGAAATTGCTGGCTTCTTTGAGCAAAGCCTGAATCGGATCTGGTTTTGTCGTTCCGATAGAAAGTCCAATTCCTTCGACGAAGTTTGGTTGCATCGCCGCCAATCCCATCAAAGATCCCATGGCTTCGTGATAGGCCCGATTTGCTCCGCCGCGTAGCAATGGGGGAACATCGGGATTGGTATAGCTCAAGTAATAATAGATATGTCCCAACTCATGATGTGTTGTTTCATACCATTCGGAATTGCTCTCGACACTCATCAACGAGCGAATGTCGTGATCGAGGTCTAAATGCCATGCCGAAGCGTGATTGTTTTTCTTGAATCCAGCGTCCATGGGAACTGGATAGAGAGAAGAACGTTCATAGAAACTCGCAGGCAAGGCTTCAAATCCAAGACTGACATAGAAACGTTCTGCTTGTCTGACCAACCACTCGGGACTTTTTTCTTTCAACGCTCCATCGAGATCGAATCCGGGTACGGAGAGGAAAGCGCTCCAATCTTGTCCCCAGCGATTTGGTAACCAATGAGCCGGAATCAACTCTGGCACGGGCTCGGCAAATTTCTTTGCCAGTTCATATCGCCAATAGGTATGCAATTCTCGGTAGAGAGGTCGCAGCTCGCGATTGAGTTTCTCCATCATTGCCATCATTTCCGCAGTACTCATTCCGTATTCGGAAACTTGATAGCTGAAGAAGTCTTTGTATCCCAAAGCACGCACGGTTGCGTTGCGAAGGCGGCGCAGATTTTCAAGTCCGCTTTTCAAAGTAGGGCCGACTTCCTTAGAAGCTTCCCAAGCCGTGAGTCGTTTGCCGAGATCATTTTCAGTGCGCAGGATTTCATCGATGTCGTTGGTCGAAACTTTTTTTCCATCAAGCTGATAATTGAATCCAAAGAGTTTTTCCGTTTGTTTGGTCTCGGCTTCGATTCTTTCTTTGACAAGCTCAGCGACGGTTTGAGGTTTATCAGCCGCCATAAAAAGAACGCGTTCGAGCTGTTTCACCTGCAAAGGTGTGAGCTCCTTCGCTTGACTCAGGAAGCGGCGCGCCTGTTCGATCGTTTCTACGCTTCCGGTAAAAGCAGCCAAGGCCTGGTTTGCTGCTTGGGTGCGTTTCGAATTACTCTCATCGCCTTCGACAATACGGGTATTGGAATCCCATTCCGCCAAAGCGGAATCGTATTGGAGTTTTAGAAAGTTGGCCGTGTAGTTGTCGAGAAAAGTCTGCGCTTGATTCTGAATTTCTGATTTTCCACCCAACATGGCGCAGCCACCTAAGAATAAACAAACCAATCCAAATCGAATGAGCTTCATCTATTTTTTCTCCTCTGCGAGTAATTCTGCAATTTTCTTTTTCATTTCATCGCTGCGCAAATCTCGATAACGAATTTTTCCTTGTCGATCCAAAAGGAAAGTGGCCGGAATCGATTGGATTCCATAGAGCTTTGCGATTTCATTTTCCCAACCCTTGCCGTCAAAGTGCTGTGGCCAAGACATGCTTTGTTTCTCGAGGAAGGTTTTTAGTGACTCTTCCTTGTTATCGAGGGAAATTCCTAAAATCTCGAAACCTTTCTCATGAAATTCTGAGTACATGGATTTCAATGCAGGCAATTCCGCGCGGCATGGACCGCACCAAGTCGCCCAGAAATCAATGAGCAACACTTTTCCTTCAAACGATTTTGGGGAAACCGTTTTACCATCGAGTGTTTTGACTTCGAAGGAAATGGGTGACTGGCCAATGGCGAGTTTTTCTCGAATCTCCAATTGGCGAAGCATTTCTTTCGCGGACATTTCGAACACCGAGCCGGCATGCTCTTGAATCGTGCGTGTAAACCATTTTTTGGCGTCTGTGTGATTTCCGTTTTCTAGATGCGCGCGACCGATTTCATGGATAGCGCGAGCTTGAACGTCCTTTTTTGGATTGTTTCCTTTTGCGTCTTCGAGAATCGTTTCGAGTCTTTTCACTCCGGCGCTGAGATTGCGATCAAAATTGAAATCGAGTTCAGCAAGTTGAAATCGCGCTTCGAAACCTTCTTCACTGCCAGCATATTTTGTGGCGAAGCCTTCGAGTTTCTCGCGGACTTTGGCGAAAAAAGCCGGCATTTTCTCTTCCCATTCTTTGGGGTTAGAAACCTGAGGTGCTGCGGCCTGCAGTTCTTCCTGTAATTGTGCGAATGCTTTTCCCGCTTCTGTTTGGGGCTTTTCGGCCTGCTGGAGAAGCAACGGTAGAGCGAACAATGCCGTCAAGATTGTGAACATAGGGTTTCTCCGTATGAATCAAAACCGCTAATATAACCGCATTCTTTTTTCATTCCTGGAGAATTTTCTATGCAAGAACAAGTGCTGATTTCGCAACTAGCGCAACATGTAGACAAGGATGTCACGGTCTGTGGCTGGCTCTATAACCTTCGCTCCAAGGGGAAAATCCATTTTGTGCAGATCCGCGATGGTTCGGGAATTGTGCAAGGTGTGATGGTGAAGGGGGAGTTGCCCGATGAAGTGTTCTCGCTAACAGAATCTTTACCGCAAGAATCTTCTGTAATCGTGAAAGGTTCCGTTCGTGCAGATTCTCGAGCACCCGGTGGTTTTGAATTGGGTTTGAAGGATTTGAAACTCGTGCATCGTGCGGAGCCGTATCCGATTTCTTTGAAAGAGCATGGCACGGGATTCTTGATGGAGAATCGCCATCTTTGGCTGCGTTCGAAGAAACAAGTTTCTGTTCTGCGGATTCGCGACACGGTGGTGAAAGCCATGCGTGATTTTCTCGAGCAGAGACATTTTCTCTGTATCGATTCACCTATTTTTACTCCGGCAGCTTGTGAAGGAACCTCCACACTTTTTGAGGTTGATTATTTTGGCGAACCGGCTTATTTGAGTCAGTCGGGTCAACTTTATGCCGAAGCTGCCGCGATGGCGCTGGGACGTGTCTATTGTTTTGGCCCCACTTTCCGGGCGGAGAAAAGTAAAACGCGCCGCCACTTAACCGAGTTTTGGATGCTCGAACCTGAGATGGCTTATGCCGAACTAGATGATGTAATGGAACTTGCCGAGTCGATGCTGGCCTTTGTCGTCGCACGTGTTTTGGAAAGAAGGTCAGAGGATTTGAAGACTCTCGAACGCGATCTGAGCAAATTGCAATCAGTGAAAGTTCCTTTCCCGCGAATTTCTTATGACGAGGCTGCAGCGATTTTAAAAGATCGGCCGGTGGGGGAGGGCGAGAAGGCTTTTCAATACGGAGATGATTTCGGCGCACCCGATGAGACTTTCATTTCTGCAAAATACGATCGCCCTGTCATGGTGCATCGCTATCCGCAGCAGGTGAAGGCGTTTTATATGAAGCGAGATCCTAAGGATACAAGCAAAGCTCTCTGCGTGGATGTGTTAGCGCCGGAAGGTTACGGAGAAATTGTTGGCGGCTCGCAGCGCGAAGACGATTACGAAACCTTGCTCAAACGAATCGAAGAACACAAACTCCCGCGCGCCGCGTTTGAATGGTATCTCGATTTGCGCCGTTATGGTTCAGTACCCCATGGTGGATTTGGAATTGGTTTGGAGCGAACTGTGGCGTGGATTTGCGGGGTGGAGCATTTACGCGAATGTATTCCGTTTCCCCGAATGCTTTACAAAATCTATCCCTGAAAATTGTTAGGGACGGCGCATGCGCCGCCCTTACAGCAGCAGGAGATTGAGAAGTCTGCGCGCTGGAATTGAGTGGGAAACATCAGAGTATCCACTGAGTTCTGTTAAGGTTTTGACAATTTTTTGAAATCGCAAATCGTTGCGAATGGAAGGGGAAATCGATTTTCTTGCGCCTTCATTTTCCCACCACTGAATCCAGATTTTTAGAGAGGATTCCATTTGTGGAATTCCTTGATTCGCATCGAATTGAGGATCGAGTCCGCTAAGATCTCGCAGCGTTTCTCCCGCGACCCATTTTTCCCAAGCCCAGCGATCTTTCCATTCCCAGTCTTTAAGTCCTCCGTAGGGTTCGCCCAGAGAAGTGTTTTCTTTAAGTACAGTTAAGAGAAAAGGAATGGCTTGGGGAAATCCTAGTTTTGCGGCGGCTCTCGCGGCTTCGACTCGTACATGAAGGCTTGGATGTCTTTTGCTTCCTGCAAAACATTCTAAAAGTGCGGGACCAACCCATGGTTCTCCTAGATGAGAAAGCGAACGTGCTGCCATCATCGCAACTTCTTCGCTGGGATCGTTCAGTAAATGAGTCAAAGTCTGTGCCGCGCGAATGTCGCGCAATTCGCCAAGCGAAAGCGTGGATTTGAATCGTAGATCGGAATCAGGATCTGCGGTTGCTTCGATTAATGCGCTGGCCGCTTCGCTGCCTAATTTATGTAAGCGTTCGAAAATCGCTTCGGTTTCGAGCAGGCCCTTCGCTCTAGAGAAATCGATCAATGCTCGAGCGCGTTCTTGAATCTGCGGATCTGTAGAAGGGAAGGCGACTGGGATCGGATCGTTTTGAATGGGTTCTGGCCAGGTGCGGATTTCTTCTTTAGGAAAGAACGGGATGAACCCTGAATTTGTTACGCAGGAGCTTAACAATCCCCAAAAAAGAAACGGGACGAATCTTTTCATCGTCCCGTTTCTACCGAAGGAATTCTTGACTTACAAGAATGCGGCTAAGCGTTTATTGCGAGATGGTCTTAAGAGTTTTCTCAAAGCCTGAACTTGGATTTGTCGTACTCTCTCTCGAGAGACTCGGAAAATTTTTGAAACTTCATCGAGAGTGTGTATTTTTTCGCCTTTCAATCCATAACGCAGAATGAGAATTCTCCGTTCTTTCTCGGGCAAGGTCTCCAATACTTCTTCAATTCTTTCTTCGAGTCCCGGTCCTTCGGGATTGTCTTCAACTTCATCGACGTGGCGGTCGACGAGAACTGAACGCAGATTGTAGTCCTCGTTGTTTTCGTTTTCTTGGTCGAGCGAATAAGTCCCGACATTGGCTTTCATGGCCCGACGAATTCGGCGAAGGGGTTCATTGAGATCTTTTGAAATCTGTTCGTCGGTCATGTTCTGTCCAGACTCGCCCCAGAACTCTCGATTCGCGTCGCGAATCTTTTTCATTTTCTGGTTGAGATAGACGGGAACACGAACGACTCGGCTCTGGCAATAAATGGCCTTGAGCATGGCTTGGTTAATCCACCATTGTGCGTAGGTGGCGAATCGAACTCCTTTTTTCCAATCAAATTTGTCCGCGGCGCGAAGTAGCGAAGCGTTGCCCTCTTGAATCAAGTCCTGGTAGGGAACTCCGCAGTTTCGATAGCGGCGTGCATAAGTCGGAACCAAGTGGAGATTGCGTGAGATCAAAAGAGAGCGAATTCGAGTGAGTTCTTCGACTCGCATTTCTACTTTTTCTAATCTTGAACGAGAAGGCGCCGGTCCTTCAGAAGGATCAGGGCGATTTTCTCGGAGCAGATCCAACAACTCGGTGAGAGGAATTTCTCCTGCGGCGAGGGTTTTTTCGAGTTTGGGGTGATTTCGCAGCAGTTCTGAATGTTCGTGAATTTCGCGATCCAAAACCAACCGGACAATTTCCAGAGTCCGCGCCAATAAAACCTCCTCATTTCTTGAGGACACTCCTAGGCTCTTTACTTCACTTAGATAGATATTGAGAGGGTCGCGGGATCGAATTGCCGGGGTATGAGCGGTATTTAGCCCATGCAGGATTTCTTCTTCTAGATCAGGGAAAAGATGAAGGTTTTTCTTGTAACTAGATTCTACTAATGAGTTTAAGTTTTTTTTGTAGAGCCGGGTGCTGTGTAAATAAGGAAGGAGATCTCGGAAAAGCAAAGACTTTCCGATCTCTAATGTCTCCCAGGGATATCTTACATTCGCTAACATACTATGATTACCTATGTCGTTTGTGGGTCCTTGTTACGTGCAACAAATTCTTTTTGTTCCAAAATTATTTTTTCTAAGTTTGATTCAGCTCGGTTCTCCCTCTCGAGAAGTCGATCGATTTTGGGAAAACTCCCCCAAAATCGAGGCCAAAGCGCGAGAGATTCTTTCTCGCATCGAGGAAGGCGGCGGATCTGCACAGCGTTACTCATCCATTCTCCTGTTGTCATCACTAGGGGACTCCATCGTCCCGGTGTTGGATAGAACGTTAGAGAGCGCAAACCGGGACAAAATTAGGGCAGGAATTCTGGTTTTAGGAAGGTTAAATACCCCTTTATCCCAGGCTGCACTCGACCGTTTCTATAGGGTTAGAAAGGACTTAGAGCTAGAATGCTTAGGTCTTCTAGTCCGCGAAAAAAAAATCAAAAGTCCAGCGTTTGAACAGGCTTGGAATCTCGTTCAGGGGAAAAATCACGAGCGATATTTAAGGCTCACAGCAGCGTTTGCTCTTTCTCAATTCCAGGAAATGGACCCCTCACGCCTCTCTGCGCTTTTCTTGGAAGCGGACTATCCAGAAATTGAAGGCACGCTCGCAATCGCATTAGGGCAAGCTGGTTTGAAAGAGATTCTTTTACAAAAACTAAATCAGTCCAAAGACGCCGTTTTGCGAACCGGAATTTATTTGGGATTGGCGTCTGCAGGCTATGAGGGCAAAAGCGAATCGCTAATAGCGGACTTGGAATCCTCGGAAGACATGCTGGCCGCTGCCGCTGCGTTGAGTTTGACCGACTTGGAATCTAGCGTTGCACAAGAACGTTGGCATCGGGTTTATCGACAAGCTTCTATTTGGACTCGT
Source organism: uncultured Planctomycetales bacterium (assembly GCA_964570465.1). Classification (GTDB taxonomy): domain Bacteria; phylum Planctomycetota; class UBA1135; order UBA1135; family CAZMYG01; genus CAZMYG01. Next base: position 6,954 of record CAZMYG010000102.1, read on the forward strand.
TCTGCCATGATCGAAGGTATAGCTCGAGGAAAATCGAATTGGTCTCAAGAGACTCTGAGAAAACTTTCCGGAATGGGTAATGACGAAGCCACTCGAAAAAGTCTTTTGATTGCTGCACTATCAAGGCGCGATCCAAGTTTATTTCAAACATTGAGGCCAAACTCTTCTGAGGAAAAATTCTATCGCGATTGGATGTTGGCCAGAGTTTCGCTTTGTTTGGATGGTGTTGAAGCTTGGCCAGAAAATGAAAATGAATGGACAGGAGTTTTGCCAGAGACAATCGAAGCGGGGCTTCGCAAGTTTTTACAAAAAGAACTCGACCCACGTTCTTTACGTGAACAATTGCAACAAGCACTGCGCTCTCGCCAACTGCTTCTTCGCGAACGAGTTGACTATTGGCAGCGACTCTATGTAGGGATTCTTCTTGGATCTGGTTCTCGGTTTTTTGAAAACCAATCAGGATTTCCGGCAAAGGCTTTTTGGAATAAAGATTCCAAAAAGCGCGAGCTTCCCATCGATTCAAACTCCAACTTTTACGAAGATCTTTGGTTCTGCTTAAAACTTGGAGGACATTAAGCAGATCTCTATAATCCCTCGCTTTCCTAGGAAAAACGAATTTCAACAATGCCTACAAAACTCATTCAGAATTCCTTTCAAGAACGATTGCTCAAAATCATGGATGAGAAAGATCATCCCAGTTATTGGCATTTAATGGGGCCGACGGCTAACAAAGAGCAGCTGCGATTGCATTATCTGCAAGAATGGGAAGTGTATGTCCGAGACTTTCCGCTTTTTCTCGCGCGCCTTTTGGCGCAAAACCCGCCCGATGATGTGGCACAAGATCTTGCCGAGAATCTCTATGAAGAGAAAACAGGCAAGTTGAGTTTGGGCGTTCCTCATCCAGAGCTTTTTCTGCGCATGATGGAAGGGCTCGGTTACAAACGTGCCGACTTCGGAAAAGTAAAACTTTCGCCTGCCGCAAAAAACTATCGCGAGTGGATTGATCGCGCGACAGCGACAGAAGACTGGCGTGTAGGAGTTGCCGTCGCGACGGTTTTCATTGAGGGCAGTCGTAAAGATCGCGCAGAAGTCGAAGGAAAAAAGGGAAAAGAAATTCCCATCGAGAAAAAGTTGCGCGAGCATCCGCTAGTGCTTCATCAAGGACTTCATCCCAAATATCTCGATTTACAGCGTGCGCATTCCATTGCCGAATCCGGTCATCGAGCTGCTGCATGGCGAATGATTCTTACGCATGCGAGAACCGCCGCAATTCAAAAAGAAATCAGCCAAGCCTTAGAGAAGTCTTTGCAACTCTGGTTGAGCTATCGCAATGAAGTCAGTCGTTCTTGCAAACTTATCACCGGAAACTAACAACACGATTTTCATCCCTCCTGTAGCTTAATCCACTTCAAAAATATTTTGGAGTCCAAGAAATGCAGATTCACCACAAAGCTTGCCTGTTCTTCGTTTTGTTTTTTTGTTCTTTCGTTGCGAAAGAATCTTTCGCAACGATTCGCTATGTCAAAGCATCCGCAACGGGGGCAAATAACGGTAGCGATTGGACAAATGCCTATACGAATCTTCAAAGCGCACTAGCCGCTTCTAGCTCCCCAGATGAAATCTGGGTTGCGGCTGGCAACTACTTTCCTTCCACCTCCGGCGACCGAAGCGCGAGTTTTGTATTGAAGCCGGGAGTCAAGCTCTACGGAGGTTTTTCTGGAACACCTGGTCATGAGGGTAACTTCGCTTCTCGGGAAGGACTTTACGAAGACACGGTGTTGAGTGGCGATTTACTAGGGAACGACGAGCTGGGATTTGTGAATTACGCAGAAAATAGCTATCACGTGTTGAGGGCAAGTTCGGTGTCGAGTTCTGCAGTACTCGACGGATTTTTCATTAGCGCAGGCAATGCAAATGGAACGAGCGAAGCCACTTTACATGGGGGAGGTTTCTACATTACCGATGCGAGCTCCCCGACCATTCGGAATTGTTTTTTTGTACGCAATCGCGCCGATTCAGATGGAGCTGGTCTGTATCGCAATGCTTCGGGAAATCTAACCGTTGAGACTTCACAGTTCCGTGAAAATGAGGCTTTGGGTCGCGGGGCAGGTTTATTTTTCAGTCATAATGCAGGTCAGACGGCAGGAAACTTAACCATTCGTAGTAGCCGTTTTGATTGCAATCGTTCTCCAATCAGCGCCAAGGGAGGTGGAGGAGCCTATGCCAACGTCGCTCAATTAAAGATTAAGGATTCCGTTTTTGAGGGAAACTATGCAGCACCTTGGGGTGGTGCGATGACAGCAACCATTGAGGGGGAAGGGACGATTGTGAATTGTCATTTCGATCAAAATGAAGCCGAGGAACTAGGTGGGGCTCTTCGTCTTTCTCCTGCACAAACTACTTCGCTGATTAATTGTCGTTTTTATGGAAATCAATCTGGTATTTCTTCTCATCCAGGATCGAGCGGGTTTGGCGGGGCGATTTATACCGAAGGGGAAGATTTGCGTCTTGTAAATTGTACTTTGGCTCAAAATCATGCAGTCACGGATGGGTCGGCAATTTATTACCAAAACCACGGAGCAAGCACTTCCATTCAAAATACCATTGTGTGGGGAAACTCAACACAAGTCGTGAACGGAAAGGCGCTATATGGCTCTTCCTCCGTGCAGATTAGCTACTCTTGCTTACAGGAAAATGTTGTTGGTGGCATTGGCAATTTGTTTACCGATCCCTTCTTCGTCGATCTCAACAACGGCAATTTGAATTTGCAATCGATTTCCTCTGGTTTGGATGCAGGAGATGATGCAGCGCTTCCCGCGGATATATTGGATATCGATGCCGATGGGAATGTAGGCGAAGTCTTGCCCATCGATTTGGAAGGAACTTTGCGAAAGCTAGACCACCCAGTTGATGGGAGTGGGGCTCCACTTGTGGATATGGACGCCTACGAAAGATCCCCAAATTTTGAAGCGCCCAATTTGACTGCGGTCGGTTGTCGGTATTTAAAACTCGAAGTACCGCAAGGCGATCTACCCGTTTCTTTACGTGTAGAGATTTTGTGTGACAACTGTGCGGGATCCAAAACGGGATACGTAGGAACTCCTTCTGTTACTCAGAACGTGGCCTATCTCGTCAACGATTCCAGTCAAGCAGCTTGGTTAACCCCAGCGCAATGGAATGCTGAGTTTGCTGCAGTTTTTGTCACAGGTCCCGACGTGGTTCCACACAGGAATTACAGCGCTTCTGTGAATGGGGGAACTCAACTGAATCCGGAGCTCTCGCCAGCATCATCGATTGCAACAACCTGGATCTGGACTGATACCGACAACAACGGGACAGTCAATCTGGCAGATATTCTTGCGATACTTGCGGCATTCGGTGGAAATTTTCCTCCCAGTGGATTGGTTACTTTCTATAGCTGTAGCTTGATTGGCGCTGCGCCGAATAATCCCGATGCAGTGATCAATCTCAGTGAAATTCTTGCTGTCTTAGCTGCCTTTGGTGGAACTGGGTATACAGAGCCAGATCCGTGTAACTAACCCGCCTCTTCCTTGTGAGCTTTTATAGGCCTCGCTATGATGCGCGATCCCTCGGGGCGTAGCTCAGCTTGGCTAGAGCGCTACGTTCGGGACGTAGAGGTCGCTG
>CAZMYG010000103.1:0-10562 GCA_964570465.1 uncultured Planctomycetales bacterium
CAATTCTCTGCACGTCGCCCTGATAGAACTCCATTTTAGATTTCAGCAATCGATGCGCGATCTCGAAGGGGCGTGAAGTCACGGACTCGCGTAACGTTTTATTTTCCTTGTCGTAGTTGGTAACGCTGACACCGCCAGGACCGCCTCCCCACCAGCGATCCATCCCAACCACTCTTTTTGCGCCACGCTTTTCGGACTCGAAAGAGAAAAATCCATCGGAACAGCCGATATCCAAAGTTTCTTGCCCTTGCATATTGGATGGCAACTTCATGGAATTAAGCATCCAGAGAGTATGTTCTGCATTTTGCTTTGGTGCGGGCACTCTAATTCCTTGGATTTCGATGGGATGCCGCCAATTGACTTGGACGGAATTGACCTCGCGCAAAATTTCTTCTTTTGAAACAGCCGAATCGCAGTCGCCGGCGATTTCTTGAGGGAATCCATCCAACAATTCTTGATTTGAGTTTTTCATTTTTTCTCCTAAATAGGCTTCGCGTTTGTCGCGACCTCGATTCCTTTGAGCACTTGCAATACTTCTTGAGTGACTCGTTCCACTTCGCGATCGCTCATCGCTGGAAAAATGGGAAGAGAGATACTGCTTTGATAGAAACTCTCGGCAACCGGGCATTCGTTTTGTGCATAACCCTGTTTGCGATAGTACGGATGCTGGTAGACCGGGATGTAGTGAACGTGAACTCCGAGATTGCGCGCGCGCAGCGCCTCGAAGATTTCTTTTCGGTGGTCTGCAATTTCTTCTCGCAGACGCAATACATACAGGTGATAGGCAGAGACAGTTTCTTTGTCATTCAAAGTCGAGCGAAGATATGGATGGTTAGCAAAGGCTGAATCGTATTGCGCCGCAATTTCTCGGCGTCGCTTCAAGAATTTGTCGATTTTGCGCATCTGCCCCAATCCCAAAGCGGCGTGGAGATCAGAGAGTCGGTAATTATTTCCCAACTCTTCTAAGTCGTAATGCCAGCCGTCTTTTTTCTCGATGCCATGGTGTCGGAATCGGCGCATTTTTTCCGCGATATCGCGGCGATCTGTGAGCACCATTCCTCCTTCCGCTGTTGTGATGGTTTTTACTGGATGAAAAGAAAAAACCGTGGCATCGGCGAGAGTTCCGATTCTTTTGCCTTGATAGAGTGCTCCTAGTGCATGACAGGAATCTGCGATGAGAGGAATTTTAGAAGACTTCGCGAGCGCGGCGAATTCATCGTACGGCGCTGGCCGTCCAGCGAAATCAACAGGAACAATCGCTTTCGTGTTTTTTTCGATTCGAGTTGCGGCTGCTTGTGGAGAAAGAATTCCGGTATCCGGATCAACATCTGCAAACACAGCGCGCGCGCCCAGATAAAGAGCGGCATTTGAAGTGGCTGCGAAAGTGATGGGAGAGGTGACAATCGAATCGCCAGGGCCAATCCCAAATGCTGCATACGCGGCATGCAGTGCGGCGGTTCCGCTCGAAACTGCTACTGCATATTTAGCGCCGCAATAATCCGCGACGGATTGTTCAAACTCGGCAACAGTCGGACCTTGGGTTAAAAAAGACGAACGAAGAACCTTGAGGACTTCTTCAATTTCCTCTTCACCAATGGATTGTCTGCCGTATGGAATAGGAGATTCCAACTTCATTATGCTCCGGTATATTTCGGCAGTGTGGGTAGCCGGCCGTTAGGCAAAGTTGAAGGGAAGAGGCTCTTCTGCCTGACGGGAAGAATTGCTGGGAAAAGGCGCTGGTGGCTGAGGCCTTGAGACAAATTCTTGAGTCCCTAAAAGTGCGTCAACGATTCGATCGAGTGTTGGAAATTTCCCGGGAGCGAGATCTTCAATTTTTTCCCAGGAGGGAACTCCGGCTCCATGCACAGGCTCTGTCATAAAATCGAGTTTCGGAATTGCCCGATTGAAATAGAAATAGGTATATCGCTTTGCTATTTCTTGTCCGTTAGGCGGCATTTGAGCATTCTCAACCATCGCATCGATTAGTTTGAAATAGTGATCTCTAGATTCAGGATTCCATGCAAATCCCTTGTTGCGGTAATGGTTGTATCCACCCGAAATGATCGGCTTACCTTGGCAGCCCATTTCCAGTCCCACCGTAGAAACATAGGGAATTCCAAATGCAGCCTGCTTCATTAAGGAATAGGAATCCAAGGTTGATTCCGGGCCGACAATGCGCACATTTTCCATCCCTTCGATGCTTTGAATTCGCTCGCGTATAGGCTCTTTGGTGTCCGGTTCACCTTTCATCAATTCCGCAGGATGAATTCTTACCACGGCAACATAGTTGGGATGTTTCGTCAAATGACGGACTGTTTGCTCAATCCATTCTGCCTGGTTTTTGAAGGGGAAATGGGCTTTTTCTAAGGAAGTGTCCCAACTGAGATTGGTGAATAAAGGAACGAGTTTTTTGTCACGGGATACTTGGAGCGTTTCGTAAAGCTTCTCTCTATCTAGAGATTGGCCAAAGCTACAGGGCAGGGTCATGTCCTGCTGTTTTTCTCTCGAGCGAAGGTATTCGTTGATCCAAGTCTCCTCCTCGGCGTTGAGAGTTTGATCTTTCCACCATTCCCATTCTTTTGCGAAATCAAGAGGAACGGCGGTTTGGTTTTTTCTAAGCAGGCAAGTGTTTTTGTTCAGACCCAGTTCAAAGCAGAAATAATTGATCCCGTTTCGTTTGGCGACTTCAACTGCCGCACGATGTGAGAAGTTCAGACCATTCCAGAGAACAAAGTTGTCGAATGGGACTTCGTGAAGAATTCTTTCGAGGGAGTCGATCGCGAGTCTCGAATTCTTCATCATTTCGATGGTGATCCATCGATGCGCTCCGTTGGGATCAAAAGTTTCGAGACGTTTGAGATAACGAACGGCAGACCACTTTGCAATTTCGAATAGAGGGTAGCCTTTGTAGTCGATTGTCGAGAGATCTTCTGCGCCGGACATTTCGGATGCCCAAAGCAAGGCGCGGTCCGCATGTTCCGGGAGCCAAAAATCGTTCATATGATGCGGAGAGTTTTGGTGACGAATTAGCACTTCCTCATAGCGTTGAGTGCATTTTTCTCGACACATTAAGTCGCGCATTCCCGGAGGTTGCGATGAGTTATACACATCGCAAATACCAAAAGCGCGAGGGCCGCAATTGACGTGAAGAGCGGAATGACCTCGCAGACGAAGAGCGGTAGATACTGCAGTTTCCAAGGTGTTTTGGAATGGAGAGAGTATTTGGCCAAAGAAGAGAAATTTCATAGCAGTCGTTTCAGTAGATCGTGTTCCACTAATTCTTCTGCCACAGGAGCGAGTTCCCACACGGGCCTTCGCACATGATTGCCAATGTCGATCAATCGATTTGCTCCGTCGCAATAATTGATGAGCGCTGTGATATCCCAGATTTTTTGTTCATTACTTCTTTGGCTGCCTAGCGAGGGATACAGACCGCGTGGTCCGAGCTGAGGTTCACAATGTGCAATGGTCACCGCATAACTTCGATCGCTTTCGATTGTTTCGATGATTCGTTCATACATGCGAAGGCTGCCGCCCAGAGCCTCTGCAGTGACATAGGAGAGATCATCAAGCGAAGTGTGATACTGGGGATATTTCGAAAACATCGAGCGCATCAAGGATCCCACTGGCAAATCGAACCCAAGAGAGCAGTACTGTCTCTCGTCACTGCCTGGAGGGAAATAATCGATCACTTGATGTTCGATTTGAGATTGAGAAAGCGCGTGAATCGCCACGAGATCGGCGTAGCTATTCCCTTTTCGCGACCGTTTATAGGTAAAAGACCCCGGATCACCTACACAAGTCACCACATAACCTGCGAGCAGATTTTCTTTGAGATTCGCTCCAAATTGCGAGAGATAAGCGATGGAGCCGATTGTTTCCGGCAAGAAGAGAAAGCGATAGCTATAACGAGTTTTCTTTTCTCGATCCTTCAGTCGCGAGATCAGTGAAGAACAAATCAATGGGCCGGAGAGTTCGTTATTCGCCATTGAAGGATGGCAACAGTATGTGGAAAAGAGAATTTCTTGCTTCGATTCTCCAGGGATAAAAATTTCGCCCAACGTGACATGTCCGGCTTTCAGCTCTGAGTCAATGAAGACTTCGTAATTTCCGGGTTTCAGAGCATCGCGCTGGTTCTGCGAAAGGCAAAAGCCCCATCGTTCTTTGTAATAGCTTGTGAGATAGGGAATGGCGGTTGGTTGATCAGGAAGACTGTGTAGGTATTGCTGGAGAGTTTCTAGAGACATGGTTTCGTGCACAGGTGTGCTATAGCTCACGACATGGAGATTCGATTTTTTGAAATCGATGACTTTTTCTCCGCGGTCATTTTTGATCCAGGCGTCGCGGATTGCCCATTCTTTCGGAACAGTCCAATCGAAAACTTTTGATCCTGTAGCAAAGCGATGACGTTGCATCGGGCCAGTCACTTCTTCGAGTATGTCCAGAGTTTGGAGAAATCCAGGCCCCGTGATGCTACGGCAGATGGGAAAGAGTCTCTGACCAAGAGAATGCATCTCTTGCCCGAGTGTTTCATAGGAAATTTGGAGAATCGCTCCGTCTTTTGTCTGTGCCATTCCGTCCTTCGCGACTCTTATCGGGAAGTGGAGTAGGTCGGCTTGATTCCGCGGATAAAAAATTTGCAGATTCAAATTCAGGACTTTGCTCGGAGGTAGGCAAGAATTTTCTTTTCTTCCTCGGGCTGCAGGTCCGCTAACGGGCCAAATTCCACAACCTTTTCCTTCCATACCGGAAACGAAAAGTTTTTTGGTGGGATTAATTCATGGCAGGCAGAGCATTTTTGCTCGTAGAGAGTTTGGCCAATGTGTTCTGCGGAACTACTAGCTGCAGACAGCAGATTATTTGATGGAACAACACAGGCCGAACTCATGAGCAAGCCCAAAGCAACGGTGGCAAGTCTCTGAAGATCCAAGCTTTTTTTCTTCACGCCCGGATTCTAGTTGAAATTGATTCTCAACTTCAAGTATGCTCTTCGAAAATTGATTTGGAGATGATTTTATGAAGTCTGTTGTTTCAACTGTGATTTCCCGTATTTCCGTTCTGGCCCTGTCTTCGCTAGCGCTTGCAGCTTGTCAAAGCACGCCGCAAAAGGCGACGGCAAAGGCGCCTTCGCCTGCACCGTATCAGCCGCTGCAAGAAGGAGATCGCTGGAGCTATCAATTCCGCTCTTTCTTTGGGGAGCGTCCTGCTCAGTTTCGAGTGAAAACTCAGACCGCGCAGGGAACGGAAGAGGGCGCGTGGCGTTTGCTCGATGAAAAGGGTGATTACTATCTTTACGCCTGCGATGAAAATGAGCTTCGCTTACATGGGGAGAGGGAAGAGGGAAAGATTCATACCTTCAATCCGCCTTTTGTTTATTTGCGCGCGGGTATGGAGCAGGACCGAATCTATGAAACTCAGAACAACTCTTCCGAAGGCCAAGATATCCGTTGCGAGGCGCGCTACTTGGGGACTTGTGAGGTAAAAACACCCGCAGGCGTCTACTCAGACTGCATTCGCGCTGACTTCCGTTATTACCTGCCAACTGGAAATTCGTTCTGGATTGAAACCACGCTGGCTCGTGGCGTAGGGACAGTAACCAAGCGATTTGCTTTGTATTCTCCCGAAGGGAAAGTGATCGCTCGATTTGATCAGGAGCTGCTCTCTGCAAAAGTGGGCGGACAGCCATTGGCTGGGCGATCGGTAGAGCTTTCCACTTTCTGGCGCGAGAACGCGGCGCTTGCAGAAGTATTAAAGCTCTCGCACTCCGCTAATGTCATTCATTTAAATGGGATCTCTTGGCAGGGAACGGAGCTTGCGTTTGCGACTCCGGCGATTGTGGCCTTGACCGAAATCCAAGAATCCTTTCCGTATCGCTCAACCGTAAAAGACGCCAACGGAAAAACAGTGGGCATTGTGTCGCGTTGGACGGGTGTTGAGAAAAATCCAGCTCTCGAAATTCGCGTGGAGACGGACGAGAAAGAATTCACTTTTGCGGCAGCGATTGACAAGGAGCGCGGTGTTGTCGCAATGGATGTTTTGAGCTGGGACAGGCAGAAGAAGCTTCCTGCATCTTTGCTTCGTTGGCCAAAAGGGGAAGAGGTTGCGACCTCTCCCGACTCTGTAAATTTCGCAACGAATCGCTCGAGCTCCACGATGGATGCTTTGGGACGTGCCTTGCTTCGTAATGCACACGAATCTCGTCTTGTTTGGCCCGCCTCTTTTGAAGGATTCAAGGCGAATGCACATTTGGAGATCGTGCCGAATCAAGAAGCCCCTCGTGTAAGCGAGGGCCCGATTGATTTGAAAATCGGCGGCGCGCCAAAGATGGAAGGGTTTTCCGGTGAAGATGCCAAGTGGCTTCAGGCGGAATTGATTTCCATTCTCTCTCACCGTCGCCATGCGGCGGAGTCCGTTGGAAAGGAGCCCCCTGGCAGATTCATTTGGAAAAGTGGCGGTTTGGAAGATTCTGCTGAGCTCGCATTGGAGGGAGATCCAATGGGTTCTGGCTGGACCATAAACAAAGGCCGCGTTGCAAAAGTGAATCGCAAGGAAATCGGCGGTCGCTTCGAAATCGAAGTCCGCGAAACTTGGGATGACGAACAAGGCCGCTACTTACCCACGCGATACAAAGTGAGTCACTTCGATAAGGAAGAGGCTCTGCGTGGCTGGGAAGAATATCGAGATGAATATGATTGGAGTTTGGGGGTGCCGGTTCTGCGTCTTCGCGAGATTGTTCGATTCTCAGCGGATGGCGCAAAACAAGAAACGCGACGCCTGACTCTTTCTGGATTTACTCAGCTCTCTATGCAAAATCAGAACAGCAAAGAGGGCGTATAAATTTCATACGCATCCCCAGAGGGAATCCAAGGGCTGGGGAAATTCAGGTTAGGAAAGAAAGGATGACATCATGAGTTGTAAATTTGGACCTCTCCTTGGGGGTTTGGCTGTATCGTTCGTATTTTCATTGCCCGCTTTTTCAGGAGAAAATCCCCAATTTGAAGATGCAACAGGCTTGCTGCCTGTGAGCGCTTCGCTTGCTGGTCCTATCGACGTCGATGCAGGCGATTTCGATGGTGATGGGCGAGAAGATCTCGCTTTGGCGGGACCTTCCGGAGTTTATCTCTATCGCAATACCGGCGTGGATCTCGCCGATGAAAGCTCTTTGCGTTTTCTCGATGGAGTTCCTGACGATGTTTCCTTTGTTGAATGGGGCGATATCGATCGAGACGGCGATTTGGATTTATTGGTTGGCGGTTCTAGTAATCCCACAGAAAAAATTCTGTTTCCCAATCGCCTCTATATTAATGATGGTAACGGATTCTTCACTCTGGATCCTAACTTCCCAACGGGTCCGGGTTATGCGGGCGATGCAGAAATTTTCGATGCCGATGGGGATGAAGATTTGGACATTGTCTATGCCGCAGGTGGTTCTGTGCACGCCGGAGTTCCAAGCAAAGCAGCTTTCTTGCGCAATAATAATGATGGAGAGAGCTGGACTTTAGATTCCACATTCCAAGCGGCCGCGTGGAACGATTTGCGAGTTCGCGAAGGAGTTTCCGCCGGCGACGTCGATAACGACGGAGACAAAGATCTCTATTTTGCCTGTTCCGATTTCCTTGGAGATTCCGGAGCTGGTGTAGGTGAAAACAATCAACTGTTGTTGAACAATGGCAGAGGAGTATTTTCGGACGTCACGACCACTCAACTTCCCAGTTTCAATGGAGGAGAAGGAGAAAACTCCACGGATGTCGTGATGGCCGATTTCAACGGCGATGGTTATCTCGATCTCATGGTTTCGAACAGCGTGGGCTCCGCGATTCCTCCTGAAGCTTCTGGAGATTTGCTTTTCAATGTTGGTGCAAAGCAGCCAGGTTATTTTGAGGATGCTCCTACGCACTTCCCGGAATCTTCTGCTCCAGACATTCGCATTCGACTTGGCGTACAAGCGGGCGATGTCGACTGCGATGGAGATATGGATATCGCGCTCTCTATCCACGAGTTTTTCAACGTCACGTTTCAAGTTGTTGGTGGACCCACGCTTTTTGTGAATCAAGGTGGAGCGCAAGAGGGCGAAGAGGGAATGTTTGTTCAAAGTCCCTACTTCACTTCCTTTGGCGAGACATTCATCAGTCCTGATGGAGAGTTTTTCCATCTCGATTCCAATTCCTCCTTGGATTATTACGCTCTCGCCGATGGAGGCATTTTCAATCCTGCAAAAACTCAGGATCGTCTCTATCGCAACGTTACCGAATCCTGTGAATGCAGTGGAGCAGTGTATGGAGATGTGTATCCTGTTTCCCAAGGTAATGGACTCGTTGATCTTGACGACATCATTTGTGTGCTTTCTGGTTTTTCGAATTTCCAAACTTGCCCTGGAGCAGATTTAGAACCCTGTGAAGGCAACGGGATTATTAATTTGAATGACATTCTCAGTGTGATTGCCGCTTATCTTGGATTTGTTAGTTGTTCCTCGTGTTTGTAGGAGTAATTCTGGGCCGTTTTTTCTTGTATCTATTCTTCTTTCTGCTGAGCCAGTTTTGCCTGAGCTGCAGCCAGGGGGGAAGCTCGGAATCAGATTCATTTTTTTTGCTCGAGACTAATTTTTCTACGGGGCAAGTTCGTCCCGTCAATGTCCCGCTCGAGTTTCGCTTCAATCAGCCCTTGGATTGGAGCTCAGTGAATTCTTCAACAGTGATGATTGAGCCCATGGGTATGGGTATTCCTCCGGTCGTAGGAGAGTTCAGCCTTGGTGATGAGCCGAATGTTTTGAGGTTCCAACCACTTTGTCCTGCTGATCCAGAAGGACAAACCGGTGGATTTTTGCCAAGCAGCGCGGGTCAGCTCGTGAAGTATTCCATTTCGATTCCACAGCGCCGTTCAAGCGTGGAATCTTCTTTGCTCTCACAGCAAGGCGAAGGTTTGAATGATTCTTTTGAATCGCATTTTCAAACGGCGATGTATCCGGGCACTATTGTTCAGGACAGCAATCCTTCCAATTCCCCGCAAGTGAAAGTCAGTTCTTTGCCTGGTGTGTTGGGAAGAAATCTTTTTTCCAATCCGATTGGGCCGATTGAAATCAAAATTGATCAACAGATCTTGGCGAACTCGATTCAAGAAGATGCGATTTATTTACAGTTTGAAGATGATCAATATGGAGTGATTCGCATTCCCTCAAAAGTAGAACTCATTCGCAATTGCACTTCAGATGGCGGCGCTTTATTGGCATTGACTCCTTGTGGAATATTGCCCGCAGGACAGCGGATCGATTTTTATCTGTCCTCTGAAGTCAGTGGATTGGGAGTCGGCGATTCTCATTTTGAAGATCTCTATTTTCACAGTGCTTGGGTGGAGGATTCTTCTCTCGATTCCAAACTCGATGCTTTGGTTGAAAACTTCGATTCCTCTAATAGCGTGAACGAGGATGCGGACTTGCTTTGGCCGAAAGCAGAATTGGAAGAGGGGGTTTTAAAAGCAGCGTCGATTTTCCCCAGTGATGACAATGGTATTGTTATTGAGGTTGGAGACTCCACTTTCAACGGAGCCCAAGTCGTTTTCTCCACCGATTTTGCTCAACTCAAAGATCAAAATGGGAATAACGTAAGTTTCCAAGAAGGGCTGCTCGAAGTTAGGGATTTCATCTTGCGCAGTCCACATGGAGCGCAGCCTACGATTTTCAGTGTGATTGGTTCACATCCATTACGCATTCGCGCGAGCGGTACGATTCGTATTGAAGAAGGCGCACGGCTTACGGTGAACGGTCAAGCTGCTCCGAATGTAAATGGCATAGATCAAGCGCATACGCCTTCTGCAGGAGGAAAAGGTTGGGCCGGCGCTGGAGATGGCGGATCCGGAAGCCCCAACACAGACCGTTCTTCTCCAACAGGACAAGCAGGTTTTGGTGCATTTCAAATTTCTGCCATGGGAGGCCAGCCTGGACACAGCGCATTTGGAGCTTCGCAAGGATTGAGACCCGGTGGTGGTGGCGGTGGAAACTGGGGAGTGGAAGAAATCAATTCCACAGGCGAGTGGACTTCTTTTGTCTATGGCATGTACGCGCGTTGTCAGAGCAGTGACGAATGTGCGCCCGCGTCTTGTGAGTCGAATCCGCCTGGAGTTTTTAATTCAAAGGGAGAACCCGGCAGCAGTGGCAATCGATGTTTTCAAAACCCAGCGCCAAGTTCCGCGTGTTTTGATCCTGTTGATGGTTTGGGAGATCCCATTTGTCATTTCGATGCGACGAATAGCGGCTGTCTCGCATCGGGAGGCAATGCAGGTCCTGCAATATTTTCGGACACAAATCCTGAAAACAATTTCCTAGGAAGAAAGCCTAAATATCCTCAAGGAGGCCGACTGCAAATTATTTCCGGCGAACTCGATGAGATTCGCGGCGGGCAAGGCGGCGGTGGCGGAGGCAATGCAGTTCCAGGAAACGTATTTCCTTCTGGCACGAATTTTTCCACGAACGATATTCGTGGAGCAGGTGGCGGAGGTGGTGGTGGCGCATTGATTCTCGAAGCGCTAGGCGAAATTTCGATCGATGGTTTGGTTTTTGCAAACGGTGG
>CAZMYG010000104.1:0-10559 GCA_964570465.1 uncultured Planctomycetales bacterium
CTGCCCGAGATAATTCGTTTCGCGTTTGGATGGGAGCGATTGTGAACAATGTGATCCGGCGAAGCCTGCGGCGAAATTGGAATCGAGTGGGGATGCTTTCTAGTGTTTACGAACCGAATGAGGACGAACTTCAGGATCTCGAACAAGAGCCATTTCGTTGCACGGAAGAGCAAGAATCGCGCGAACGACTGAGCAGCAGTTATTTCTTTTTTCTGCAGGTTTATCTGGAGTGCTTTCGCTCTCTTCCATTACGTGATCGGAAAGTGCTTCGTTTGGTGGAAGTCGAAGAAAGAAAATACTGCGAAGTGGGGCGGATGCTTCAGACGAAAGCGGGGAATGTGAAGATGTTGGTGTTTAGAGCCCGACAGAGATTGTTTGGGAAGTTGAAGGAGCGAATGACGGGTTTGGTCGCAACTAACGGGTGAACAGGAATATCCACATATTGTTGATATCGTCTCCAGTATCTGTCCATCTGACTTTTCCGTTAACCCCATCCGAAGCAACGCCATCGTAGGTCGTTTCGATTGCGATTCTCCAAAGGTCTGGGACGTTTACAAGTTGGATTTCCTGTATCCATCCCTCACTTAGAGGGCCAGCAGCACCGGCAAGTCGGTAACCTGCGCCACCACCGTAATTCGCAGATACTACGGCAATAGTTCCTCCCTGAAATGGGAGCTGAGTATTCTGAAGTGGTTCGTTGAGATAGGGACCACTCCAATTTGGGCAGCTCGTTGTTGTGTATCCCCCTGTCCCATCTGGAGCATAAGCCAGACGATGAAAATCCGCAGTTGCACCACCTGTAGGATTTTCTATGGCGAACTGTCGATTATCTTTGTAGTAGCGCTTACAAGCCGCTTCGATTGTATCGATCAAGGACGTGACTTTTGCCGTCTTCGCACGATCGATCATCTGTTTGACCATCGGGACTAGCACGCCAGAAAGGATGGCCAAAACAGCGAGCACGATGACCAGCTCGAGCAGCGTAAAACCATTTTGCGACTTTGTATTTTTCATAAGCGGGATAAAGCTAAATGACTATATCGGAAAACAAAGCCTTTCTCGTTGAGTACAATTTCTCCCTAGCTTAGTATCCGAGAATGCCTAAACGCGTAAACCCGCCCACGATCGACTTTTTATTGGAAGATGCTCAGGAAATTGTGACTCTAGCGGATATTGATAATAAGCCAAGAATTGATAAGGAGTTACAGCGCTTAGGTTTGTTTGAAAAGGCGTCGATTGCGATCCATCAAGCCAAGATTCTCGACTTTGGGCCCAGTCAGGAAATCCATCGAAAATACCGAGCGAAAAAAAAATTAACCCTCTCCGGGAAGACGGTTTTGCCTGGTTTTGTGGACGCCCATACTCATCCTGTATTTGCCTCGACACGAGAGCACGAATTCGAAGCCAGAATCCAAGGCAAGAGCTATCAACAAATCACTGCGGAGGGTGGGGGCATTGTTTCTTCACTTCATGCTGTCCGAAAAGCTTCAAAACGCGAGCTGGTAGAAAAACTACGCACTCGCTTCGATCGATTCTTAAGCTTGGGAACAACCACGATTGAAGCAAAAAGCGGTTACGGACTTTCTTTCGATTCCGAAATCAAAAGCCTCGAATCCATTCGCGAGGCTTCGAAAAATCATCCTCTCGAAGTGATTTCGACTTTTCTTGGTGCTCACGAAATAGCGCCGGAGTTTAAAGAGAAACCGCAAGAGTATGTGAAATTACTCATCACAAAAATGCTGCCAGAAGTAAAAAAGAAAAAACTGGCACAGTACTGTGATGTGTTTTGCGAACGAGGAGTATTTGAGCTAGCACAAACTCGCGAGATTTTAACTGCTGCAAAAAAACTAGGCTTTGCTTTGCGAGTACATGCGGAAGAGCTTTCCCATTTAGGTGGGGCGGATCTCGCCGCAGAATTAGGCGCGCACAGTGTTGACCATCTCGTTCACATTGACGATTCCGGAATGAAGGCCATGAAACGTCATGGAGTTGTCGCTGTACTTTTGCCCGGCACTTCGTTTTATTTGCGTTTGAGTCAGGATGCTCCCGCGCGTCGTCTCATTGAGGCAGGAGTTGCGGTTGCTCTTGCTACCGATTTCAATCCCGGTAGTTGCTATACCCAATCCATGCCAGCAATTCTTAATCTTGCTGCCGTGAGGTTAAGAATGTTGCCAAGCGAGGCGATTGTTGCTGCGACTTTGAATGCTGCGTTCTCTTTAGGAATTGGGGATCGTGTGGGTTCCCTGCACCGTGGCAAGCAAGCAGATCTCATTGTCTGCGATATTCCCAATCACAAACATCTTGCCTACGAATTTGGCCGCAATCCCGTCGAGATCGTGATCAAACGAGGCAAAATTGTCTATTCGAGAAAGTCCAGCTCATGAAAAAACTCATTGAATGCATTCCTAATTTTTCCGAAGGCAAAAAAACAGAAACTTTGGAAGCAATTTCCTCGGCCATTTTAGGTGTTCCCGGAGTGGAACTTTTAGATCGCGAGGCGGATCCCAATCACAATCGCTCGGTGTTTACGATGGTCGGGGAAGCAGGGCCCGTAGCCGATGCGGCCTTTCGCGCCGTTGCCGTCGCTGCCGGCTGGATCGATCTCAATCATCATCAAGGGGAACACCCTCGTATGGGCGCTTGCGATGTGCTGCCTTTCGTCCCTTTATCTGGAGCGACGATGGAAGACTGTGTGGCGCTGGCCAAACAGACCGGCGAGAGAATTGGCAACAAACTAGGCATTCCTGTTTATCTCTATGAAGAAGCAGCGACTCGTCCAGAGCGACGCAATCTGGCGGAGATTCGGAAACCTCAATTCGAAGGCCTGAAGGATTTGATTGGTAAAGATCCCGAGAGAAAACCGGATTTTGGTCCTTCTCGAATTCATGCAACGGCAGGTGCCATAGCCGTTGGCGCTCGATTTTTTCTCATTGCCTACAATGTCAATTTGAAAACGGACAATGTTGCTCTTGCGAAAGAGATTGCCAAAAAAATTCGCGAAAAAGATGGAGGTTTTCCCAAGGTCAAAGCGATGGGTTTCTTTCTCGAAGATCGCAAGCTTGCGCAGGTTTCGATGAATTTGACCAACTTCACGGTCACGCCAATTTTGACGGTTTATGAAGCAATCGAGCGAGAAGCCAAAGAAAAGGGAGTCGAAATTCTAGAAAGTGAATTGATTGGCTTAGCGCCGCAGGCAGCTTTTCCAGATGGTCTGGCTCAACGAATTCGACTTGCTCGTTTCGATCCAGAAACTCAAATTATTGAGCGGAGGATTGCTCGCCTGAACTAAGTACAGCTTTCTTCTTTTTCTTCTTCCAAAAATACCAAATCAAAAAGCCGCCAATCGCTACCGCTACGACAATCAAAACCCCGATGTGGAATTCTTTGACGACACGTCGCGCTTCTTCCTGATTTTTCCCAAGATACCAAGCAATCCAAATCGAAGTGGGAACCGAAATTAGTGCTCCTAAAAAATTTGCGAAGAAGAAACGCCAATAACTCACTCCATGTCCGCCGGCAAAGAAAAAGGTAGGAGCTCGTAGTCCAGCAAGAAATCGAGCAACAAAAATGGTTTTGAAGCTATGTCCGTCGAAATGTTTTTGAATCCAGGAGAGATGTTTTTCCGAACCCATCAATTTGCCAATCCAAGGAATGCGATAAATACGATCGGCATAATATTTCCCCAGCCAAAACGCGATAGAGTCTCCGATCATAATCGAACTCATCGCTGTGAACGTAACAAGCCAATAATCCGCATAGCCGCCATAGACCAAAAGCCCGCTTCCAATCAAAAACACTTCTTCAGGAATGGGTACTCCTAATCCACAGGCAAGCAGGCCCAAGAAAATCGCAGCATAGGTGAAGTGCTGAAAGTAAGAAGTCAGAGAATCCATAGAAGACGAATCATAACCCTTGGGCCAGCACTCGCAAAACCAACAATTGCTTGCTAGGATTCGCGCCTTCAAAGCCTGCGATCAGCTGTCTCAGAAAGCTGTCAGTGCAGGCTAAACTCGGAGGGCGATCTAGATGAGTGAAGACAGTTCTTATGATGATCGGCGAATCAGTCCGCGAATTCCCAAGCATGTTCCCGTGGAAATTCAAATTGATTCGGTAAAACTCTCTGGACCCTCAGCCAATCTCAGCCGCGAAGGCGTTTATTTTTTAGCGGATGGGGATGTGACCGCTTCGATCAAAATCGAAGTCGAAGGAAAGAAACATAATCTGCGCGGAAAAATTGTCCGCGTGGGGAGTGTGAATCAGAAAACCCTAGGCATTGCGGTCCAGTTCGATGTGCAACTGCCTTAGAACAATCTCAACAAAAGCTGGGGCTGCACACCAAAAAGAAAAACCGCAACGGTAGCCGCAGTTGCTGCTAGCCAAGCACTCCAAGGATTCGCGGACTCCCGATCAGAACTGCTTTGCAATTCGCTCATCATGTACATGTTGACGATGACTCGTAGGTAATATCCCAATGCAATCACCGAGAAAAGAATTCCCACAATGGCGAGTCCAGTCAGGTGAGCTTCAATCGCAGCGGCGAAAACAAAATACTTCGCGAGAAATCCTGCCGTTGGAGGAATTCCTCCCAAAGACAGTAGGAGGAAAAGCATGGCCGCTGCGGCGACGGGACGACGCTTGGCAAGCCCGCGAATGGATTCCAAAGTCAGCGCCGTTTGCGACTCCGCCTTTTCGAGATAACTGATCAAACCAAAACTACCAATCGCGGTAAGACCGTAAGCGGCCAAATAGAAAATCAAAGCCTCGCGTGCGGACTCTCCCGCTGACCAAGAAAGAATGGCGATCAAGGCAATACCAGCATGGGCAATTCCCGAATAAGCCAACATGCGTTTGAGATTAGTTTGAGCGAGAGCGCCTAAGTTGCCTAAGAAGAGAGTCAAGATTGCGATCGCAATCAGTACTGCCGCAGCTTCTTTGGAAAGTAAATCTGCGATTTGAGAAAGAGAAGCGAACGCAGCGGCTTTTGTTCCTGCTGCCATTAAAGCTGTAATTGGAGTAGGCGCTCCTTCATAAACATCTGGAGTCCAAAAATGGAAAGGGAAAAGTGAAGCTTTGAAAAGAATTCCGCAAAGTAAAAGCGCAATTCCTGCTTGGAACAATCCCGACTCAGAGCCAGAAAATTTGGCGAGTCCTGCACGAATCTCGGGCAAAGAAAGAGTTCCGCTTGCTGCGTAAATCAGCGCGATTCCAAAAAGGAGAAATCCTGCAGCAAAAGCGCCAAGCAAGAAATATTTCAACCCGGATTCAATTGAGGCCGTGTTTTCTTTTTGAAAGGCGCAGAGCAAATACAGAGGCAAAGAGAGAATTTCGATTCCTAGGAAAAATAGCAATAGATTTTGCGAGCCCGCCATCAAGAACATGCCAATCGGAGCGATTAAGAATAGTGAGAAAAACTCACTCGATCCTGCGTTTTGTTCGAGATAAGAATCGAGAAAACCCCAACTGAGTAAGGTGAAAACTAGAAACAGCAGGCCCAGCAAAGTGGTGACGGTGTTGACCGCATAAAACGAGGAGAATGCGCTGCCTTCTTGATTCCAGAGACGAGATTGGAAGAAAATCGCAGCGGCAATCGACACCAAAGTAATTCCCGAACTCAAACGATTCTTCGGAGAAAATGCGCCTAGCATCAGGACAAGTAGCGAGCCTGCAGTCAATGCGAGTAGCGGGGATAAAACCATCCAATCCAGAGTGCTCATTTTTTCTCCTCGAAGCGTTGCAGGATGGCGGAGACAGCGGCTTCACTCTTAGACAAAAAGGGTTTTGGCGCGACTCCAATCCAAACAATGAGAATCAGAATCGGTGCGACCAATACGATCTCTCGCAAGCTGAGGTCGGAGAGCGAACGATTGCTCTCTTTGTTTAGAGGTCCAAACAGTACTCGCCGCAGAGCCGAGAGCATATACACAGCGCCGAATACCACACCCAAGCCAGCGAAAGTCGTCATCCAAGGATGTTTGGAAAAAGATCCAATCAGAATTAGAAACTCGCCAATAAAACCATTCAGCCCAGGCAATCCAATCGAAGAGAAGGCAACGATGCCTAGCAAGAAAGCGAATTTCGGCATGACCTGAGCAATACCACCAAACTCCGCAATGTCTCGAGTGTGTCGCCTTTCATAAATCATTCCGACTAACAAAAACAAAGCGCCAGTCGAAAGTCCATGATTGATCATCTGAATCACAGCACCTTGAACAGCAATCGGTTTCAGGGCGAAAAGCCCCAGCATAATCAATCCCATATGACTCACAGAGGAATAGGCGACGAGTTTTTTGAGATCTTGTTGAGCCCAGGCGAGGAAGGCACCGTAAATCACTCCAAAGGCTCCCAATGCAAAAAGAAAAGGAGAAGCTGCTTCGCTTGCCTGTGGAAAAATGGGAAGACAGAAACGCAAGAAACCGTAAGTTCCCATTTTGAGTAGCACGCCCGCAAGAATGACTGAGCCTCCTGTTGGCGCTTCAACGTGAGCGTCTGGCAACCAAGTATGAAAAGGAAATAGAGGGACTTTCACGGCAAAGGCGGCAGCGAAGAGCAAGAAACAGCTCATCTGTAGAGACGGGTTCAAATTCATGTTGCAGAGAGTGGGAATATCTGCCGTTGCCGTTTCTCGCAAAAGCAAAATCACTCCGACTAACATCAGAAGACTGCCGGCGAGTGTATAGAGAAAGAATTTAATCGTCGCGTAGAGTTTGCGTGGTCCTCCCCAAATTCCGATCAAGAAATACAACGGGATTAAGGTGATTTCCCAGAACACATAGAACAAGACCAAGTCCGTCGCTGCAAAAACTCCAACCATGCCGCTTTCCATGAGCAGAGCCCAGAAAACAAATTCTTTTTGTCTTTCTTTGATCGAGCCGAGGGCTTGCAGAAATACCAATGGCATGAGCAAGGCGGTGAGAGCAATCAACGAAATCGAAATACCGTCCACTCCCAAAGAAATCTGGATTGGAATCGCTCCCAAAGAAAACCAAGGAATCGAAGAGCTGAATTCTGCTTGTGCGCTCATCCCTTCAAATCGCAAATAGAGAAAAGCGGCGCAGATCAATTCCAGAAGGCTGAAGAGAATGCCCAACTGCAGTAACGAATTCGGATTTTTTTTGCTCGGAGTAATCAGTGCGAAGAGAGCCCCGAGAAAGGGAAGGAATATCAGCAAGAAAAGAGGATTGGTGGTCATAGACGAATCAAACCTCCCGCAAGCATCAAGACGAGAAACACGCCCAATCCAATCCAGACTCCATAACTTTGTACATGTCCGGTTTGTAATTTCTTCAGGCTTTGAGCCGTTGAAATCGCCCCGTCTCGCAACAAATTCACAGCGCCATCAATGATGAAATGATCCCAGAGTGAACAGGCGAAGGAAAAAAGTCGCAGGGGAGAAACGATGAAGAAATTGTAGAGCTCATCAACCCAGTAGTGATGACTCCAAAGTTTATAAAAGCCATGGAATTTCGCAGCGGCGCGTTCTGCGGGTGCGCCTTGACTTCGAGAGTAAATCAACCAAGCCAATCCCATTCCGGTCAGGGCTACAAGCGCGGAGATCCCTATGAAAAGAAATTCTTGGCTGTGTTCGAGAGGAGTCGAATATTTCCATTTTCCAAAAAGAGTCCAAGCAGGAGCGAAAAGAGGACCTAATCGTTCGGACAACCAACCTGCATGATGGGTGAGCGCTTGAGGCAGATCGAGTAATCCACCCAAGGCTGCAAACACAGAGAGAATGACCAGCGGCACCGTCATCAAAGAAGGCGATTCATGAGGATGAGTTTCGTGCCCATAGTTTTCCTTGCCCCAGAAAACAATGAGATAGACACGAATGGAATAAAATGCGGTCATCCACGAGCACAAACTAGCCAGAGCCCAAATTCCCCAATGAAGTGGAGTGTTGTGTTCGACACTAGCCCAGAGAATGGCATCTTTGCTGACAAATCCACTGAGTGGGGGCGCTCCTGCTAGAGCGAGTGCTCCAATCAGAAAACAGAAATGGGTAATCGGCAGTTTCTTTCTCAGTCCGCCCATTTTGAAAATGTTCTGTTCACCACTCATGGCATGAATCACGGAACCAGCAGCCAAGAAAAGCAGAGCCTTAAAAAAGGCGTGGGTGATGAGATGGAAACCTGCAGCCTGAAAAGCGCCGACTCCAGCTCCTATAAACATGAATCCCAATTGTGAGACTGTTGAGTAGGCCAGAACTTTTTTCAGATCTTTTTCTACGAGCGCCATGCTCGCGGCGATTAGCGCGGTGATAAGTCCAACAAGAGCAACAATGGGTAACACAACCGCACTGGCAGCAAATAAAGTACTCGCTCGAGCGAGCAAATAAACACCCGCGGTCACCATCGTTGCCGCGTGAATCAAAGCAGAAACCGGTGTCGGACCGGCCATGGCGTCTGGAAGCCAGACATAGAGCGGAATTTGCGCGGACTTTCCAATCGCTCCTATAAATAGAAGGATGCCACCGATGGTAGCGGCACTTGGGAGTAAGACTTGATCTGCGGCGGCTTGATTGATTCCAGCAAAATCCAAATGTCCCGTTTTTGCAAAGAGATAGAAAATTCCAATCAGGAAACCTAGATCTCCAATGCGATTAACTACAAAGGCTTTTTGTCCGGCTTCGGGTGGTCCGGTTTTTTCATGCCAGAAGCCAATCAACATATAAGAGCAAAGCCCTACTCCTTCCCAACCGACGAAAAGCAGAGGAAGGCTGTCCGCCAAGACCAGCAATAACATCGCAGCGACGAATAAATTCAGGCATGCAAAGTAGCGTGCTACTCCGGACTCGCCATGCATATAGGCAATCGAATAGAGATGAATCAGGGATCCCACTCCAGTGATCACGAGACAGAGACTTCCGGAAAGCCAATCGAAATGTAGACCAATGGGGATTTTGAATTGAAAAGTTTCAATCCATGTTCCCATGCTTTCAGAAAGGGCTCCTGTATTTTGAAGTTGAGTGGCAAACCAAATGGCAGAGCCAAAGGCAGAGAGCACAAAGAAACTCGCGACCCAACCCGCGCGTTCCTTAGCCTGCGAAGAATTTTCCCGATTCAAATTCCAGAAATGAATGCAGGTGCAAAGCAGGGCTCCGAAGAGCGGTAGGGCGGGTATAGTCCAGAGTGAAATCATCGATCAGCCCTGTAACCCACTGGCCTCTTCGAGATCGACAGAACGCCTCAATCGAAAGAGAGCAATGATCAGTGCCAGTCCAACAGCCGCTTCAATTGCCGCGATGGCAATGACAAAGAAAACGACTACAGGGCCCGTAAGTCCTCCATGCATTCGCGCGCCCGCTAAGAAAGCGAGATTGACGGCGTTGAGCATGAGTTCGATGGACATAAACACAATGATGGCGTTGCGCCGAATGAGAAATCCGCCAACACCAATCGTGAAGAGCAAACCAGAAAGCGCAAAGACATGAGAAACCGGAATCATGCAGTGTTCTCCTTTGCTTTCTGTTTTGCGCCGAGCCAGAGCACTCCGACGATGGCTGCTAGTAACAGAATCCCCGTTGCTTCAAAGGGAATCATGTAGTTAGTGAAAAGTTCTTTGCCTAATAACTCAGCACTATCAAAAGACTTTTCTGGCGATTCCAAAGTTTCATCCGCAAGGAATCTCATACTCATCCCAAGCGCCAAAACTCCAAGACCCACGGTACAAATCCAACCCAAAATCCATCGCAAAGCGGGTGGCCTTTTTTCTTCGCGCTTGAGATTGAGTAGCAAAATGACAAAGAGAAAGAGAACGAGAATCGCGCCGGTATAAACCAGCAATTGAACCGCCGCGACAAGCGGAAATCCCAAAATCACATAGATGCCTGAGAGTGCGAAGAAGACGAGTACAAGATTCACTACACAGACAATGGGATTGCGCTGGAGTATGACATTCACTCCCGCGACTAAAGCGATTAGCGCTAAGAAATAGAAGAGGGCTTCTGCCATTTGTTAAAAATTTTTCTGGTGTAACGAATTCGGTTTTCGAATTCCTGTTCTGGGCGGAGCAATTTGTCGAGTGGAAGAATATGTTCCTCTCGAGTGACTCCAGCAAGCTCGAGTTGCTTGCTCATGAAAATGGCTTCTTCCGGGCACACTTCCTCACAGAAGCCACAGAGAATACAGCGCAACATGTCGATCGTGAACTCTTTGGGTTCGCGTTCAATTTCGCGTTCGGTTTCTTTTCCTACGATGGTGATTGCAAAAGCTGGGCAGACATATTCACAAAGCCCGCAAGAAACGCATCGAATCGCTCCATCTTTGTTTTGCACGAGCCGCGGTTGGCCTTTGGTCGAATCTAAAATAGGCAAAGCGTCTTCCGGATATTGGCGAGTGAATTTTTTACGAAAGGCAATACGCAAAACCAATCCCAGCCCGCGATAAATCGCAGGGAAGAATAATCGCTGTTTCCAGCTTGGTTTTCGGCGTTTGACCTTAATCGCCATGGTTTTTTCTCTAGCGTCCTTTCGTGAAAACGCTGCCTGGGGCAAGCCCTCTCACGGCCATTGCGGGAGGGTCGCAGCCGCGGCTTGGCTGGAGAGCGCGGGAAGCCGCGCCGAC
>CAZMYG010000105.1:0-10519 GCA_964570465.1 uncultured Planctomycetales bacterium
GCCTAAAAAAATTAGCGCAGCAATTCCCACATCCCGCAAAGACCAAGAAATGGACAGAGGCTCTCTTTGTGGAAGTAATCTTTTAAGAAACATAAACGATTGGCAAGGGTGGGCTGACGCCAGCACGCTGGAGGACGATTTGATTTCGGCAAAGGTTTAGCGTCGCCTTGGGACAAGTCCTCACACGGCCCTTGCGGGAGGGTCGCAGCCGCGGCTTGGCTGGAGAGCGCGGGAAACCGCGCCAACTTTTTTTACTGTCTCTATTTTCAATTCCGGTTGTGGAGGACGCGGAGGGGTTCCCGCGCTCTCCAGCCTTAGCGCGGGCGCGACCCGAGAGCCGGGCCGTGAGAGGGTTTGTCCTCAGGTGGTGCGGAGTTTCATGAATCGAGACCTTAGATCCCAATTCTCCCCTCCATGGGACTCGATGCGGATCCATAGAGCTTTCGTGGAATGCGTCCAGCCGCATAGCTCAAACGTCCCGCCTCGCAAGCCAATGCCATAGAGCGAGCCATATTCACAGGATCTTTCGCGCAGGCAATTCCTGTATTGAGCAAGATTCCAGAAACGCCTAACTCCATTGCAAGCGCCACATCCGAAGCCGTGCCCATTCCGGCATCAATAATCACGGGAACTTTTGCGCTTTCGAGAATGATGCGAATGTTGTTTGGATTGAGAGTGCCTTGCCCTGATCCAATCGGAGAACCCGCCGGCATCACTGCGGAGGCACCGGCTTCTTCAATTCGTTTTGCCAAAATCGGATCATCCGAGCAGTAAACTAAAACCGTAAATCCATCGCGTACCAATTCCTTGGTCGCTTCTAAAGTTCCTAGTGGATCGGGAAGTAAGGTTTTTTCATCCCCTAGCACCTCGAGCTTGACCAAGTCTTCTTGCAAAGCTTCTCGCGCCAAACGAGCGGTGCGCACGGCATCTTCAACATTGAAACAACCTGCGGTATTGGGCAACAAAGTGATTTTTTTGCGATCGATGTAATCCAAAAGAGATTCTCCACGAGTCGGATCGAGATTGACTCGACGCACGGCAACCGTAACACAGTCTACTCGCGCCTCTTCATGACAACGTCGCATGATTTCGAAGGAAGGATATTTTCCAGTTCCAACAATCAATCTCGATGCAAAACGATGTTTCCCTAGTTGTAAAAAATCTTTTTCCACGACTAACCTCCTCCAACAAAAGTGACAATTTCCAAATGATCGTTTGCGCGCAATTGGCGATGGGCAAAATCCTTTTTTTCCAAGATTTTCCGATTGAGCTCAACAGCGACTCGCTCTGGACTCAGCTCTAAACCCAAAAGTAATTCCTGCACAGTTGTGTTTTCTTCTACTTGTTTGAACTGGCCGTTGATTTTGAGCTCCATCTTCGTTTTCGTCTTCATTGCTATCAGGGTTTTTGCCGGATCAATTTCCGAAACTCGGGATCCTTTTGAAGAGATTCTAAATCGGGATCTTCTGCTGCCCACTGCAAAGATCGCTTCAAATCTCCTTCGGAATTTAGGAAGCTCGCGAAATGAGCCCTCAACCATTTGAGTGCCGCTTCTTTTTCTCCTAACAACGCGTAACTGCAGGCCATGTTATAAAAAAGCGCAGGCTCTGGATCGACTCGGTAAAGCGCTTCCAAGGCTTCTTCACGTTTTCCCGCTCGCGCCTGATAACAGGCCAACAAAACGCGATTAAAGGGAGAAGGATCCAAAGCAAATGCCTTTTCTAAGTACTCTCTGGCAGATTCAGGACGTCCACGAACTACATTTTCATTTACCGCAAGACTGACGTAAGCAGAGGCCATCTGCGCTTTGAGCCAATATGGATCTTCCGCATCCGAAGCGAGATTGCGCTGATAATCTTCCAGCAAGGAAAGTCCTCGCCGTAGAGCAGCACTAGCAAGATCTCCTTCTTTTCGATCCATGTATAACGAGCCGATGCGAAATTCCGTTCGCGCCACTTGGCTCGCAAAACCTGGCTGCACATTGAGCTGAATGCGCCAGTGTTTGGCGACTCGATGAAGGATTTCTAAAGCGCGAGCTGTATTACCAAAAATCGAAGAATAAAAATCTGCGACATGAAAAGGGAAACTCGAGGGAATGCGATAGAGATTCTCTGGATTGATTTCGAAGAAAACCGTTGGTTCCGGGGGAAGACTTGAAAACTCGCGAGGATATTTTTTGGAAAGTTCATTCCCAATTGCCAACCAAATCTCTTCCGTTTTCTCAACTCCACGCTGACGAAGTACAGGTCCTTCGAGAACGGAATACAGTCCTAACTCTCCGTCGAGTAAATCATCAATAGGAAAGGGCGCGCGCTTTCCTTCTGGTAGGCGGTCTGCAAGAGCGGCATCGCGAAAGTCCTGCGCTTGCACAGAAAAAGAATAGAAAAGTTCCAACTCTTTTTGCATGCGCTCTTCGCTCGGTACGGCAAACAAAGCGGATAAGAGATGTCCTTTCGCCTGCCAAACGGCGAGTTCATATCCGTTCTGCGACTCTTCCATTTCATCTAGATGTCGTCGCAACTTTCCCAAAAGAATTTGGCCGCGCCGCAATTGTTCTTCGGCGGATTCCTTCTTTGCTTCCAGACCATCGAGGCATGCCAGATAGAAATGCAGTCGAGCTTGATCAAAAATCCCATCTCGATCCGAACGCGAATCCAAACGCTTCTCGAATTGTTTTACCGAGTCGCGTGCTTTGGCGAGTTCGTTTCTAGAAAAAAGATGAAATCGAGCGCGGGCAAGAGAGAGTTCTGGCAAATGTACAAAACGATCTTGTGCTTCCTGATAGGCGGCTTCTGCTTTTTCGAATTCTTGTCTTTGAATAAATCGTGCGACGAGCTGATCGAAGGCAGCTCTAGCAGCAGTAGCAAGCAAAGCATCCGGATCTTCAAAATGCAGCCAGAGTTGAGTCAGTACGGATTCTTGAGCCCTTTGAGCGAGTGAAAACCACAAACTTGGCAATTGAGAAGAATGGAGTTCTGGTTTTTTCTTACTCAACTCCAACAAACAGTCGAGGGAATCTTCTCTCTGCATTAAAAAACTAAGTGCCGCATTGGCAAACTCCCTCGCTTGAAGTTCGCGAACAAGCTTGCACAAAAAAGCCGCAGATTCTGCGCTTTCGATTTTTCCCAAACTCTCCAATGCTAACTTGACTAACTGCGAATCGTTTTTCTTTGCAAAGTCGTAGAGGAATTGAGCACGACGACTTGCGCTGCTGCGCGAGAGATCTTTTTTAGCTAAAAATCGCAGGAAAAATTCGTTTACCTTGGGATTGGGATCCTCAATTAAAGCGAGTACTGATTCGACACAGACATCCGTACCTTTTTCAAAAATGAGAGAGGCACGCAATTCTCTCGCGATCGAGGAAGCACTCGAAAAATCAGAAACCGCAATCAAAGCCCCCGCAGGATCTGCGGTAAGTGCGGTGTAAGAGCTAGCGCGTACGTCAGGATCCAACGATTCCAGCTTCTCGACTAGCCAATGGAGATATTGTTTTTCGTCTTGAGGAAAAACAAAGAGAACGAGGCTTATAACGAGAGCGAGGCTCACTTCTTTTCCCAGCGAAGTACTTCGCCAACCTGGGAAAGAGTGCTACCACGTCGGATCTCTTCGCGAAGGCGATTTTCTCGTTCAAATACGTCCATGGCCCGATTGACCACTTCAACAAGCTTTTCTTTAGGAATGCGCAAAACTCCAGAATCGTCTGCGACAATCCAATCGCCAGGTTGAATTTTTTGTCCGCCTGCAACAATCGGCGCTCCGATTTCACCGAAACCTTTTGGTTCCCATGCTGTCGGCGTTTGATGTCTTGCCCAAGCGGGAAAACCCATAGCGCGAATGGCATCCACGTCGCGAATGGCTCCATCAATAACGACGGCAGCGATTTTTCTTTGCAAACAAGATTCAGAAGCAAGTTCCCCCCAAACTGCAGGCGGTTTCCCGGCAGCGTCAATCACGATGATGTCCCCAGGCTGAGCAAGATCGATCGCTTCTACCGGCTTAGCCCAGTCACCTGGATATGTTCGCACAGTGACTGCGGGTCCAAATACTTTCTTCCCCTGCTGCAATGGCAACAAACCATCGAGTTCTCCACTGCGATGCATCGCATCGGAAAGATTTGGTGTAGAGACTTGGGACAAAATTTCGTGGAGATTGCCGAGCTGTGCTCGCTTGAAGAGTTGGCTTGGAATGGATTTTTGAGAATCCATCGCGCGGCGAATCGCGGCAGTCGCGGATTTGGCATTTGTACTTTTGCTGATCGCCCCACCCACAATCACAATATCTGCCCCGGCTTCGACGGCCTTTGCCGCGCTCTCTGAGTTGATACCGCCCGCGCAGGCGAGTTTGACGTCGACGACCTTGCGCACCGCGCGAAGAGTCTCAAAAGGATCTTTCCCGCGCATCTGTTCATCAATGGGACAGTGAACACCAATCAACTCCACTCCTAAAGCGGCCACTTCTTGAGCACGACGCACGGGATCGGCGAGCCCGACCAAATCCACTTCGAGTTCGAATCCGTAATTGCGCGCTGCTTCTACACATTCTCGAATGGTCGAATCCGATGCAGCACCCAAGACGACGACAATGTCGGCACCAGACTTTGCCGCAGATTCCATTTCCATCCGTCCCGCATCCATAGTTTTCATGTCTGCGACAATTTTTTGTTTTGGGAATTCTTTTCGAAGCGCGCGAACGGCATTGAGCCCTTCACTTTTAATGAGAGGCGTGCCCGCTTCTAGAATATCAATGCCTGCATCGACGGCCTCTCTCGCAACTTGTAAAGCTCGCGAAAGTTCGAGGAAATCGAGTGCCAGTTGAAGCTGTACGGTCGTTGTTGTTTTCATTAGCTTGCTTTCATCGTGTTGATTCGATCAGTCCTTTTGAGCTACTGCAAGCAGCTCGATCTGTTCGGGAGACGCTAGCATCACTTGATTCTTTCCTGCACGTTTGGCGGCATAAAGAGCCCCGTCGGCCGCGCGTAGTAATGAGATTTCAGAACTTTGCATCTCACTATCAGCAACACCAATGCTCGCGCTGATATGCAAAATACTTCCATCATGCACAAAAGCTCGATGCCTCAACTGTTCCAAAATCTTTTCTGCTTTTTCCTTTGCAGCTTCGACATCCGTTTCTGGCAAAACAGCAACAAATTCTTCTCCACCATAACGGGCCACTAAATCACCGCCGCGGCGAATTTGGGTTCGGAGAATTTCACCACATGCGGTGAGCACTTCGTCTCCCATCAAATGTCCAAAGCGATCGTTAATCGATTTGAAATTGTCTAAGTCCACAAGCAATAAAGATAGAGGCTTCCCAGTACGTCGACTGCGGCGGAACTCCACTCCTAATCGATCATCAAAAAAACGTCGGTTGTAAAGAGAGGTCAATGGATCGGTCAGGGATAGTTCCTTTAATTTTTCGTTGGCTTCCTGCAAATCTCGATTGAGTCCTGCGATTCGCTCTTCGTAATGTCCCAAAAACTGTCGGGATAAGACCCAAATCAGCAATCCAACGACCAAAGCTAGGGCAATTGCCAATCCTAAAAGCCCTGTAAACATCTCTTTGCTGTTTGCTTGTGGCAATAAATGGAAGAGGCTAAAAACCTCCAAACTCCAAATGAAAACCGCAATTCCGCTCATTCCCCAAATGAGCCAACGTCGGTTAGGAAGCTTAGAAAAAGGCTGCATGCCAGAAAACCCTTGGCGGTGAGGATTTATAGCTTGCAAAGCCGTCTTAAGTCAATACTTGACAGGGAACAAGAGCGAAATTAACATCTCTCGGCTCTGTTTGGCACAGATGAGTAAGAAAAAGAGTGGGAGCAACCCACTCTTTTCTTTTATGTATGGTTTTGGTTTACGAGCAAAGGATGGTGGGGCATGAACGGCGAACTTCTTCGATTGATCGACGCGATTCACCGCGAGAAGGAAATCGACAAGGAAGTTCTCTTCCAAGGCCTAGAATCCGCACTTTCCTCGGCTGCTAAGAAAAAACTAGGCGTAGAAGAAGAGATCCCCATCACCATTAATCGCAAAACCGGAGCGATTGAATTCCCCTCCGAAGAGTACAAGATCAATCCTGGCGAGCTGGGACGCATTGCGGCTCAAACCGCCAAACAAGTCATGCTTCAAAAAATTCGCGAAGCAGAACGGGATCAAGTCTACGGAGAATTCGATCATAAAGTTGGCACCATCGTCACTGGCAGCGTGCAACGCTTTGAAGGCGAGACCATGGTCGTCAATCTGGGAAAAACCGAAGGAATTCTCCCCCGCGAAGAGCGAGTAAAGGGCGAAACCTATCACGTCGGCGACCGAATCCGCTGCCTGATCATCGATGTGCGTAAAACCGGAAGCCGCGTGCATATTATTCTCTCAAGGACTCACCCGGATTTCGTCCGCAGACTCTTCGAACTCGAAGTGCCTGAAATCATTGATCAAGTGATCGAGATCAAACGAATTGTTCGAGAACCTGGTTATCGCACCAAATTGGCTGTTCATTCGAGCGACCCCAAAATCGATTGTGTGGGAGCTTGTGTTGGAGTGCGAGGCGCTCGGATTAAATCAATCATCGACGAGTTGAACGGAGAGAAAATCGACATCATCCGATGGTCCGATTCGCTAGAGATTTTGATCATGAATGCTCTCAAACCAGCCCAGATCAGCATTGAGAGTATTTTCCCTAATGAAAAAACGCATAGTGCAACTGTTGTCGTCGATGAAGAGCAACAGTCTCTTGCCATTGGGAAAAAGGGGCAAAACGTTCGCTTAGCTTCGCGGCTTTGCGGATGGCAAATTGATATCAAAACCCGCGCGGAATGGGAAACCAGTACACGTGGGTCGAGTGGAAGCGAGGGTTCAAAAACCGTGACAGAAACGAAAGAACCCAGCGCGAACACAGAAACAAAACAAAAAAGTAATGACTCGCAAGCCAGTCAAGAGGCTGCCGGATAAGGAAACCCCCATTGAAAAAGAGAGTTAACGATCTCGCAAAAGAGTACGGAATTGACGGAGCGAGTTTTGCCTCAAAACTAAGAGAGCTTGGATTCGACAAAGCGAAGTCGCATATGACTATGCTGGACGACTTCGACTTGATGATGATTCAAGCAAGACTAGAAGCTTCTGGTTTAGTTTCTGAAAAGATCGTTCCACCCGTAGCAGAAGCAGAGTCCACGAAAAAAGCTGCGCCAAAGAAGAAGTCCACGAAAAAAACAGGAGAAGAAGAAGCGACTGCAGCTGTGGTTGAAGAAACTCCACAGGAAGAAGAGATAGAAGTTACCGCGGCGAAGGCGAAGAAAACTCCCGCGTCAAAGGGAAAAAAGAAAAGCACCAAGAAAACCGAAGAAACAGAACCGATCGTAACGACAGAATCCGAAACTGAGCCAATCACTTCAAAGAATTCCACAGAAACGATTCCGGAGCCAGAAGTCACTGAATCGATCGTAGAAACACCTACTGTAGAAACCCCCATTCCCACCCCAGCGCCTACACCTGCACCAATACCAGCTCCACCTAAGAGAACTCTTCCTCCCCCCAAGCCAGCGCCTCCAAGAAAAACGGCAACCATTTTAGGTCGAATCGATCCTTCAAAACTGGGAACCAAAACGGTTCCTCCGAAAGAAAAGGAACGGGCTGCACCTGCACCAACTGCAAGCGGGGCATCACAATTACCCAAAACTAAAAAACAGCTTGAAGAGGAAGAGGCCGTACGACTCAAAGCAAGTAAATTGGTCAAACGACCACGCACTGAAGCCGGCGACGAAGACATCAACGAAGCTCTTGCTGAAGTTCACCCAACTTTTCTTCACGATCCCAGCAAAACCTTCGCTCGAGGTGACACGGGAGATCGCACTCGGCTCACTGCGGCTCAGCTCATTGAAAAAGAACTCGCTCGCTACCAGCGAAAACGAGAAATTGCCAGACGAGGAAAAAATTCAGGACGCAACGAAGAGGCAAAATCTAATACCCCTGTCGCGCCAATCACGATTGAGAGGAAAGGGAAAATTGCCTTAACTCCCCCAATCACAGTTCGTTCTTTCTCGATTGCTTTGGGGATCAAACCTGCGGAACTGATTCGAAAACTGATGAGCAATCAGTTCATGGCAACGATGAATAGCGCGCTTGACGATGAAACCATTCAATTAATGGCCCTTGAATTTGGTCAAGAAGTAGAAATTCGACGCGGCGTTGATCTAGAAAAGCACTTGATCGAAACTGTCGCTACAGATTCCGCAGCGGGCCAAGAAACGAAACAGAGTGGCAAGTCGCGCCCCCCAGTCATTGCATTTCTTGGTCACGTTGACCATGGAAAAACTTCTTTGCTCGACTCTATTCGACAATCCAATGTAACCAAGGGTGAAGCTGGTGGAATCACCCAGCATATTGGCGCCTATCAAGTCAAAACGGAAAAAGGCCACACGGTCACCATACTCGATACACCAGGTCATGAGGCTTTCACTGCCATGCGCGCACGCGGAGCACAAACGACAGACATCGTTGTGCTCGTTGTTGCAGCAGACGATGGAGTGATGCCACAAACCTTGGAGGCCATTAGCCATATCAAGGCAGCGAAAGTTCCTGTGATCATCGCTTTGAACAAGATTGATAAGAAAGACGCCAATCCTAAAAAAGTCCGACAACAACTAGCTTCGGCAGACTTGGCTCCTGAAGACTGGGGTGGAAATATTGGAATTGTGGAAACTTCTGCAACCAAGGGAACTGGTGTTCAGGAATTGCTCGAACGTGTTTCTCTGGAATCAGAAATTCTTGA
Source organism: uncultured Planctomycetales bacterium (assembly GCA_964570465.1). GTDB lineage: Bacteria > Planctomycetota > UBA1135 > UBA1135 > CAZMYG01 > CAZMYG01. The sequence continues at coordinate 8,761 of CAZMYG010000105.1, forward strand.
ACTCAAGGCAGACGCACAGAGAAGTGCAATGGGAACTGTGCTCGAAGCTTCGATTAGCGAGGGTAAGGGAATTGTCGCTCATTTACTCGTACAAGATGGAACTTTGAGAAAAGGAGATATCTTGCTCGCGGGCACTGGATATGGGCGAGTTCGAAATATTTACAATGACCGCGGTGAAGAACTTGAAGAAGCAGGACCTTCGACTCCAGTAGAAGTGACCGGACTTTCCGCACTTCCCGGAGCAAGCGATAAGTTCTATGTGATCGAAAGCTTTGCACAAGCTCGAGAAACCGCGGAAAACCGCGCAAGCCAGAAACGAGAACAAGGTCGCAGCGAACGTCCTGCCGTTTCGCTCGAAAATCTCTTCGATCGAATTAAAGCCGGAGAAATCAAGGAATTGCCTGTCATCCTAAAAACAGATGTGCAAGGTTCTTTAGAAGCCCTGAAAAAGGAATTCGAAAAACTCAAAGACGAAGAAGTCAAACTCCGAGTGTTGCATTCCGCTGTCGGTGGAATCAACGAATCCGATATCGATCTTGCCGCAACCATGGATGCCATCGTTCTAGGCTTCCATGTCGTTGCAGACGACAAAGCTCGAATCAAGGCCGATCGCCAAAATGTTCAGATCCGCAGCTATCAAATTATTTATGAAATGCTTGATGATCTGAGAAAAGCGATGGAAGGCATGCTCAAGCCGACGATGCGAGAAGCAGTTACCGGGCATGCAACGATTCGACAAGTGTTCCGCATTTCCAAATTTGGAAACATCGCGGGATGCTATGTCACGGATGGTTCGATTCTACGCTCCAATCCAATTCGCCTAATTCGAAACAATATCGTAATTTACTCTGGAAAATTGGGCTCTCTTAAGCGAATCAAAGATGACGCCCGCGAAGTCAAGACTGGCTACGAGTGCGGTATCAAGATTGATGGCTACGATGACATCAAAGAAGGCGATGTCATCGAGTCCTATGAAGTGAAAGAAGAGAAGCGAACTCTTTAGAAGTAGTTTTTGGTAACAGCCTCGATGAATGTCGGAATCTTGCAATTCGAATTATTGATTCCAGGCTCCCACAGTCTGAAGGAAAAACGACATGTGGTGAAATCGCTCAAAGAGCGCGCCAAACAAAAATTCAATATCGCCATTGCAGAAGTTGAAGATCAAGATCTGCTCGCGAAATCGACCTTAGCAGCCGTCACCGTGGGAAACGACGCGCAATTCGTCGAGCAAACAATGCAAGCATTACTGCAATTTGTAACGAACTATCGTGAATCGGAATTAGGGGACCATCAGTTGGAGATTTTATGAAGGAAATTCGTCACCAGAAAATCAGCGAAGGAATTCGAGAACGTGTTGCTTCGATCTTGGAATTTAAGATTCAAGATCCTCGCCGCGACAAGCTGACCTTGACTGTCACCCGCGTGAAACTCGCCAAGGACTATTCCCGCTGCGTTGTGTTTTACTCGGTGCTCGGAGGCGAAAAAGAAAAAAAACTCGCTGAACATATGCTCAATCATGCCCGCGGCTTCGTACGTTCCGAATTAGCAAAATCCTTAGAAACCCGCCGAGTACCGGAGATCGTTTTCGAGTTCGATGAAGCGATTGGAAAGGCCGTCGATCTGTCTAAACGAATTGGCGAAATCCTCGAAGGCAAGAAGCCTTAAGGGTTGTTCTAAAAGCGCTGTCTGAGGCCTAAGCCCTCTCACGGCCCAGCGCTCCCGGGTCGCGCCCGCGCTAAGGCTGAAGAGCGCGGGAACC
>CAZMYG010000106.1:0-10367 GCA_964570465.1 uncultured Planctomycetales bacterium
AGGTCTACGTAGACGGTTTGCGGAAGATCGCCTCGCTGTAGGCGCGGGGACTTGTACTTTTCCTTGCCCTCGACCAGCACCAAAAACTGCACTGGGCCTAATTCACTCGATTTGGAGTCGACGCCAATCAACGCTTCAAAAGCGCGGGGAGAATTTTCGATTCGGTAGCGCAAAGACGAGGGAGCTTCGCAGCTCAAGCCTTTCACAAATTGAAATCCACCAATTTGCAAAGGAAGTTTTTTCAGATTGCTGTCTACGCCAAGCTTGCCTTCTGGCATTGAAGACGCATTCGGCTTGAGATCGCTGAGATAGAAGCCTTCGAAAGAAGGAGTGCGCAGAATTTCTAGACGAAATATCGAAAAGTTTTTTTCTGGAGTGGCCAAAATTTGAATGTTGGATTTTTCTTTTCCCTCGATTAAACGATTTGAGATTCGTGTGATTGCAGTTGTCCATTCACCCGTTTTGCCTTGTGTGACGAGTTGGCCAAGTTCCACACCATCAATCAACAACTTTGCTTCGCCTGTCCCTGCGCTGCGTGCAATGAACAACAAGTCGTCCACAACTAGGGGGCTCAAATCTAAAGAAAATTGAAGAGAGTCACCTGATGCGAGCGAAATTCCATCATCAATCCAATTTCCTTGTCCTGGCAAGGACAGACGTTCCACAAAACGAAGAGTGTTCGCAGAACTCAATACTGCAAAACTTTCTTCGCTTTGAGGATCGCCAATTTCTAAAGCTCCTTCCGGGGACAGAGAGGCGTAGCCAAATCGTGGGGGAGGAGTTTCCTTTGCATTGCGAGCGCCATGAGCATCCCGGTAAAGCCTAGAAAGCCTCGAGCGCAAGTCTTTTCGAATCGCAGTCGATTGAAGATGTTTTCGCAGTTTGTCTTCATCTAAAGAAGCAGCGGGAGAGAGTACGAGAAGCCAACGTTGCCCACGCATCGGAGCGAGTGCTGCACGCGCGTAAGCACTGTCATTCCAAATTTGAATCCCCAATCCAGCAAGACGAAAATTGAGATCGTCAGAATAGATCCAAGAATTTGATGAAGTGATACCAATCCCTAGCAAATAGCACAGTAGTCCAGAATCTTCTCCTGCATAGCTAATCGCTCGTCCGTCGTCTTTGTATCCTCGTAGAGAAATTTTTGCACCGGAGTGCAGGGAAAAACTCTCTTCATTCCAGGGCAAAAGTTCAAGACTCGCCCCGCTCTCTGCATCCAGATTGATCGACCAGGAACGCAGCGCTGGAACCGTGTTTTTCTCCTCAAGAGGAAGAGTCGCGCTGATCCATAAGAGAATTAGAAATATCATGCTCGTGTTGCCAATTTCAGATAATCATTCTCCAAGCTCCAAGCCGAAAATCGATAGGCAGGCAGGAGCTTTTCAAAACTTTCCAGGAAAAGTGCGGCGAATTCATGAGAACTGGCTAGAGGGTCTTCTTTGCCAACTCGATGAAACAAAGTGAAGCGATGTTCCCCTGGAACGTAATACTTGAAAAAGTCGAGTAAATCGGTTCGCGTGCATTTCGAGGCGTTGTAATTTTTTTTCCAGTCATGAATGCGAAACTCAAAACCGGCAAGAGTGTTGAGAATCGCAAGCCACTCACGCAGCTTGGCTTCATCAGCGCATTTGTTTTTTAGGTTTTGTCCATCGAACCAAGCATCGGGATGAATCTTCAGAGCTATTTCTAGACCTTGTTCATCGACAGTAAGGGAGAGATAGAGATTGCGATAAGCGGAATCCAAATCTTTGCCCAGTTCGGAACCTAAGACTTTCTTCAGTGGGGCCTTGTCTTTTTTAGTCCGTGTTAAATACAGCCACTGTTGAGTGACTCGAAACCCATTGAATTCAAAGGGGTGATGCAAACTGGTGCGAACTTCCAGAGGAGTAGAGAGTTTTTCTTGGACGAGCTTTCCATAACTCTCCAACTTGCGACGAAGCTCTAGCCGCTTTCCGTTCCACTCTTCGTTTTTTTGAAACTCGGGACGAAAAATCCGGAAATCCGACTCCTCAAAGGGAGATAATTTTATGTCTAGAACCAAATCTCTAGAGAAACAAAAGGGCCACTGAGCAAAAGATTCACATCATTGACTTCCCCAGAATTCCGCTCGGATGTGAGTTCCAGATATTTCGAACGATAGCCAGCGCTCAAGGTGGTGGACTCGCTCCATTGCCAGCGAATTCCGCCTTCCACAGAGTAAGTGCGTACAAATTCATCAAAGAGAGTGAAGTAGCTTCCAGATACTTCCCCTTCGAGAGCCAAATCTGCTGCCAAAAAATAACCCGTGCGAAATCGAAGCTCGGGAAAGACAGAAATCAAAACGTCGCGATCTTTTCCTGCGGATGCGGAGGAAGTTCTCGCTTCGAAGTAAATGTCGCGCAGACTGGCACCAAACGAATACCAAAGCTGTTCGTCGTTGTATACCAATTGATCGTAGTCGAGCGAGAGATCGCGATATTGGAATTCCGATTTCAACACTTCACTGGCTGCATAAAGCGTTTCGTCAAAGCGTTGTGCTGTTGGCAAAGTCTGCGAAAAGGAAAAATCCGCCTGATCGTAGCGCAGTCCAATTCGATGAAAGCCGTAAGTTGCTCCTATGCTGATATGGCTCGCGAGCACATATTCATCCCCGCCTAATTCGTCCTGGATATGAAATCGATCTCCGGGATTACTTTCTTCGCTGAATTTAATATCCCCGCACATTTGTGCAGCCCAAGGGCGAATTCGGAAATCAAAGGTCCAACCGAATTCTTTTCCTCCCCCGGCATCGGGAAAATCAGGAGCAATTTCCAGACCGGGGTCTTGGCTTTGGGCCCAAGCCGATCCAGTAGCAAGGCAAAAAATACTCACAGTCGCGAATTTCCAAAAACGCATGAATTTCTTCTCCAGGGATTATGGGGGGCGAATATGTTCCTGGAAGAGAGGGTTTGGTTCAAGCTGGAACTCTTTCTTTGCCCGGTTATGTTGTCGAAATGTTTCCCTTAGAAGAATTCCGTCGTGCCGCGTCTTTGATTCGTGGCTCAGTAGATAGAACGCCTCTGTTCTCCAGTTCCACTTTTTCGCAACGATTAGGTTTTCCCATTTTTCTCAAGTTAGAAAACTTACAGCGCACCGGTTCTTTTAAGATTCGAGGGGCAAGTCATTGGCTTGCTCGAGCCAAAGCAGAGGGAATGGATCTTTCACGAGGTGTGATCACTTATTCCTCAGGCAATCATGGCCAGGCTCTCGCCTATGCCGCTCAACGATTGGGGATCAAAGCGAAAGTCGTCACTCCAGAAGATGTTTCCGCTCTCAAACTAGAATCCATGCGCCGTTATGGCGCTGAGATCGAATTTTGTGGCAGAACCACTGCGCAAAGAAAAGAGAAGGCGGAACAATTAGCGCAAGAAGGAAAATTGGCACTGGTTCCTCCTTTTGACGATCCTTGGATTGTTTTGGGGCAGGGAACAATCGCCCTCGAAATGTTAGAAGAGCAGCCAAAGCTGGCGAGCCTACTGATTCCTGTTGGCGGTGGAGGGTTGATTTCAGGAAACGCGATTGCTGCAAAAGCTCTCTCACAAAAAATTCAAATAATTGGAATAGAACCTGAACAGGCAGATTCGCTAGCTAGATCTTTAGAGGAGAAAAAGAGAGTTTCGATTCAGCCGGGAAATACCTTGGCGGATGGACTCCGTTCCAGTTCTCCAGGAGAACTTAATTTTAAAATTGCATCTTCCTGCGTAGATCAAGTTCTCAGAGTAAAAGAAGAAGAGATCCTTCGTGCGTTACAAATGTTTCTCTTTGAACTAAAGCTTCTAGTGGAACCCTCTGCCGCCGTTGGACTTGCGGCCGTTCTTTCAGGGCGGTTTCCGATTCCGGAGCCTTGTGGAATGATTTTGAGCGGCGGAAATATTGGGCATGATATACTAACTGAAATGTTGCATAGAATATAGCTATTTTACGAAGTTGCTTTTCTGGTTGCGCTTTTTTCTTACTCTCGCTATATTTTGCGCCCGAATTGTCCACGTCATGGGGTTTGATTGGTTTTTTGGAGGCATAGAAGGAATGTTTGTTGTACCAGTACTGTTTGTTGTTGGCGCTACTCTGATTCAACCAAAGGAACTCCCTTGCACAAAGCCTTCTCGCGATCTCTGGGGGCATCAAGCAAACTCAGAGTCGACTGCATCAAATCAAACTACTCAAATTCAATTGGCATCTGTTGAGAGCAATTCTCAAGTTTTTAATTGGACAGAAATAGGACCTCCTGGCGGCGATGTAGAAGTGGTTCGGATCTCGCCGGAAAACCCAAATTTGCTTTTTGCAGGGATCGCACCTGGAGGAGCGAGTGGGGGAACGTTATTTCGTTCGAATGATGGCGGAATGCTGTGGGAAGAGCTTCCCGAGTTTCACGGAAATAGTGTCTACGATATCCAATTTGGTCCTGCTGGATTGGTCTTTGTTGGTTCGACTCGAGGCGTTTGGAGAAGCCAGGACAATGGAAACAGTTGGGAAGATTTAGATTTAGGAATCACCGGTGGAACTGTAGGCGGAGAAACCGTTTTTCGTCTGGCATTGCAAGATGTCGAAGGTGAACTCCATCTTTTTGCTGGAATTTCCTCTCACTTGGGATCGCAAAGCAAAAACCTATTGATGTCTATCGATGGGGGCACTAGTTGGGTGAATATTACTCCCCCGCTGGCTTTCCCCCTGGCTTGCCAAGGGATTACTTTCCATCCATTGAATGCAGGGAAAATTTATGCCTGCTTTGGTAATTCCTTTTCCGGAGGACAGATTTGGTATTCACCGGACTACGGAATGAATTGGTTTAATCGCTCTCAACTTTTACCGAACACCCCAATGTATGGGCTCGCCCATGATGGGGAGTCTCTTTATGTCTGTGGTGGTGCTAATTTTGGTGGAGGCTTTGGATTGTTTCGTAGTGATGACGATGGACAAAGTTGGTCTGCTCTTCACGACAATTTCTGGCCTAGCTATTCAATTCAAGATATTGCAATCGATGCTCAAGATACGAACGTGATTTATCTCGCCTCGGAGCATCATGGACTTTTCAAATCAACGGATCGTGGAGAGAGCTGGTCCTTTGGAATCGGTAACTCTTTGAACATGAGTTTGAAGTCCGTCGCGATCGATCCATACGATAACTCGCATCTCTTTGTGAGTGCGAGTTCTTTAGCGGTTTGGACAAGCAACGATGCGGGAGAAAGCTGGACCTCTTCTTCACAAGGCATCGATTACTTAAATATTTATTCGGTTGCGAGCAATCCGAACAACGCAGACGAAATCGCGATCGCTTTTCAAGGACTGAATAATGGCGGAGTCTATACCTCAGATGACCGGGGAATAGGTTGGACTCTCGAAGCTCTGCCTCCAACTCGCTACAACGCGGTTTCTTACTCTCCGGAAGGAATACTGTATGCGATTTCCGATGGCCCTACTTCGATTGCTCCTGAAGGAATCTACCGAAAAGAAGATTCCGGGGTTTGGAGTAGCATGGGCCCAAATCAAGGTCCCTTTTTTGAATCGGAATTATTCACCTTTGAATTTCGAGCGATGCCAGCGGGTTCTTTGCTCGTAGGTGGATCTGATTTTGGAGTGGCAGGCACTGAAGCCACAATTTGGTTTTTTGATGCCGAGTTTCAGCAATGGGAGAAAGTGTTTGAAGGCTCTCAGAGTTCCGAAGTCATTCGCGATCTCGAGATGGTTGGCGAAGGAGAGAGCACACGATTCCTCGCGACAAAGGGAGTTTTTAATCTTCAGACCCAACAAGGCGAAGTGTTGATTTCTCTAGATAGTGGGCATCACTGGACTCAATCAATGAACGGTTTACCAGCATCCTTGCAGCCGAACACTTTGGCGGTTTGTGTTGAGGAGCCGAATACCGTTTTCCTTGGAGTCTCTGATTCTCTGCAGGGTAATTACGGTTTATTCCGCAGTTCTGATGGTGGCGAAAATTGGTGGGGTGTTGGAGAGACCACACCAGTGCTCCAGGTTTTACAGAACCCTGAACATGCTGGGTTGCTTTATGTCTTACGTAGCGAATTTCCCTGGGTAGAAATTTCTGTCGATGGGGGAGAGAGTTTTTACCCGATGAGCTTGGGGCTCTCGGTGGACAATTCTCAATTGCGTGAACTCCGCTTCATCAATTCCTCAACTCCTTATTTATTCTTAGCGACAGATCAAGGTGGATTCGGGATTGAGCTTAACGATGGAGTGGCCTTTGCCGACTGCAATGAGAATTTAAATCCCGATCCTCAAGACATCGCCGTTGGATTTTCTTTGGATTGCAATCGCAACGAAATTCCCGATGAGTGTGAGGCGAGTGAGCCGTTTGGAATCATCTCGAGCAACATTCCCAATAACGCGATAGATGCGCGTCAACCATTCGGAGTGAATGGAGGCAATCCTCAAGGATGGCAATGGGTGAAAATCGGTTTTAACGCGAATATCAGCGAGCTTCAGGCCAGCGATTTTGAGATTCTTCAAGTGGGTGGGACAAATCCTAAACCAAATATCGTGGGCTTTTTTCCTCTGCCTCAAAACCAGATCACAATTTTCCTGGATCGAATTATTGCTCCTGGCGCATGGACTTCGGTTCGACACATTTGCAGTGGGAGTTCTATACGTTTGGGTTACTTGCCTGGCGATGCCAATGGAGATGGAACTTCTGCTCCCATCGATATTCTTGCCTTAATCAATTCTTTAAATGGGGTCATTCCTTTACCCATTTGGTCAACAGACATCAACCGATCGGAAGTTGCTGAACCGTCGGATATTTTGCGACTGGTCGACTTGCTCAACGGGGCTGGAGAATACGATCCCTATTTTGGTGTGACACTCCCATAGAAATTGGGGTTAATACTTTTTAAAACTCAAGATCTGGTAGACAACGCTTTTCCCGATCGCTAGAATCCGCGCTTCGATTTTCGGAGGGAAAATTGAGAGTTGCAGTCATCACCCAATCCAAGGGCGGCACGGGCAAGACAACGACCGCAGTGACTCTTGCCAGCGGTTTGGCCAAGGCGGGCAAGCAAGTTCTTCTTATCGATTGTGATCCGCAAGGAAATGTTGCGGGATCTTTCGGAATCAGCGCGAGCAGAACTCTTTACCATCTCTTTGTCGACCGATGCCCATTACTCGAATGCGTAATCAAGGCTCGGGAAAATCTAGACATCATTCCTGCAGATCGCAGTCTTTCCGCAGTGGATCAATGGCTAGTGACTCAAAACCGTCGCGAAGAAGTGCTAAGTCGTCGCCTTGAGGTGATGAGCGAGTACGACTATGTCTTGCTCGACACGGCACCGAGTTTCTCTTTGCTGGGCCTCAACGCGTTAATGTTTGCGCAAGAAGCCTGGATTCCGGTCTCGATGGAATTTCTTTCTTTAGAAGGTTTGAGACAAGTCGCAGGAAATTTGCGCGTTGTTGAAGAAGAGCTGAAACATTTACTTCCTGTGCGTTATGTGATTCCAACTTTCTTTGATGCGCGACATAAAAAAAGTCGGGAAGTTTTATCCATTCTTCAGGAAGCGTACGGACAGAGAGTGGCGAAACCAATTCGCGCAGATGTGAAGCTTTCTGAAGCACCGAGTTTCCATCAGACGATTTTTGAATACGCTGCTCAGAGTCGAGGAGCGGAGGATTATTGGGAGTTGATTCGGAGGATAGAAAACGATGGCGACAGCGAATTTTTCGCGGATCGGGAAAAACCCGTTAAACACGAGCAAGAGCGACTCCGTACGCCAAGCAGTGAGGGGGTTTACATCCTCCCCAGCGGCGGGGGAAAACTCGAAATCAGATCCCCAGAAAGGATCGGCTGAGCCTCAAAGCGAAGGGTCTGCACTGTTAGATCTCGTACGTAGTGAGGTTGAATTAAAAGGGCCCCAGAAGCAGCCCAGCGCTGAAGTCGCTCGTTTGGCTTTTCATCTTGAAAGAATCGCTGCTGAACTTGCGAATACTCGCGAGTCTTTGGCCAATGCCAAAGGCGCTTTGCAAGCCGCTGAAAAAACAGAACAGTATTTGCAAAAGTATGTCGACCGATTCGAAGAGAAGAGCGGCGGACAGATTCGGAATTTGGAATCCAAGCTCGAAGAAATGACTCGGCAATTTCACGTCGCAAATTTGCAAATTGCCGAATTAAAAAACGCTTTGGAAATCACAAAGCTCAAAAATAGTCACTTAGAAGAGAAACTGCGAAATCAATTGACTGTTCCCAAAGGTTTTTTGCAGAGAGTTTTCAAAACCCACGCGGAAGCATAGAACTTTCTAGACACTTGTGATTCAGTCGCTCCGAGGCTATCATCCTCCGCCTATTTTTCACCAATAAGGAGCTATTGTGTTTGCCGTACTTCAAGATCGAAATAAACAATATACTGTAAAAACTGGGGATACGATCACGATCGATACCCTTCCCGAGGCCAAAGCAGGGGAGGAGATTGTGTTTGATAAGGTCCTCTATATCGGAGGAGAGAAGGCCAAGGTAGGTACCCCTACCGTTTCGGGAGCCAAGGTCATTGGAAAAGTGTCCAGCCCCGTCAAGAAAGGCCTGCGAGTTTTTACTGTTAGCTGGCGTCGTCGTGAGCAATATCAGCGACGCGTCGGGCATCGTCAAAAATACACGACCGTTAAGATCACAGATATTCAGGTGTAGCCATGGCACATAAAAAAGGACAAGGTTCTTCCCGTAACGGCCGCGACAGCAACCCACAATTTCGCGGGGTTAAATGCTATGGCGGTGAACGAGTCAAGGCGGGCAATATCATTATTCGTCAGTGCGGGACTCAGTTTCGTCCTGGTCGCAATGTGGGTATGGGCAGCGATTTCACGATTTTCGCTTTGGTCGATGGGACCGTGCGATTTCAAGATCGTCGCCGAGTGCATGTAGATCCAGTCGCGAGCAATTAGGATTTTTTCATTCTTTCTGCGGGGCAGAAGTCAAAACACTTCTGCCCCGTTTTTTTCTAAGGCAAAACATGTTTTGGGATGAGGCAGTAGTAACTTTTCAAGCAGGTCGAGGCGGAAATGGACGAGTGTCTTTCCGTCGTGAAAAGTACATTCCCAAAGGTGGTCCTGATGGCGGCAATGGGGGCCGTGGGGGCAATATTATTCTCATTGCCGACGATGGCGAAAACACTCTTCAAGCCTTTGTGCGACAGCGCGAGTTTCATGCCAAGGATGGAAAAGCTGGTGGCAGTCAGAATTGCACCGGTGCCGATGCTCGTGCGCTTCGTTTACTCGTTCCTGTTGGAACGCTGGTCAAAAACCCTGAAAAGGGAAATACTCTCAAGGATCTTGCAAAGGCTGGGGAGAGTGTCGTGATCGCCAAAGGTGGCCGTGGTGGTTATGGGAATAAGTTTTTTGCTTCTGCAGTTCGCCGCACTCCTCGTTTCGCACAAGAAGGAAAGCCAGGAGAGCGACGCACCGTAAAACTCGAACTTAAACTCGTTGCAGAAGTCGGCATTGTTGGCCTTCCGAATGCTGGAAAATCAACCTTGCTCTCGCGACTCTCCGCGGCGAGACCAAAAATTGCTTCCTATCCTTTTACGACAATCGTTCCAGAACTTGGCGTCGTGGAACTTCCCGAGGGTCGCCGTTTTATTATGGTCGATATTCCGGGATTGATCGAAGGTGCGCATCAGGGACATGGTTTAGGTGTTGCTTTTCTTCGGCATGTCGAACGCACAAAAATCCTCGTTCATTTGATTGATTGTTCTTCTCTTGCCACGCAAACACCGGAAGAGAGTTTCAAAACCATCGAAAAAGAACTGAAACTCTACTCTCCTAAATTGATGAAAAAGCCCAGGATTCTCGTCGCGACAAAACTGGATGATCCTGCGGCAGAAGAGAATGCCAAGGCTCTCGAAAAAGCGATTGGCAAAAAACTCATTCGAATCAGTGCCGTTACTGGTGCTGGACTCAAAGACCTGCTACTTGCCATCTCCAAGAAACTTCAGGGCAAGGCGAGTGTCCTCTCAAGCCACTAGCATCTTTCTTTCGATAAAGCCTCTTAGTTTTCCGAGATAAACATATGCTAGATCTAGATTCTTTGCTCAAAACCATGGTCCAAGAAGGGGCCTCCGACATGATTCTTAAAACCGGAGGTTATCCTGCGATTCGCGCGCAACGGTTGGTGCGTTATATCTCCGATGAAAAAATCGATAGTGAATTTGCGCGTGTGGTCTTAAGCCGTCTTCTCGATGAAGAAGAAGTGAGACTCTTCAAATTACATGGAGAAGCAGACAAGGCATTGAGCATTCCCGAAGTCGGCCGCTTTCGTGTGAATCTTTTCCGCCAATCGGGAGAACCTGGTTTTGTTTTCCGCTATGTGCGTCGCGACGTTCCCGTTTTTCGCGACCTCAATCTCCCGGTCGAGC
>CAZMYG010000107.1:0-10337 GCA_964570465.1 uncultured Planctomycetales bacterium
CCCTTTCCCATAACCCCCAACATTGGGATTTTGTGCGGGCTTGCCACCTTCTGCCTGAGACAAAGAGGGATCTGGTAACGTTTTCGCTGGAGCCTTTGAGGCTGCAGGAACTGTTGGGCCACGGCCACTACCAAAGTGAGAACCGCCAGGTGCATTCGGCATCGCGCAGCCGGGAAAACTGCCGGGTTGATTCAATTGTGAAGTCCCGCAAGTATCTCCCGGATTAGGATCATCGTTTCGAGAATTTTGAGACTCCTCTGCAGGTCCATCCCCAGGATCCCCAGAAAACCCTGGACAGTCTTCGTTGGGATCGGGTGGGGCGGATAGAGAAATATCCTTCTGAAATGCAAAGGCTGAAAAGGAAAGAAATAGGAACACCACAATCGCATGTGTTGCGAATCTCATGTTTAAGCTCCTGAAAAATCTCGCGTAGAAGCAAATCAAAAAAATGTGGCGGAAGGAAATATCTCGCCCCGCACAAAAGTATACAAAGAAAAATTACACCGATTCTAAAGTCCGGAGTGAAATCACATTTCTAACGAAATTTTTGGAGCTTTTCCTGATTTATAAACTCAAAGCATAATCCATTAACGCAAAGCAGCTTAGAGAAATAAATTCACTCCGAACCCTTGCCCTCCTCCAACAACCAGTCCAATCCTTTGCGAACCGACTCAAATTGATTCTCCATGGCGAAACCATGGCCGCCTCGGAAAACGTCGAGAGTGACAACAGCCCCGTTCTTCTTGAGTTCTTTCTCCGCTCGCTTGGCGTGTGAAAGCTCTGTGATTTTGTCTTCTGTGCCTTGTTGCAAATAAAACTTCTTCCCTTTGGCCAATTTCAAATCGAGCTGCTCTGGTTTAAATACGGAAGACTGAATGTAATAACCGTCGTAGGGAACTTTTTCCTCTGCGAGAGCAGTGCTGTAGAGCGCCGGCCCTGAAGAAGACCAACCAAGTAACAATACTTTTTTCGCCGTGAAGAGCTTCTTCGACTTCACATCCTCAACAACTTCGGAAATGAATTGCTCGACAGGAAACTGAGCTTCCTTGTATTTGTTCATCCAAAATCGAGTGACCCAAATCACTCGATCTTGATCACTCGACCATTCCGGTGCGGAAAGAACGGCAAAGACCATTCCAGTTCCAGACTCGCGATACAGCTGATTGATCCAGGGTAAAAACTCTTTCGCCTTTCCGTGACCCCCAGGAAGAATCAAAACCAAATGCTTTTCATCACTCTCCTTCAAAGACTCGGGCCGAAGTAGAAAATACTTTTTCTTTGGATTTTCCCCGACGAGAAATGGCTTGAGCGGCTCCATACCTTTGAGTTCCTTCAACAAACTGTCTAAGGAATCCTTCACAAACCAATCGCTTTCCGCTTTGGCGCGATAGATCTCGGCTAACTTCAGAAGGAATTTGGAGAATCTTTCCTCGAGTTCGGCTTGTTCGAAGCGCTCTTGCCACCAAAGCGCGTACACATAATGGAACTTGGGATTCTGGCGAAACTCTTCGAGCAAAAACTCTTCCGCCGCATCGACTCCTTTCCAATCCCAAAGCAGGCCGGCCGCCTCGTTGGCTATATGATGAAAAGAACTGTGTTTTTGTAATTGTTTGTACTGTTCATCGGGATAGAACTTCAACGCCTTCTGATAGTGATCAACCGCTTCTTGATTTTGTTTTAGCTCTGCATACATCGCGCCAAAGAGATCCATTGCGCGCCATTCGAAATGCGCATTTCCTTTTTCTTGGACATAAAATTTTTCAAACTCCCGTAAAGCACTGCGAATCTCTTTCTCATTTGGTTTTTCTTTTTTGCGCAGCTCCGTGAATTGAAGCGCAAAACGATTTTTATCCCGAAAGGGGGAATTTGAAAGTTCCTTTCCCTTGAAAGTTTGCCAGTTTTCCTGGACCTGCTTCGAAAGAGCTCGAGAAAAATCACGCGCAATACTCGAGCTTGAATTGGAATAAGGAATGACCGCCAAAGCCAATACGCAGAATGGAAGCATGTTCTCCTCCTACGCCTTCAAAGGCGCAGGCCAACTGCGTCTTGAAGCGCGCTTTAGAAACCGGAAATGGAGACTCTATCCGACTTGACTCGAATCATCAGCCAAGGATTTCCTTTTTCATCTTTTCCGAATCGGCTTTGTGGCGGATTGCTGAGAGCGTTTGACGGGATAATGAGTGCTTCGGGCTCTGGGGGACCACTGTCGAGTTTCAGTTTCGAAACGACATCCGTATCGACGAGTTTCTGGACAACGAATTCAATCGAAACCTCTACTCCTTTTTTTCGATCGGCAGTTTGATCCACATTGTTTGGGGAGGAGTAGTTGTAATTCGTATCGTAGAGATTGAGATAGACAACCTTGTGATTTTTCAAATCTTTGAAAAGCGAAGTCACGTTAACCGATTTTTTGCTCCAGGATTTTGATTTTGAAATCGTGAAGGAAAACTTGTGGTCGGAATTGAAACGACTGGGGAAAACCCCTTGTTCATAGAGATCTTCATCGGGCACTTGCACGATCAAGAATCCACCTGGCTTCAAAATGCGCCACCAATTTTTAATCGCCACATACGGATCGCGCAGATGTTCTAGACAATGCGAGGAATAAACGAAATCGTAATTTTCATTCGCAACGCTTTCCATGAATTGGGCATCTCCTTGTGCGAGATCCCAGCGATCGACTCCCGGCAACACCGGATCATTTCCGCAACCGACGTCGATTCCCTGTCCCTGACAAAATTTAGCAAAGAATTGAATTTGTTTGCGACGGTGAATTGCTTTTGCACTTTCGCTGGACATGTTACCTCTCTTATTTGCCAGCGCTTTTATCGACTTTTTAATCAATAAAATTCAACGCGCGAAACGCCAAATGGCACTGGTTACTGTTTATGAAGGGAATCGACTCTCTTCTGGAGCGCTTCCATATTCCCTCCTTCAATCAACAAAACTTTCTCTCGGGATTTTTCACCGCGAAGCAGAGAAATCTGATTCCTACGAATCCCAAAAAACTCCGCTAACAAATCAACCAACTCACGATTGGCGCGACCCCCTTCCGGAGGAACGTGAACCGCAACGCGCAATTTCTCGTTCCACAAATCGAGAACCGCGTTTTTTCGCGTACCCGGCTGAACCTTGACTTCGAGGCTGACTCTGCCTGTGTCGAGTTGTCGTAAAGGAGTTTTCATTGGCTTGCTGGGTTCTGTATTCACCTCAAATTTATAGCTAGAGAGTTCGGCGACTGTTCGACTTCAAACTCACTCGTGTCAACCGATTCCACACATCGTAATCAAATAGATAACTCCCATCGTCTTTGAGATTCCCCTTCAAATCGTAAACCCGGGAAACCCCGCCAACCGATTGTGCTCGTCGAGAGACGATTCTCCAGCGGATCGAGTATCGCTTGAAAATGAGTCGCAAAGCCCGCAAGGCTCACTTCGGCAGCGAGTACTGCAAATTATCCGGCGAGAACACCAACCCGCCGGCAATGCTACGGGCGAGTTTGTCTCCGTAAATCATGCGAACGAGGAAGAGTGAAGACTCGTAGGCAGAGAGTCCGCCTGAAGAAGTGATGATAGTCCCGTCCTGAACGAATCGCAGATCGGAGAGAAGTTCCACTCCCGGAAAAAGCTGACGGAAGCTTGCGGCTTGTGCGGGAAAAGTGACTGCTTTCTTGCCTTGTAATTGTCCTGAAGCGGCGAGGAGAAAACTGCCCCAACCGTGAGCGAGAGTGTATTTCGCTCGATCGGAGCGAGCGGCGACCCAACGTGTCCACTCGCGTTCGGTGATTTCACGTTGATAGCCAATGGAACTGGGGATCACAAGTAAGTCCAAATAAGGGCAATCGGAAAAACCGTGATTGGGATAGACGCGTAAGCCTTCGGCCGTTTCGATTTCGCGCAAAGTGGGCGCGACGGTGACAACTTCCAATCTCGGTACAAGTTCCCAAGAGCGAACTAACTCAGCCGCATGCGCGAAAGTATCAAGCGATGCAACAAACTCCGTGGTGAGTACCCCATCGTAGGCAAGAATCCCGACACGAAAGAGTCCTTCTTGCGCGGTACTCTCCATCGATTCACGCGAACTCTTGCGCACAGCGGGAGTGAGACAGGAAAAAAATAACGCACTCGCAAAGAGAGCGACAAGCGCCGATCGCAAACGGATGTGCATAGCGGGCTTTATACTGGGCGAGTTGGGATCTTTCCAGTTTTGAGTCTGGGCAATTAGAATCGCCGTGATGAAAATGGCGTCGCAACGATGGATTTGGGGAATCAGCACGCTGGCTCTCATTTCTCTGGGCTTCTATTTTTTTCTGTGGAATGATTCAAGAACCGGCCCAGAAAGTGAAATACAACAAACTAAATCATTAACTACAGATATAGCTCAGGCGATTTCTAACAACAACAAATTCCCTGTCCCCAGTAACAGCGTGCGCGAAGCCATTCCCCTCACGCCACAATCCGCAAACTCGACGAGTCCTGACGCCAACAAACAGAAACCAGAAGACAACGCGGAAAAATCCAATTTGGCCACACTGACCGTGCACACTGTATTGAATGAATCAAAAGCTGCTATGAGCGCCCAATTCACCCTTCGTATTCATTCCTTAGAGGATCGCGACAAATTGCTCTTCGAGAAGAATTTGTTCACGGATTCCAGCGGTGAAACGCAGATTGAAATTCCATTGGGCAAAGTCAAAGCCTATGCCTGGTTGCAAGGACAGATATCCGATCACAGCGAAGCTCGAATCACCGAGCCAGGAAAAAACTATGAACTGACTCTCTCCTTGCTTCCCGCTGGCGTTGTCGAAGGCATTGTGCTCGACGCAGAAACAAAAATCCCCATCGCCGGCGCGTCCGTTTTCATCGACGGATTCGAAAATGTGCGCACAGAAACTCAAAGCGATGGACGATTTCGTTTTGAGAATTGGTTGGCAGACGGAGCCGGCCGCAGACTGAGCGCAAGCGCGCCCGGATATAAAGACGCATTCGCTCTTATTTTCATGGGTTCAAAACAACACTGGAGCATTGATTCCGACGGCAATTCCATGAAAGAACGCACGGGACAAGGCCTTTGTTATGGAGTCACCATACTTCTTCCAGCAGCAACGAATTTGGAAGGACAAGTATTTTCTCCAGACGGAAAACCAATCGCAGACCTGCTCGTCAGTGCTGAAGGTTATTTCGCCATGATGCACGGTGCTGCCTCACCTGATAGCGCAGAAACGGTCACCGATCCTCAAGGTCGATTTCATCTTCCTCCATTGCGTGCCAATATCTCGCATTTGCTGCTGATCAAATCCAAGGAGTTTGCAGATTGGCATCGCCGGATTTCTGCAGGAGATGCTGGGATTCGTGATTTAGGTCCAATCTATCTCGAACATCCTGCGAACATTCGTGGCGAGCTACTAGATGATCGCGGCTTACCCGTTGAAGGCTTTACTCTCCAACTGATGCCGGCTGAAAAGCCTCCGTTTTTTCTTTCTTCCAAAAGCCCTCAAAGCAAAATCCTAGAAGCCTCGTCTTCTGGGGAGGACATTATGATTGGAAGCACGGCTCAAGAAACGGAAAGCGATATTCAAGGCAAGTTTGAATTTCGCAATCTCCAAGCGGAGACTTTTTTTCTTAACGTCAAACGTAATTACCGTGTCATTTACAGTCAAAATTTGGAACTTCGTCCAGGGCTAACACAGGAAATTCAGATCCGTCTTCCAGACGCGCCTGCCATCTCCGGCGAATTATTTTTCCCCAAAGAAATCGATCTCACTCATGCGAAGCTCTGCCTTAGCTTTGGAAATAGTCGACATTGCATTTCCATTTCCCCTAGCCGCCGCTTTCGTTTCCCTGCGCTGGAAGAGGGGCATGACTACCTTCTTCGACTCGAATGGGATGCATTGCCGATGAAAGAACCCCTCTTTCTTGGATATTTCAAAGGAGGACAGGAAGGCTTGTCGATCGACGCTAAACGCTAACGCACAAACCCGCACACGTTTTTCAGCAAGCATCGCCGCATTTACCCTTGTAGCCAGCATCGACGTCGCTGATTTCTCCCTGGAAGCACTCAACAAACGACTCGCCATCTTGCTTCCAGATATTGAGAAAGAACTGGGAGCTAAGTCATCCTCTCCTATCCTGATACAAAGCTGCACTCAAGAGGAAATGGCAAAAGTGATCGGCGCGGAGAACGCTGCGTTCGATGCAAAAAGACGCGCAGAAGAGCCCGATGCAGACGAAATCGAAGCCTATTCCGTGCAAGCTCGCAGCGTCGCCAAACTCATTTTGGGAAAGCTCGATACAAAACGCGGCATGCTCTTGGTCTGTCCTGAAACTTTTAGCTCCCTTGCCGAAGCAGGCGAAGAGTTCAAAGGGATGTTGAATCAAGAATACTTAGACATCATTCTCATTCACGAAACCATTCATGTCTTTCAACATCGTCGATTTCCGTTGGATCAATTCATCGGAGACTCACAGGATATTGAGGAAATGATCGCTCGGTCTTCCGTCATCGAAGGTCACACCGAATATATTGTTGAACGCGTTGCAAGGAAAAGAGGGCTGCTCGATGCGTTTCGTTTGGATGAGAAAATTTCTGCGCAGTTCCCTACTTTTTCCTTTGCAGGCGGGCGCCGTGAGTTTGAAGAAAACCTGGCGGAGTCTTTAGTTAGCTTTCCCTATTTGCACGGGCGGAAATTCTTTGAAAAACTGGTTGAACGATTTGGGTACGAGAAGGCGTTAGAAACCGTTTTCAAACATCCACCGAAGAAAACTTTCGCGATCGTTTACCCAGAAAAATATCATCCACTTACGCAGCCAGGCAATTCGACGGCTCCCGAATCCACTAACGAACCAAGTCCGGACAAAACTCAAGCCCGCTAGGCCAAGCAAGCAGGAAAACGAAGCGGGCTACTAGGAGCATATCAATTCACCGAGTTATTTCGTCTCAAGCGGATCCGCATAAAGTTGTAGGGGCGGCGCATGCGCCGCCCCTACTATGAAAAAGCAATTTTAGGATGTTTCAATTATGATTACGGCATATTCGCGCAGTTGCCGCCGAAGGCGCCAAGAACACCGAGTATGTCGTCGAGATTGATGAGCAAAGCTGGCGCACCTTTGACGTTAGCGGAGTAGATCGTGATGTTCCCATTGTAGGTGCCGCTGAATGCGGAAAGCACACCGAGAATGTCGTCGAGGTTGACGAGACCGCTATTGTTCACGTCCCCGCATTTCCAGGTCGTGGCGCGTTTGCCCATTGCGGAAAACGCTTCGAGCGTCGACGCATCGCCATCAAGGTTCATTCCCAGGCGCACTTCGAATTGGGTGTTTGTATAGGTGTAGGCGATTTGACCGACCGTCAGCACCGAAGAAAAGTAAGCACGAACTGCTTAGTAAACATTTGAGACATTTTCATGATTTCAGATCGATCAAAAACCATCAACACCCCTTTCAATATCGAAGATGAGTGCTATCCTTTGGAAATTGTAAATCAGGTGGAGGAATTGATTGCCTAACAACTTCGAACCTTACACCGACATTACTCCTCCAACTTAGGCTTTGGTGTCATTCTAAAAACCACTTAGTCGAAGGAGGTAGTCATGCGACTCTCAACCCAACTGTGCTCTTTCACTTTACTTTTAACCGCTGTTGGCAGCGGAGGAAAAGATGACTGTATCCCTACGGGGAAAAAAGTAGACAGTTGTGCGGATCGTCCGAATTTAAACGAAGGGGAAAATATTCCGGTCGGATCCTATTACGGATTAAACGGCGGCGATCCTCGTGGCGTGGAAGATGACTCGATGAGTCCGGACGACCCTATGGGCGGTGCAACTCCAAACTCCAATGGGAGTTCGGCATGCGTAGAAGTAGAAAACAAATCGGGCAACCTTTCAGGGCCGAATGGAGACGTACAAAATGGGGGCGTCGAGGGGGATTGCATCGAAGTCAAGATTTGTTGGAGTTATTACTATCCACGTCCAGGACGTACTCGTTGCTATACGTTGTGGACTCCAGGAGGAGAAATTCAAGACTGCTATACAGACCCTCCTACCATTGCTACGGGAAGAATTTGTTCTGACCCCCCAAAAAAAGTTTGTCCCTGCGGCGAGTAAATTCTGATGAAAGGACGACTGTCTTGGCTGGTGTTGGGTGCAATCCTGCTTCTACTTTTTGCAGCATTGCAGCAGATGAAACTCCCCAACCAAGACAGTACTCCCAAAAAATCATCCGAGGAAAGTAAAAACGCTTCTGCGCCCACACCTGCTCTTCATAGAAAAGAAGATTCGGCCTCCGCGAATCTTGGACAAGAGAAATTGAGATCTCCGCTCCGAGCGATTGGTCTTTTTGGAGCCGTCACAGACGAAAGAGACAATCCTGTCGTCAACGCTTCTCTAATACTGTTAGACAAGAAACAACAAACGCTGAGTAAAACTCGCTCCTCCGATTCTGGCAGTTTTTTCTTTGCAGGCTTTATGCCTGAAGAACAAAGCATCCTTGCAGAAGCTCCAGACTTTGAAGAGGGTTTAGCGTTCGTTGACAAATCAGGTCCAATCTCGATTCGGCTGAAAGATCTTTACGCTCCCTGCTGGATTTCTGGATTGGTGAAACTGGAAACCGGAGTCCCTCCCGACTCGTTCAAGATTTCTGTATTTTTTCAAAGAGGCATAGACACAATGGCTGGCCCAAATCAGTTTTTCCAAAACACGGAAGGCATGTTTCGCATAGCGATTCCACTACGGGACGAAGAGCAAAGACTCGGACTACTCGCAATCGCCAAGGGTTTTAAGCCTGAAAATGTCGGCCCTTTGACACTCCGCCGCGGTGATTCTCTGGAAAGAATCGAAATCGTTTTGAAAGATCGCTCGTTTCTTGTATCCGGACATGTCTTCGATGAAATAGGAACTGCCCTAGAGGGAGTCACCATACTCAGTTTCAATGAACTCGGTGGAGAAGAAGGCATCAAGACAAGCAATGCGCAAGGGTACTTTGAATTTTCATCTATACGAGGCAAAACAATTCAAAAACTCGTACTCCAGAAAGCGGGCTATGCTCCGTTAAGTTTTCTGGGGCAAGGCCTACAGACAAATGACTCCTGGGAGAATCTCATTCTGACAATGGGTACAGGAGGATTCATCGAAGGTTTCGTTTCCAATCGCCATGGACAAGCGCAGAGTGGAGAAGAATTAATCCTGTGGACAGAACGGGAAAACGGTTTGCCTGGGGCGGATTGGTTAGCAACCACCGTATCTGATTCCTCTGGGAAATATCGATTCGATTTCGTGCCTCAAGGAAATCTTTGCATCGCTAGATCAGATGAAAAAGGAAATGCCAGCCAACGCATCGATATCCGCAAAATCAAGTTCCCCAAGAATGGTCAAATCCAGGAAGACTTTATTGTTTTGTCAAATGCCAAAATACAAGGCCAACTATCTTTCCCTGAAGATTCAGAAATGTTCCCGTGGATCGAGCTGCGAGAAATCTACGGCGATTTGGCACATTACGGATCCGTGTTAGCCAGAAGCGAATGCGGGCAAAATACCCTTTTCGAACTAGATTGTGTCTCGCCTGGATTCTATTTACTTCGAGTGTTCATTGGACCGGACTTTTACTTAGATCGAGAAGTCGAGGTCTATAAAGATCGACATGATTTAGGTGTTTTGAGCTTTTCAAAGGAAGAATTCTCGCAAGCATATCGACAACGAAGAATACTCAAAGCGCAAGAAGCCTCGGAAACAAAAAAATAAGTCCAAGAAAAGGGGCGGCGCATACGCCGCCCCTAGGCGTATTGCGGATTTTAAGAAGTTCCAATTTGTCTCTACGGCATGCTCGCGCAGTTGCCGCCGAAGGCGCCAAGAACACCGAGTATGTCGTCGAGATTGATGAGCAAAGCTGGCGCACCTTTGACGTTAGCGGAGTAGATCGTGATGTTCCCATTGTAGGTGCCGCTGAATGCGGAAAGCACACCGAGAATGTCGTCGAGGTTGACGAGACCGCTATTGTTCACGTCCCCGCATTTCCAGGTCGTCGCGCGTTTGCCCATTGCGGAAAAAGCTTCGAGCGTCGACGCATCGCTATCGCGGTTCATTCCCAAGCGCACTTGAAACTGGGTATTAGGAAAAGTTGTCGCTGCTTGGCCGACCGTAACAAATTCACCCCACTGCGCTAGAGTCTTGTAGTGATTGCTAGGAGCAGCTGCCATCTCGGTAGGAGTCGAGAGCCCGCCTGTACTGAAATTCACATAGCGGCGCAAAGTCGCCGGCGTGTTGGTCGGAACTACTTCGATCGCGTAGGCAATGCCCGCGTATTCTATATCGTTCATAGGCATTCGGATTTTCAAATAGCTCGGCC
>CAZMYG010000108.1:0-10253 GCA_964570465.1 uncultured Planctomycetales bacterium
AGCAAACTCCAACCGAGATCTACCGATTTCACATTCGGGAGCAGCTTGAAGCAACGCTCTGCCGCATCAATCACAGCAAGATAATCCTGGAAGAGATTTCCCGCTCTTGCCAGCTCAACAAATCCTTTGGCAATCAACGCAGGCCCGATATCGTCCCAATTATATTTTTCAGGATCTTCTGCATCGACATAGAGATCCTTCATCGCAATCGCCTGCTCAAAGGATTCGCGTGCTTTTGCCCAGTCGCCCAGCTCTCGGTGAATCAAACCCTTGGTGGTATAGGCATCATAGGTTGCTGGGAAATAGGGATCCCCCACATCAAAAAGCGCTTCATCGAGATTGCGCAGAGAGTCTTGCAAGAGAGTTGTTCGCTTTGAGTTTTTCGCTTCATAAAGCAAAGCATGGCGGAATTGAGTTTTTGGCAGATTGAGTCGAGCCGTAGCAAAGGCCAGGTCGAATTCGGCATTAGGGTCCGCTCCTTTAGCAATCTGCTTGCGCAAAAGCTGCTCTGCATCCTGAAAGAACTTCTCGCCCTTTTCCCGTAAGGCTTGAATCGTTTTTGGATCCGTGGCTGCGCCAAGCGCTTCCAAAATCGCCTCACCAGCCAAGCGTCCTAATTCCCCCTTAGTGTTTCGAGCTTGAGCGATAAAAGGATGATCTGGGTTCTGCCCAATAAAGCTCTCGACTGACTGATCCGCCTGTTGGATATATTCGAGTTTCTTTTCGAGAACCGCTTCGAGAGAAGCGCGTTGCATCGAAATTTCCGCCCTCACAAGTTTCAATCGTGCTTTGAGATCGTCTTTGAGTTCGGTGTTTTTCTCTAACTTCGAAACGAAATCGTCCGCTAAGTCGATGTAGTAATCTTTTAATTTGGAAGCAAACTCCAAATCCTTTTCTTGAGCGGTTTGCTTGGCTGCCTGAAACGCAGGCGCTAGCAAAAGAAAGCCTGAAGTAAAAACAACTCGTAAATGATCAGATTTGCTTGGAATCAATTTCATCAGGATTAAGGACTACTTCCCTCCCTCGGATACCTTGACACTCGATGAAGAACCTGCTGCCTTTCCTCCGCGTTTGGAAGAACCAAAGGCGTTGTCATAGCGATAGTAAACTTCCAGAGTCAAAGTATTGATTGCGGTGGCGTAGATTCGTCCGGCTGAGTGGCCCCAACGATCATCTCCATCCCAAGAACCGGCAAAACAAGTATCTTTACGCTGGTTGGGGATCAATGCTTTAACCAAAGCCTCATTCCACTCTTTCCAAAATTTTCCATCCTTGCGAGGAGAGTCAGGACCATCGAATTGATTGAGTGCGAGGCTGCCGTAATACCAATAGTAATAGTCATTAGGCTTGCCATCGAAACCGACGGGACCTTTCCGAGAGTTTTTGTCCCAAACCGGCAAGTCCTTGACCAAAATTTCTGCACCCTTTTCTAAGGCTGGATCGTTGAGATCGTGCTCCACAAATGTACGGATCAACATGCCTACCGCCGTCATGGCTTGGTGATTCATGTAATCATCATTGATACCGGGGATATTCAAAAACTGCCCCGCATCAGAACGATCGCGATAGCCCACTTTGAAATCTGGCGCAGTAACTCCACGCACAAAGGTCAATGCCCCATCGTAGGAGCCTTGGGAAATCTGCAAGCCGCTGATTTCTGCGGACTTCAACGCCATCACGCACCAACCCGTCGAAGAAGTGTCGCTTTGGCCATCGCCTGGTTTATAGCGCCAGCCTAAGAATCCAGTTCCTCCTGGAGAAGGTGTTTGATTTCGAATCAAGAAATCGAGAGCCGTCTGGGCGGGCTCCTTAATATAGGCGTTCTTCGAAAGACCAAACGCTTCGCATAAAGCCAAGGTCGCAATAGAGTGATTGTAGAAAAACGCATCGTACATAGGTCCAAGAGAACCATCTTCGCTCTGCTGATCGACGAGATATTTGAGACCATTGCGAATGACATCTTTGACCAAGATATTCTTTTGAGTGACTGGATCGACCCAACGATCAGTGGATTGATGATTGAAACCAGCACCCAAAAAAGCCAAGAGCGCTAAACCGGTTGAGCCTACTGTGTGATGCTCTGCACCTGTTCCATCACAAGTTGATCCCGAACCGCAATTGGAAGGAAAATTTGCAGGCTGCCACGAACCGTCGGAACTTTGGTGGCGGGCCAGCCACTTGAGTCCATCCATAACGGCCAATTGCGTTTTCTCAGTTGCACCACCTGGACGTCCCTTGCGAGCGACTAAATTTCTTCGCCCACCAAAGGCGCCACCATATCGTCCACGACCCACACCAGAACCGGCGCCCAAACCGATCGAGTCGAACATATTCTTGCCTGAGGAATCGAAGTGAACATTGCTGTCCTTCGTATCTCCCTTCATCTGCTCGAAGTCTTCATCATTATCTGTTTCGTTATGATCTGAGATCATCGCATTGGGCATGAACACTTCGGGTTCTGCATTATCGGTAGGGTCCGCGTCGGTTGGATCGTTAATCGGAATGGGTTCCGCTTCGATTTGCTTCTCTTCAATCGGAGTTTCGATTTTTTGAGTTGCTACCGAAATTTCCGCTTCGAGCGCTTTGAGTTTTTCCTTCTTTTTTTCTTCGCCGAAGTAAACAAGAGAAGTAATCCCTAGCGCAACCAAAGTGATCGAGGCGGAGATCATCCACCAGGGCGCCACCTTGAAGAGAGAA
Organism: uncultured Planctomycetales bacterium; assembly: GCA_964570465.1. Classification (GTDB taxonomy): domain Bacteria; phylum Planctomycetota; class UBA1135; order UBA1135; family CAZMYG01; genus CAZMYG01. The sequence continues at coordinate 2,698 of CAZMYG010000108.1, forward strand.
GCTAACCAACTCCCCTCTTGTGCGCGTTGTGTCGAATTTACAAATTCATCCTGCATGCTGGACTCCAATGGGACAATCAATAGTCATAAGCTCTGGCCAGGAGCCTATCCCCAAAAAAGCAAAAAATCAGAATACCGGATCGATCAAAGTTTTCGCAAGCACTTGTTCCACGATCTTGGCAATTGCTCCTGATATAGCGGATCGATATTCATTTGTAACCGGTGTGTTTCCCAGAACCAAATGCGTTTTCATATCGATAGTAAACTTCAAGAGTTAAGGTATTTAGCGCCGTGGCGTAAATCCTTCCGCCAGCATGTCCCCAACGATCGTCTCCATCCCAAGAGCCCGACAAACACGCTTTTCGATGCTGATTTGGCAAAAGAGCCTTGGTCAAAGCCTCATTCCAGGCTTTCCAAAGACTGCCGTCACGTCGAGGAGAGTCTGGGCCATCGTATTGATTCAAGGCCAGGCTCGCGTAATACCAATAGTAATAATCGTTGGGCCGACCATTGGCACCCGCCTTATCCGTGCGTGATTGCTTATCCCAAACCGGCAAATCACGAACGAGCATCTCTGCGCCCTTTGCCAAGGCAGGATCGTTCAACCTTCCTTCGATAAAGGCCCGGATCAGCATCCCAACCGCAGTCATCGCCGGATGATTCCTGAAATCCTCGTTAATTCCCGGAATCGAAAGTTGTAGCCCTGCATCAGTGCGGTCGCGATAGCCAACCCGAAACCCAGAGTCGGTCACCGACTGCAAAAAATTCATCGCGCCAAGATAAGAAGACTCGGAAATCCGAAGTCCAGCCATCTCCGCAGATTTGATTGCCATTACACACCAACCCGTAACCGAGGTGTCACTCATCCCATCGCCTGGTTTGTATCTCCAGCCGAGATATCCAGTTTGTCCGCTTGGCGCGGGACTCTGATGAAGAATTAGATAGTCGATTGCCTTTTGGGCGGGTTCTTTAAGGAAAGGACTTTTTGAAAGTTTGTAGGCTTCACATAGCGCCAAAGTCGCAATGGAGTGATTGTAGAAGAACTCGTCGCGTACATCGCCGATTGCTCCATCTTCTTGCTGTTCATTAACCAGAAATCTCAAACCCCGAGTCAGCACATCGCGAACGAGAATCATCTTATTGTTGAGAGTGTCTTCCCAACGAACCCTCGACATTTGCGGGTCATAGCCAGCGGATATAAAGGAAAGCAAGGCAAGTCCCGTGCAACCAATCGCATATTGTTCACGTCCCGCGCCATCGCATCCGTTTTCTTTACATTGAGTGGAGAATTTTTCGGGATCCCAAGCGCCACTAGAAGATTGATGTCGCGCTAGCCAGCGTAGTCCTTCGAGCACGGCCGCTTCGGTGTCTTTTGTTGGTCCACCGGTCTGTGTGCCACGAACAGCGACGGTCGGCCGGCCACCTCCTCCACCTGGAGTACCGTAACCACCACGAATAAGCCCAGAACCTCCACCAGTGCCAATCACATCGAACTCATGTTTCCCTAAAAGTTCTGAAAAAGAGGAAAACTCTAAACTTGTGCCCTTTGCACTGTCCCCATCTTCAATCCCATTGTCTGTGCGATTGAGGTCAGAAATCATCGCACGGGGATCAACAACCGCTGGGTCAATATTGTCTACTGGATCCAAAGTCTGGGGTTCGACTGGAATCGGTGCTGCTTGAATTCCTTCATCCGGCTTGATGGGTTCAATGATTTGCTTAGGCGTTGCAATAGGCAGATCCACAAATTTTGATCCGAGTTTTTCCTGACGTTTTTGCTCTCCGAAATAAACCAGAGAACCCAAAGCCATCGCAACGAGAGTCAGCGAGGCTGAAATTACCCACCATGGAGCGGCGCGAAAAAAACGTGTCAAGAAATTAGGAGAATAAGAAGACGCTTTCGAAACTTTCACCGGATGAGAAAACATGTTTGCACCTCTTTACAACCGGAGTGATGTAGAGGGAGAAAAACGGAATGTAACCAAATTTGATAAAAACTTTTTTAAGAAGAGTTCAATGAATTGAGACTTCGAGCTTTCGCGTACCCGCAATAGAAACGGTTTTCTCTGGAAACAGTCGTTGTGAACCAGATTGCAAATCGATTTGATAAATCCCTGTGCGAAGGCTTGGCGCGGAAAAGAATTCGCTGGGCTGCACAATTTGTAATTCTTTTTGCGCGCCATTGAGATTCCAAGAAACGGCAATGGGCCTGGCACTACGAAATTGAAGCTGCAATTCACCACTTTCTGAAGACGACGCTTGCGGAGGAAATAAGGAAATCGCCTGATTTTTCCAATTCGCGGGAGAAACTTTTTTCTCGTACGGGAGAAAGCCCTCCGCCTCGATTCGCAAGAGAAGATCACTCGCTCCGCCGTCACCCGCCTCTAAAGAAAACTCGCCTTTGGAATCGCTGGCCGTTTCCTTCTCGCAAGAAGGCAGGAGCGGCAAAAGCATGCTGCCAAAGGCGGGTCCGTGTGCTTTGAGAAGATGTGCGACAGCAATTTCTGGATTTGTACAAAGCAAAGAGATCTTTGCATTTGGAATTGGCTTGCCGTCCACAGCGCTTTGCACTTTTCCACGCAATGGTTGCACGGAACGAAAACGAAATTCGATCGGGGCAACATTTCTCGAGTTCTCGCGCAAAAGAACCTGTTTTGAATTCGGCTCCGCTACGGAATGAGGGTGAAAAGCGAGCAAATTCAAACTCGTCCCAACAGGCACATGAGGAATTTCAAAACTTCCTCCGGAACCGACAGGAATCGCAGAAAATTTCTCAAATGGAATCGAACGATCTTGGCTAGACAAACCAGGCACGAGATAGAGCAAAGCCGGATCTTGGCTGCCGACGGCATAGGCACCACCGCGCAAAGTTCCACCTGGCGCTAATACAATTTGCAATCGATCGGGTTCGAAAAACACTCCGGGTAACACACTAAGATTCTGTCGAAACCAGGCGAAGCCTTCAGCCTTGGCATACAAAATCGCATCTCCAGGCAATACTCCAGGAATCGAGAAATGGCCCTGCTCGTCACTCCAACTCATCTTGCGATCGATGCTGAGTTCTACTCTTGGCACCGGTTTGCCTTTTCGATCTACAACTCGCCCAGCAACCGTGCTCACTAAATCGAAAGAAAAATCTCGAACATTTTCCTGATTACCCATTAAGCGAACTTCGCGCAGCACTTCGTTTCCGCTACCGGCATCAATCCAAATTTGATGCAGACCGGGATACAAAGCAGAAAACTCAAATTTCCCCGAATCGTCAACAATCGCTTCTTCCCCTTGATTCAAACCAAAATCAAAACGCAATTTCGTTCCAACTGCAGGTGACCCATTCAAGTGGTCAACTCGACCCACAAAACGGGCACTTCGCCCAATCTGTCCTGTACTTCGGGGTATTGGGATATTCGCGTTCATCGGCTCCAACCAACGCAGAGACAATTCCACAGGAATCGGTTTAGAAAAATCGTCTTCGTTCTGTGGGAGAACGGGTTTTTTTTCCTGAGGAACGGGCGCAGTTTTTGGAGCAAACTCGGTACCGCGGCTTTGGATTTCCGGCTCGCCAACCGGCTTCACCCAAAACACGAAAAAGAGTATTGCCCCCAAAACAGCGAGCAGCAAAAGAAGAAGAATGTTTTTCAACATGGAAAATCTAAGAAGCGTTCCTATACTAGCCCCCCAAATTCTATGGGCAACGCCTATCCGATCGCAGAGTATCTCGGAGACGGGATTTCTTCCGAACTTCAACAATCCGTTCATCGCATTGCTAAATCGCTTCCTTTTGAGGTGGAATTTCACCCTGTTGATCTCTCACTCGAGAATCGGCGCAAACGTAAGGGAACAATATTTCAAGAAGCACTCGATGCGATTCGCAAATATGGAACGGCGATCAAATATCCAACCACGACTGCTGAGGACGACGAGAGTCCGAATAAATTGCTGCGCGAGCTTTGTAATTTTTCCGTCATCCATCGTCCGGTTTGCACGATTCCAGGCATTCCGACGAATTTCAAAAAATCCATCGATTTAGACATTGTCCGTATCGCAACTGGCGGAACCTACGATGACGCGGGACGGAAAATTGGCGCTGACTCCGCGGTTTCGATACGCGTGATTGAAAGAAGACCCTGTATGGAAGCGGCGCGATTTGCCTTTGAACTCGCACGACGCAAAGGAACTTTTCTTCACTCCGCTTCGAAATACACGATTCAGCGCGAAACAGACGGGCTCTTCGAAAATGCCGTCAACGAAGTTGCCAAACAATATCCCGATGTCATCCACAAACGCGAACTCTTCGACGCTTTGTTGGGAAATCTCATCATGTTCCCGGAAAACTATCGAGTCATTGTCACTCCCAATGAGTACGGCGATTTCCTTTCCGACTCTGCCTGCGGACTGATCGGCTCGATTGGATTAGGCGACTCGAATTCCTTCTCGTTTACCAAGGATGCAAAAGTGGCCTTGGCCATGTTCGATCCAGCAGGAGGCACAGCGCCCACGATTGCAGGGAAGGATATTGCGAACCCTTCGGCAGCTCTTTTCGCTTTCTCTTCCTTATTGATTCACATTGGAGAACATAAAGCGGGTCGAGCACTCAAAGCTTCGATTCTCGAATTGATTCAGGCGGGCGAATCAACACACGATATTGGCGGCTCTTTAGGAACTAAGGCATTTTCCGAGACTGTGGCTAAGCGATTAGAAACAAACTTAGCTGCACAGGAAAAGAAGCCCGTGCGTTCTCGGTAGGGGCGGGTCTCCGACCCGCCAGGTCCTTGTTCGGGCGGGTCGGAGACCCGCCCCTACCAGAGCCTCTACAAGATGCTGTCCGCTCGACTTTTCTCTGCAACTTTCCTTCAAATCCTAGGAAGAACTTTCAGCGCAGCAGGAACGTTTCTTCTTTTTGTTTTTCTTGGCCGCGAACTCTCTGTGCTCGATTTTGGGAAACTTGGTTTTTATCTCAGCATTTTTCTGATGCTGGGCTCTTTAGCTGACTTAGGACTTTCTGTTGTTGGATTACAAAAAGCCTCTGCGGAGTCGCAGCATGCGCAAGCTTGGATACAAGCTGCAATTCGTGGACGATTTTGGCTTTCGATTCCCTGCGAGCTGATTCTTCTCTCGATTGTTCTCTACTATGGGGATTCGCTTTGGCTTCTTGCGCTATCCATTCTCTATTTCAAAACCTTGCCTCTAGGACTGGCAGGAATTGAGTTTCAAAAGGAACTGCAATATCGATCTCTGCTCTGGGCAAGACTTGGGGGAATGCTTTTCACCCTTCTGCTTTCCGGGATTTTGGCAGCGATCTCGATTTGGCAATGGGAAGCTCATTTCGCTTGCTTCGTCTTAGGCTGGTCTTTTAGCAATGTTTGGATTTACTTCAAGGTAGGGGCGGCGCATGCGTCGCCCCTACAGAAGCGTGAAACAAAAGTGCTTTGGAATGACGCTTGGCCACTAGGAGTTTCTAATCTCGCTCAGCAAATCTATTTTCAGTCTGGACATTTTTTCCTCCGTTCTATCGCTGGTGAAGCCGCTCTGCCTTTTTTCACAGCTCCGTTTCGCGGCTTCTCTCTCGCCTTGATGATTCCGCAGTATTTAACCGGTGCCGCGATGCCCTTACTCGTTCAGAACGCGAAAGAGAATCCAAGCGAGTATCGCCAACTTCGTCGTCAACTTTTGCTTTGGCTTGTCCTCCCCGCCCTTGCAATGCAATTGCTCGTTTTTCCATTCGCAGAACAAATACTCACTTTCGTTTTTGGAGAAAATTTCGCTCAGGCGGGAGATTCGCTTCGCTACCTCTCGCTCGCTGGTTTAGCAATTGCTTTTGGCTCCGTCTCGACCACTTGTCTTGTGGCACTAGGCAAAACAAGAATCATTCTTGGAATCTCTCTACTCTGTGCGCTTTTTTCTCTCCCCGTTTACTATTTCTCGATTCAACAAGGCGGCGCCGCCGGAGCGGCAAGAGCGTTATGTCTTACTGAATGTTGCGTAGCAGTTCTGTCTTGGTTTCTACTGAAAAAAGAAGAATCGAAAATCCTGTGAAAATTGGACTCGACTATCGCCCGGCTTTGCTCAAACGAAGCGGCATTGCCCGTTACAATCGCGAACTCGTGCGAGCGATGGCGCATTTGGATACTTCACCTGAGTTGCTGCTGTTTGGTCACAGTTGGAAAAAACCCATTGTCCAAGGATCGGAATTAGGAATTGCCGGTACTCGCGCCAAACTGATTCGCCGCCGATTTCCTAGTCGTGTGTTGCACTTGTTGCAAAATGTCGCCGGCATTGGCATCGAACAGTTTCTGGGCCCGATGGATCTCTTTCACTACACCGACTTTGTCTATCCTCCGCTTCGCAAAACGCCTTTTATTGCGACGATTCACGACGCGGCCTTTTTACAGGAAGGTTTTTTCTCAACGGAGACTGCTAACTATCTAAAACAAAGAAGTATTTGGGCAATTCGCCAGTCGCGAAGATTGATTGCGCCTTCGGCATTCACTGCGGGAGAACTCGTGTTGCGTCTGGGTGCAAAACCAGGCCGCATTGCCGTGATTCCTTTGGGAAGCGATCACATCGAGCCCGTTTCTGTAGAGCGCAGAAATCCTCCTTATTTATTGACCGTCGGAACTTTCGAGCCTCGGAAAAATCATCTGCGTGTTTTGCAGGCCTTCGAAAAAATCGTCGCGAAGAAATTTCCGCATCGTTGGATTGTGGCTGGAGAAAAGGGTTGGCTCTACGAACCGTTCTTAGAAGCGCTCTCAAAATCTCCTGCTCGCGATCGCGTGGAGATTCGGGAAACTGTCGAGGAAGGTCAACTCTCTTCGCTTTACTGCGGTGCTGATTTGATGATTTATGTTTCTCTCTATGAAGGTTTTGGCCTCCCTTTACTTGAAGCGATGCGCTGTGGAACTCCTGTGCTGAGTTCGGTTATTTCTTCTATGCCGGAAATTTGCGGAGATGCTGCAGAGTATGCCGATCCTGAATCGGTCGATTCGATTGCAGAGGGAATTGAGAAAGTTTTAAGTGATCCCGCGCGAAGTAACTGGCTACGAGTGTCAGGCAAACAACGCGCCGCGCATTTCACTTGGAAAGAAACGGCAGAGCAAACTTTGTCTCTGTATCAAAACGCCCTTGAAGGACGTGAGGGCAGCCTCGTGCGTCTTTTCTAAGATGAAAATAGGCTTCGATGTAAGTGTGCTGCAGACTCCCAACCCGACGGGTGTAGAAAAAAGTTTTTCTTCTTTAATCCAAGCACTCAAGCGCAACGGAATTGAGTGCCTTTCTTTCTCGCCTGAAAAAGGACAACGTTCGCGCTGGTGGCGGCAAACAAGTTTCAGAAAATCCCTGCGAGAAAAAAAAGTAGATGTTCTTCACTCTCCAGTTTCTGCATTTCCCTTACTTGCTCCGTGCAAAAAAATCGTGACTGTGCATGAGATTCCCTGGCTGGAAGAAAACATGCAAGGTGATGGGGGTTGTCGATGGAATCATCGGACTTGGACATTTCTTGCCGCGCAATATGCAGATCGCGTGATTTGTCCTTCTCAATACACGGCCAATCGATTGAGT
>CAZMYG010000109.1:0-10195 GCA_964570465.1 uncultured Planctomycetales bacterium
TTTCTCCGGTTTGATAGAGCGCCGCGTGCTGATGCGGATTTTCCCCGTAACGAAGATCGAGTAGTTTTTGTCCTTCGAGGGAAAATCGTGGCGGAAATTTTTCGCCGCTTTCCCCTTGTCGATGCAGATATTGAACAATCGCCGAATCGTAGCGAGCCGTCAAAGCGAAAACTTTCTTGGCAAATTCGAATCGCATTTCCCGAGGGATTGTTCCACCGTTGTCGCGCAAGGCGCCGAGCACTCTTGGATAATCCGCTGGATCCACAATCGCAGTGACGAATTCCCAATTCTTCGCCGCCGCGCGAAGCAAAGTAGGGCCACCAATATCGATTTGCTCAATAGCCTCATCCAACTCGACACCTTCTTTCGCCACGGTTCGCTCGAAGGGATAGAGATTGACGACAACCAAATCGATCGGAGGAATTTCATTCTTCGACAATGCCATCTGATGTGTCGGATCGTCGCGGCGTGCAAGAATTCCGCCGTGAATTTTGGGGTGTAAGGTTTTTACACGGCCATCAAGCATCTCTGGGAATCCCGTGTAGTGCGAGACTTCGACCGCGAGAATTTCTGCCGCACGCAAGGTCACAAAAGTTCCACCCGTGGAGAGAATCTCGACTCCAAAACCAGAGAGTCCTTTAGCAAATTCGACAACTCCCGATTTGTCCGAGACTGAAATGAGTGCGCGTGAGATCCCGCTCATGTTTTTTTCGTTACAGGTTTCCGAGTTTTGAGATATTCGACCATGAACGGTTCGACTTCTCCATCAAGCACTCCCTGCGCATCAGAAGTCTCATACTCCGTGCGATGATCTTTCACCATTTGATAGGGCGCCAACACATAGGAACGAATTTGATTTCCCCAGGCGATGTCTCCCTTGGCCCCATACAACTTCGACAATTCTTTCTCTCGATCGAGTTCTTGTAGACGGTAAAGCTTCGCGGCCAACATCTTCAGCGCCATCGCGCGATTGCGATGCTGTGAACGGTCTGTCTGACATTTGATCACGATGCCGGTAGGAATATGCGTGATGCGAACCACCGATTCCGTTTTGTTCACATGCTGACCCCCGGCGCCGCCCGAGCGCAGCGTATCGATTCGCATCTCAGACTCCTTCAATTCGATCGGAGCATCTTCATCAAACTCCGGCGTTACATCGACTGAAGCAAAGGAAGTGTGTCGCCGTCCTCCCGAATCAAAAGGAGAAATTCTCACCAAACGATGCACGCCGATCTCCGCTTTGAGATAACCGTAGGCGTAAGAGCCTTTGACTTCGATAGAAACCGAACGGAATCCACCTTCGGGTTCAGGCGAGATATCGAGAATTTCGTGCTGAAAACCTTTCTTATCCATCCACTTGCTGTACATACGCATCAACATCTGCGCCCAGTCGCAGGATTCCGCGCCGCCGGCGCCAGCGTGAATAGATAGAAAACAATTTCGCAAATCGTTTTCCCCGCCGAGCATGACCTGGAATTCCAACTGATGAAGATCTTTGTCTAGCAGATCAAAAGTCGAAGTGAGTTCATCTTCGATATCTTTGCTCCACTGTTCTTTGCCCAACTCCAACAATGCCTCGACATCTTGGAGTTTTTTTTCTGCGGCTTGAATGGGATCCAAAACGACTCGCGCTTTTTTCAGTTCTTCCACAAAGCGATTACGCGTCTCTTCCGGGTTTTCCCAAAAGCCCGGCTCCCCCATTTTCTTTTCGATTTCTAATTTCTTCGCACTATGTCGAGCAAAGTCAAAGACTCACCTTGACTTGTTCAAGTCGTTTACTGGCCTGGGAGAGTTTTTCTTGAAAGGCTTGCATGAATTTGGCGGAGGATTCTAGCAGAGTGGCGAAAAGACGAAACGGTCCTGGCAAATTCTGGTTGGATTTCCTGGTGTTGATTCGTTCTGCCGGGACCGTCTCGGCTTGATTTTCGGCAGTTCAGGATCTAGCTAAAGAAAAATCTAAAAAAGCCTAGAATTACACCTAAGCCTTTTATTTTCCTATGGTTATAAAATAATAAAAAAGACCATCATGTTTTCCTCCAGGATGCCGATAATTTGCCTGTGAACGTCTAGTTGCGGCCAGAAGTAAATGGGGGTCATGGGGAGGCCGTAAGGAAGAGTGGTTCGACTAGACCCTGAGGCGGAGTTAGTACAGTGAATACGATAAAACCAGGTGGTGTTGAAGGTCCAAGACAACCCGAACCCAATCGGGCGGATCGAACCCAAGCTGCTCGCAAACAAGTTGCGAGCGAAGCTAGGGCCTCTGAACGATCCCGAGAAAGCCAAGCGGCGTCTCGATCTCAGGACCGAGTGGAACTGTCTCCACATAGCGTACAATTCGAAAGTCGTGCGAAAGAACTGGTTCAACACTTAGAACGCAGCGATGACAACCGTCGCGCCAAAGTGGAACGAGCCAAGAAACTTGTCGCCAGCGGCGAAATCGATTCCAAGGAACAATATGAGAGGGCGGCCGAGGCGCTTTTGGTTGAGGCGCGTCGGGAACGGCGAGGGGCTTAAGAAGCCTGAGGAAACAACGTTTGCCCCGCGAAGGAACTCACGCGGGTGATGCGGAGAGGTGAATTGAGGTCCGGGCGCCTGCCTGGACCTTTTTCTTTTGCTGTACGGGGCCCACGGCCACAACAGTCATTTCTTGAGGACGAATATGTCGACGCGCAACTTCCAATACATCGCCAGCCGTTATAGAGCGAATGATCTTGGGATAGCGTTCGAGATAATCGCCCCCTAGCGCATAGCGTTCCTGATTGATCAAAAAATACGCTCGTCCCATATTTCTCTCGATACCGAATAGATACGAACCCGTGAGATAGTCCTGCGCGAGCTGTAGTTCCTCTCTGCTTGGTCTGCTCTCTCGAATTTTCTTCAACTCCAGAAAAATCCCATTCACCGCGCGGTCGTATCGTTCCGGCGAAGTTCCGATATAAGCAGAAAAGGTCCCAGGTTCTTTGCCTGAAGAAGAAGAAATCCCCGCATGCACGGTGTAAGCAAGCCCCTGCTCGTCACGCAAAGTCTTAGATAGGCGATCGGTAAAACCGGGTCCCGTTCCTAAAACATGGTCCATAACCAATAGCTTATAAAAATCCGGGTGGTTTCTAGGAATTCCAAGATGGCCTAAATAAACATTCACCTGTTCCCGCTCTTCGAAAACAACCTTTTCTCGAGATCGCGCCGTGCGAGGCAGCGCAGCAAAATGCGGCTTCGCTGCTCCACGTCGATTCCAGCGACCAAATGTCCTCTCGATAATTTTCTCGATCTTTGAAGGAACAAACGCTCCTGCAACGGACAAAATCAATCGATCCGGCGCATAGTATCTGCGGTGATATTCCAAGAGATCGCTTCGATTCAATCGGGACACTGTCCGGCGATAGCCATGGGAAGGACGATGCAAGGGATGACGGCCATAAACAAGCTCGCGAAACTGTTGGTAGGCTTTGCTACGGGGGTCGTCTTCCTCTGAAAGAATATCGGAAAGCACCCACTCTTTTTTCTTTCGAATTTGAGAAGGAGGAAATACAGGCAAAGCGAAAAGCTCGTAGAGCACGCGCAACCCCAACTCGATTTCCCCTGCAGGCACGCCCATGCTGACTCCAGAAGACCCCGTTTCCATCTGCCCACCCACGGATTCGATCTCTTCTGAAAGAGCCTCCCCACTGCGGAGCTGAGATCCCTCATCAAGAAGTTCGGCAACAAGATTCGCCAACCCCGCTTTCTCTTCCGGCTCGCAGAGAATTCCCGCATCGCAAAAAGCGGCAATACTTACCGTAGGTACGGAGTCGTGTGGATTCATCAACAAAGTGAGCCCGTTGGGAAAAACTCTTTTTTGAACTTTGAGACGGAGGGGGTTCATTTTTTTCGTTCGGGCTTGGCGTGTCCAATCGTGCGATTGTCCTCGCGGAAATAACGTCGAGCGACTTCGCGAATCCGCGCAGCATTTACCTTCTTAATTTTTTCCACATAGCGATTTAAAAGTGAAACCTTGGCTTGAATTTCGAATCGACCGAGTTTTTCCGCGATATCGGAAGCGGTTTCCTGCTGAAAGAAAAAACCACTGGAGACAATGCGTTTGAGTTTTTTCAATTCCTCCGAAGTGAGTAATTCCTGAGTCAACCGAATTTCTAGTTCTTCCAAAATCGATTGTTCGAGTTTCTGCGAAGATTTACCCTCCGCGAGCTCCGCTCCCACCCAAAAAAGCCCTGGATCAATTCGAGAATCATTCTCTGCGCTGGCATGCAGGGCGAGACCACTTCGCACTAACTTGCGATAAAGCCGCCCGCTTTTCCCATGACTCAACAAAATCGAAATCAAATCCAAGGCATAATCGTCTGGCTCGCCGATTCGACAAGTTCGATACGCAATCGCCAAACGATGCAATTGAGTTGGTCTTTTTAAAATGATGCGCTTTTCACCGCGCTGCTCAGGTTCCGGAGCAATTGCTGTCTGTTCTGATAGCTGCTGAGCCGGAATTTTCCCGAAACGTTTTTGTACTTCTCGAAATACTTCTCCTGCTTTTACATCTCCAGCAATCACCAACACCGCATGATTGGGAGCATAGTACTTTTCGTAGTAGCTCTTCATCCGCTCACGGCTTAATGACTCAAGATCCGACTCCCAACCAATCACGGGATGATGATAGGGATGCACCATAAAGGCAGTGCTTTGCACTTCTTGATAGAGATCGCGCCAAGGATCGTCCTTGCCCATCTTGAGTTCTTCGAAAACAACTTTCTTTTCCGCAAGAAATTCTTTTTCGTCGAGAAGACAGCCACGCATTCGCGAAGCTTCGATATCAAGAGCAATCTGCCAGCGATCCGAAGCAAAATTGAAGTAATAGCCGGTGTAGTCCGTGTTGGTGAAAGCGTTGTTCGAACCACCCAACTGCGCACTGAGCCGATCAATCTCTCCTTTTCGAAAGCGCTTCGTGCCTTTGAACATCATGTGTTCGAGAAAGTGCGAAACTCCCGTTTCTCCTCGCCCTTCGTTCCGAGATCCCACTCGATACCAAATCATGCAACAGACAACGGGATGAGAATGTCTTTCGCTAACGAGCAGTTTCAATCCATTCTTCAGGCGAAACTCGAGAATGGGGATTTTATGTTTCATTCTTAGGCGCTGCAGAATCCATCAGCCCCTTCACTTCTTCGCGAGTCAGCCGACGATATCTTCCACGCGCCAAATGCCCTATCGAAAGAGGGCCAATGCGAATGCGCTTGAGATCGATGACTGCAAAACCAAGCCGAGCAAAAACACGGCGTAGTTCGCGATTTTTCCCTTCTCGAATTGTCACGAGCATCAAGGTGAATTTACTCGCGCGACGCTCGACTTTAATTTTCATCGCGCCGGTTTTTCCTTCGGCGAGATAAACACCACGTTGAGCTTTTTCCAAAGCCTCTGGCTTGATGCGACCAGCTACTTTCACGACATAGGTTTTAGGCACTCCGTAACGAGGGTGAGTCAGTTTATTGGTCAACTCACCATCATTCGTCAGCAACACAATGCCTTCAGAATCCGCATCAAGACGACCAACGGTGTAGAGCCTCCCCACTCCGGGCTCTTGGATCAAGTCGATGGCGCGAGTTCTTCGCTCTTGATCGGCATTCGTGCAAATGACCCCCAGAGGCTTGTTGAGTAAAAAATAGGCCTTACTCTCGATTGCGATCTTTTGTCCGTCTACTTCAATCAGTTGAGTCCTGGGATCCACACGTCTTCCCAAATCTGCCACCCGTTTGCCGTCTACAAAGACAACTCCGGCTTCAATCAAGGCATCACACTGTCGTCGTGAACCGACACCACTGGATGCCAACACTTTGTTTAGTCTTTCCATCATTAAAAAGGTCCTGGCTCTATCATGAGCGTAAAAAGTTTTCCTTCATTCGGAGCAAGTCGATAGCGTTCAATCGAGGCAGGGATCAAAACTGTATCTCCTGGATCTAACGCAGACGTATGTAAAGCGCCCCATCCGATTTCCCCATGGCCCTCGGTCACCATCAGAAGAACGGGTCGTCGCGGACTACGGATTTCCACTTCATCTTCGATCTCGCCTAGAGACATCTTGAACTGCGCACAATTCACAAGAAGTCCTTCGCGAAAACTGCGAGTCGGTCGACGCCATCGCGGACGCTGCGGGCTAGGAGCTGCGAAAGAGTAGTTCGTTGCGGATAAACCCTTCTCCAAATGCAAACTCCTGGGTTTCCCATCATCTCCTAGACGATTCCAGTCATAAAGTCGATAGGTAATATCCGAAGTTTGCTGCACTTCAGCGAGAGTGAAACCAGCGCCAATGGCATGCACGAGTCCCGCAGGAATGAATAGCGCCTCTCCGTTCTGCACAGAAACGGACTCCAAACACTCCAACGCGTTGGAACTTTGCAAAGCTTGAGCAAGTTTTTTGGAGTCTGTCCCAGGCTTCACTCCAACAGTCAGATTGCTCTGCTCTTCTACCTCGAGAAAATACCAAGCCTCGGTTTTTCCCCCTTCTCTTTCCTTCCATTGCTTTGCCAGCGCATCGTCGGGGTGAACCTGTACAGAAAGCGGCTCTGTTGTATCGAGGAATTTCAAAAGCAACGGGAAACGGCCTTCAAAAGCGGGCTGAGCTAGTCCCAAAATCTCGAGGCCAAACTTTGACATCAATTCGCGGAAGCTGCGCCCCGCGTAAAAACCGTTTCTCACCAAACTTTCTTGGCCTGGAACATCAGAGAGTTCCCAGCTTTCGCCAATTTTTTTCTCGCCTGGCAATTGCCAACGGAAAATTGATTCAAAGCGCCGCCCTCCCCAGATTTTTTCTTTTAATACACGTTCGAAAAATAACGGCTCAGTGATTTGCACCGCCAAAGCATAAGAGCCTTGAACTAACCCTCCAAGTTTTCTTGTGACGTTTTTCGATTTTCTCGTCTTGGTTCATGATGAAAGATGAATCCTTTGCCCTGTTACACCTCAATCGACTCCCATTTCTTGGTCCGATGAGTATTGCTTTATTGGTCCGACGCTTCGGTTCTGCCGCGGCTGCGCTGTCTTGTGGAGCCAAGGATTGGAAAGAATTTTGCGGAATTGAATTAGCCAAGGCTGCGCGCGCGCTTTGCGAGGAAGAACGCAAACTCTCTCAACTAGAGCAAGTTAAAGCAGAGCAAACAGGAATCGAAATTCTCAGTTGGACTGATCCGCGCTATCCACCATCGCTGCGAGAGATCGAAGCAAGCCCTCCGATACTCTATGCCCAAGGAAGATTAGAAATCTTGCTCGAACTTAATCCGGCGTTGGCAATTGTTGGCTCTCGCACTCCAACGCTCTACGGCAAAGCCCAGGCCGAGCGATTTGCTCAATCCCTTGCCGCGGCAGGCGTGTCCATTGTCAGCGGTATGGCACGCGGAGTTGACGAAATCGCCCATCGCTGTGCTTTAGAAGTGAATGGGAAAACCGTAGCGGTGTTGGGCAGTGGCTTGCATGAGATTTATCCAAAAGACAATCCCGTTTTGCTTTCAAAGTTGCTCGAACAAGGAGTTCTGCTCTCCGAGTTTCCCCTGGATTCTTTGCCATACAAAGCAAACTTCCCCCGTCGCAATAGAATTATTGCAGGGCTTTCACAAGCCGTTCTCGTCGTTGAAGCCGCGGCAAAAAGCGGATCTCTACTCACTGCGCAATGGGCCATCGATCAGGGCAAAGAACTTTTCACCATTCCTGGGCGTGTTGACAACCCAATGAGTCGCGGCTGTCACGCACTACTCAAACAAGGAGCCCATCTCGCAGAGGAAGCACAGGATATTTTGCCTTTCTTCAGCAAAGATATCGCAGCAACAAATCCCGCCGGCGAAGTTTCTCCCCTACTTCAAACTCTCGCAGAAGGAATGAAAACCATCGATGAACTTGCCCAGTCCCTGCAAAAAGACCCCGACCAACTCTTGGAAGAATTACTCGAACTCGAAATCTCCGGCCAAGTCATCCGCGGTCCTGGAGGAATTTATCGAAGGAATTGAAGATTACTTTTTCCCCTTCGTGATGTAGCGCGCAATCTGCGTTTCGAAATCTTCGCCGAGTCTTTCTTTTAATCGAGCTGCCTGCCAGGAAGAGTCGAGTTCACGAGTAGGTTCCGCTTCGTATTTCGACTTATGTTCGCGTTGATACTCCATCAAAAACAATCGCAACGCCTGTGATTTTTCATTAGCAAGAAAACGGGCGACTCCAAAACTGGTTAGCGCACGATCCATATCAAAGTCTTCTTTCTTAGCCGCGAAGAGCTCTTCGAACTTAGGCTGTTTCTGCTTCTGAAACATCTTTTGCAAATCCTTCTCCCAGCTCGTGTGTTCTGCTGTGTAAATAAAACCACTTCGATAACAGTAGGCATAAACGGAAGACTGCAATTGCTCTTCAAAATGCCAAGCTAGTCCCTCTGAAAGCCAAAAAGGTTGTGGCCCAAACTGCAAACCTAAGAACAAATGCGTGAGCTGATGCAGCATTTGATTTTCAAGGCTGTACTCCTCTTGCTCGACTCCATCGTTGAGCAAAACGAGTATCGGTGGCTTATAGAGTTGGAAACCTGAAATCGAACGCGCTGTCTCAGCCCAAGGCTCTAAATAAGGATGATCTTTCACCAACAAAGAAATGAGCGGGGCATATTGCGCTGTCTTCTTCAGTAAAAAAACGGGGACCGACGCAGACTCTTCACCACCAAAAGCCTTGCGGAGATTGAGGAAAAACTTCTGCGCGAGCTTGAGCAGCTTTGTAGTTTCTTCGACAGATCCCGCCGTCCAAAAAACAACGGGTGAGTTTGGTTCACCCTGAACCCTTAGATTCTGCTCGATAGCATATTCTTGATAGTGATTGATCAGTTCCTTAACCGACGCCGGAAAATCGGCTGGGAGTTTTTCAAAGGCAACTGTTTTGCCTGCCCAATGCACAGCATTGGGCTCTGCAGAAGTGGAAGCCTTCTTCCCACCACCCAACGGGATCAATAACAACAAAGCGATACAGGAAAGTTTTGTATTCATAGTCGTTGTAGAAACACAGTTAGTAGACCCAATCGGCAAGCTAGGTATCAGAAATTGATGAAAAGTTTTTGAAACTCACCGCTTTTACAGAACGAACATCCATTCAATAAACAGCATCACTGCGGCAACCGTGAGGGAAATCCCAACAATTTTTCCAAAACGCTTCCAGGTTCCACGCCAAATTTCCGGAAACTCTTGTTTCCGATAAGCGCTCACAGCGGCCGCCATCATCAACGCAAGAAAAGCAAAAAAGAGAATATGTAGGGGAAGGCTCATAGTTCCTTCCTCTCTATTTTGGCTTCCGCGCTGGCATGAGCGCTCAGAATTGAAAGTACATTGAGCAGACCTGCAACCGTAGCGAAGAGAATTCCTAAGTCATAATAAGGAATAACCTGCGTCATGCGATTTTCGCCAGCAACAACGGTCACTACTAAATGAACGAGCCCCTGTAGAGACTCCCCCGCCCAGTAATAGAACAATCTCTCACGATTGACGATCAGACCAGCACTCAACAGAAGACCACCTAAATAAAGCGCATTGATACTCACAAAAAATACTGCGGCACGCGCTTTCTGCCCCAAATAAAAATGTCCTGCGCCTGGCATAAGCCAAGAAAGAGCCGCTGCAAAAGCGGGCTCTTGCTTCCACTGATGCGGGGCGTGAGTAGCCAGAGTCCAGGCATCGCACATGACAAAAAGATTCGCCAACCCAGAACAGGCAGTTAACACCAATCCCAAATTTGCGAACTCGTAAATCTCAGCGCCTTGAGCAAGAACTTGTGGCATATAAAGAAAAGCTCCGGCAATCGTACCGCTGAGATTCAAAAGCTCGGGAATTGGCAATAGGAAAAGCAAATAGAGTTTGGAAGCACCAAAAGGCAAATTCCCAATCCCGCTGAGTATGTAAACCGTCGGCCCCGCAAGAAAAAGCCCTAGCGCGAACAGCGCGTTGACCGTCAAGAAAAACGTGACCGCTCTTTTGTATTGGCGCAAATAAACATGGCCCAAGCCAGGGATGAGAAAATTGAGCGCCAGCGCAAGGGTAGGAATTTTTCGTACGAAATGTTTTTGAGCCATCGATTAGGGAAACTCCCTACCCTCCCCGCGTGTGCATTTCAAGATGCGGGTTTTCGCGCAAGCTTTCAGCAGAAACAAAAGCTTTACGCTCTCGCAATTCGAAACGCTCTTGGGCGCCTTGATCTG
>CAZMYG010000110.1:0-10090 GCA_964570465.1 uncultured Planctomycetales bacterium
ATGGGAACTCTTTTACTGCGAGGCGGAACTCTTGTCACGATGAACCCCAAACGGGAAATCATCGAGGCAGATCTTTTCATCAAAGATGGCTCAATTGAAGCCCTCGGAAAATCCGCCAGTAAACAGAAGGCTCAAAAAACTCTCGATGTCAGCGGGAAATATGTTTTGCCGGGTTTCGTGCAAGGACATATTCATCTCTGCCAAACCTTGTTTCGAAATCGCGCAGAACAGTTGGCCTTGCTCGATTGGCTACAACTCTGGATTTGGCCACTGGAAGCTTCGCACACGGAAAAAACAATTCGGGCATCCGCAAGACTGGGTCTCTGCGAAATGATTGATAGTGGAGTGACGACTCTGCTCGACATGGGAACGGTACATCACAGCGATGTGATTTTTGAGGAAATCGAAAAATGCGGGATCCGAGCGCTCGCCGGCAAAGCCATGATGGATCACGATCCAGAAGGCATTGTTCCTCTAGGCTTGCGAGAAAGTACGAAATCCTCGATCGATGAGAGCATGGCGCTGTGGAAGCGTTGGCAAGGAAAAGGAAACGGAAGAATTGGCTATGCTTTTGCACCACGCTTTGCACTGTCTTGCTCCCAAGCCTCCATGGAAGAAGTCGGACGACTCTCTTTGCAGCATAAAATTCCGGTTCACACTCATTCTTCGGAGAATCGCGAAGAAGTCGAGCTTGTCCGCAAGATCACAGGCATGAGCAACCTTCGCTATCTCGATCTGGTTGGCTTGACCAAACACCGACTCTGTGTCGCTCATGCCATTCATCTCGAAGAAGGAGAAATAGAAATCCTTCATAAACACCAGGCAGGGGTTTTGCATTGTCCAGGCAGCAATTTGAAACTGGCTTCGGGAATTGCTCCGATTCGTGAATTGCGCAAAGCAGGAGTTGCGGTTGCTCTGGGAGCCGATGGAGCCGCTTGTAACAATCGACTCGATATTTTCCGTGAGATGAGTCTCGCAGGCACTTTGCCACGTTTAGAACATGGACCCGATGCAATTGCGGCTCTTTCGGTCATTGAGATGGCAACGATTGAAGGGGCCCGCGCACTGGGACTTTCGGAAACCACAGGATCCATCGAAATCGGAAAGCGTGCGGATCTTACGGTTTTAGACCTGATGCAACCCTGGACCAGCCCTTCCCCAGACCTCTACGCCGCGATTGTTTACTCTGCAGACGCTCGCAATGTAGACAGTGTGCTTTGCGATGGAGTGTTCTTGAAGAAGCAAGGGAAACTAACCCACTTTGATTCTAAGGATGTTGCAGAAGAAGCTCGGGCTGCCTGGAAGTTACTCGAGCGATAAATCTGTTCTTCTAGCGCGTTTACCCTACAATTCCGCCGTTTCAAAATGTTTCTTACGAACTCCGTAACCGCGCCCCACTTTGGAGAATTGGGATGGAATTAGATCTCGCAACGGTTTATCTGTTTTTGTTCTTTGTAGGGCTTTTCTTTGCCCTACTCAGTCTCGTGCTCTCTTTGCTGGGCGGCGGGGATTTCGGCCACGATCATGGCAATCTCTCTAGTGGAGAATCAACCGCTGGGCATGACTTACATTTCTCTCCCTTTTCACCTCAGGTCATTTCCGTGTTTGCGACTTCGTTTGGCGGCGCAGGCTATGCCTCTTTGCAACTTCTTGGTCACTCCCCTGTCGTATCGCTACTCATCGCACTTCCTTGCGGTATCTTTTTTGCCTTCTTGCTCTTCCTTTTTATCTCAAAATTTTTAGTGAAGTCTCAGGCCTCCAGCGAATCTCGCGCTTCCGAGTTATTGGGAATTCAAGCGGAAGTCACAACAGGTATTCCAAAGGGCGGGACAGGGGAAATCGCCTACATGTCCATGGGCACTCGCTATACCGCGCCAGCTGTCAGCCTTAACGGCGAAGAAATTTCCGCGCGGCGCATTGTGCGAATCGCGCGTATCTCAGCAGGGCTTTTTCATGTGGAGTTGGAATCCAGCTCCCCCGCTAAGCATTAATCAAGTCACAGAAGAATAGGAGAAAAGAATGAACGTCTTGTTTTTCGCTTTGCAGTCAGTCAGTGGAATTTCCGTGCTAGGCCTACTTGCCGCCGGAGTCGTGATTGTTTTCTTCGTCATGATGATCGTGTTTGCAAGCCGCTACACGAAGGTTGGCCCTAACGAAGTGCTGGTCATTTCTGGACGGCGGGGCGAACGAGTGATGGAGTCTCCTGGTAAGGAACGCCGTTTAGGATTCCGCATCGTCAAGGGTGGTGGTGCGATTGTTTGGCCGGTTCTCGAAAAAGCGGAGATTCTTTCTCTGGAAATTATGACCTTGGAAGTACCCACTCCTGAGGTTTACACGATTACTGGAGTACCGGTCATTGTCGACGGTGTGGCCCAAATCAAAGTTCGTTCTGATGATTCTTCGATCCGCACCGCTGCAGAACTTTTCCTTGGCAAGTCTCGCGAAGAAATTGCGGCGATCGCTCACCAAACAATCGAAGGTCATTTACGCGCCATCATCGGTACTTTGACCATGGAAGAAATCTATAAGGAACGTGAGAAGTTTTCCCAAAAGGTCCAGGAAATTGCAGCGACCGATTTGGCAAATATGGGTCTTTCCGTCGTTTCCTTTGTGGTCAAAAACATTGCCGATAAGCAAGGTTATCTCGATGCTTTAGGAAAACCACGCACCGCTCAGGTCAAGCGCGATGCCATCATTGCCCAAGCGGAGGCGGACCGCGATGCAACGATTCGATCTGCTGCAGCAAATCAAGCCGGAATGGAAGCGAAATTCGCCGCGGAAACTAGGATTGCCGAAGCCAATCGGGATTTCGAGATGAAGCGAGCCGAGTATCAATCTGGAATCAATTTGAAAAAGGCGGAAGCAGATCTCGCCTACGATTTGCAAAAATTTAAAACTCAGCAGTTGGTTAAAGCCGAAGAAATCAAAATCCACGTCATTGAAAAAGAACGACAAATCGAAGTGCAGGAAAAAGAAATTCGCCGACGAGAGAGAGAATTGGAAGCTACGGTTAATAAACCTGCCGACGCAGAGCGATATCGCATGGAAACCTTGGCCAATGCTCGCCAATTCCAATTAAAAACAGAAGCTGAGGGTCAAGCGCAAGCGACTCGATCGATTGGTACTGGAGAAGCGGATGCCACCAAAGCAAAGGGGCTTGCCCAAGCCGAAATCATCAAAGCTCAAGGATTTTCTGAAGCCGACGCCATGTCCCAGAAAGCAGAAGCTTGGAAGGCCTACGGCGAGGCGGCTCTTGCACAAATGATGGTCGAGAAACTTCCGGAAATCGCCCGAGCAATTAGTGAGCCCCTCTCAAAAACTGAGAAAATTGTGATCGTGAATATGGGCCAAGACAGCGGAGGAGCTTCCAAGCTCACTGGCGATGTCACAAAAATCATGGCTCAGCTTCCCCACACGATTGAAGCGCTCACGGGAATGAATCTCACCCAGCTAATTGATAAGGTTCGTGGAACTACCCCAACCGACAAAACAGTCGATGGCGAGAAAAAAGAGAAAGGCAATAAGGCCTAGAGTCCGATAAAGAGGCGTGGATAATCGCCGAGAAAACTACCGGCACGAGTTCGAAAAGGATGACGCACTGGATGCGGAATTGAAATCGGGCTCTGCGAATTCACCAAATCCTATTTTAGGGAAAATCATTTCCCTCTCTGCAGGAGGTGCGGGAGTACAGGTCGATCCACACGATTCCCAGCTTCATAATCATGAAAAAGTGCTGTTGAAATTCAGCATTCCCGGAGTCGATTTGCCTCTCGCACTGAAATGCGTGGTCTGCCACGTAAAATACGAACACAAAGGACGATTCTACGGACTGCGCTTTTTACCCGCAGCAGATTCGAAACTACAATCTTTCCGTGAAAAAATGCTCTGGCGATTTTTAATGGAAATGCAAAGGCAGAGCGTTCAGAAAAAACGCGGGAAATAGCCTTTTATTGTGGGCGGTATTTTTCTAACAAAGTCGCCAACAATTCGAGAAGTAAGAACTGTTCTGAGGAATCATCCAAACGAAACGAACCCGTCTGAATCCATTCTCTATGAATTCGAATCAAATTCTTTTCAGGAATCTTCGACTGAAAAGCAAATTCGGCAAATTCATCGATTGCGGCTGCGGTTTGCGCTTCCACTCCTTCTTGTGCGCGACTAAGCAAACTGCAGTACTTTTCTCGAGCCGTATTTAGCAAAGCATCTGTCGGTGTCTTCACTCGATTTGAAGGAAATATCCAGTAGCTCTCATCCACGCGCTCAGGGGAACTTTTCTTCTCTGCCGGTATTGTTGTGGCATCCTTCGAAGTTTTCCCATGCAAAAGCCGGCGAACGCTGCGGCCGACCGAAGAAAAGAACAAATCATCTTTCACAATGAAATCGCTCACACCCAATTTTCCTAATTTCATCGCGAAGTCTTGATTATCGCCTACAGCAACCACTAACAATGGTGTTTGGGATTGTATTTCCTTACAGCGCGAGGCGAGCTGAAACAGACTTTCTTGAGATCCAGGAAGACTTAGAAGTATCAATTCCAAAGGATTTTTTTTGAGGAACTCTTCGACTTGCGAAATTTTTCGAAGAGCAGAGATTTCGAGACTTCCCAAATCTAATCCCTCTAAGCAACGACGTAACAACTCCGCGTCCCGCCCCTCCTCATCAATAATCAATACTCGAATTCGTGGTTGAGTCTTGTTCATGAGTTCAGAGATCTTGGCGAAATCTCGGGGAATTTTCCAGTTTGGATCTAAAAAATTCTCAACTGGATCGTGATTGTGCTCTGCAATAGAATTCGCAGCGCATTTCATGGAAAAGCTCAAATGGATTTGGATGGACGGGACATTGATCCCTTGGGATCAAGCCAATGTTCATGTTTTGACCCACGCTTTGCATTATGGCTTTGGTGTTTTTGAGGGCATTCGTTGTTATCGCGGCGCAGATGGAAAAGGAAAAATTTTTCGCCTTCCAGAACATTTGCAGCGGCTCTACGACTCCGCCAAAATTTGCCGCTTTCAAATTCCCATTGCTCAAAACGCTCTTGCTGATGCTTGTCGCGCCATTGTTCGCGAAAATGGTTTAGAAGAAGCCTATATCCGCCCCATCGCTTTCTATGGAGAAGGGAAAATGGGCTTGGGTGCCTTTGAAAACCCGGTGCGAACGATTGTTGCAGCCTGGAAATGGGGCGCTTATTTGGGTGAGGATGGAATTCGCAACGGCATTCGCGCCAAAATCTCCTCTTTTTGCCGCATCCA
The DNA here is from genome assembly GCA_964570465.1 of uncultured Planctomycetales bacterium. GTDB lineage: Bacteria > Planctomycetota > UBA1135 > UBA1135 > CAZMYG01 > CAZMYG01. Next base: position 5,253 of record CAZMYG010000110.1, read on the forward strand.
TCCCAATGCCAATATGGCTCGCGCCAAGATTTGCGGCCAATACGTCAATTCGATTCTCGCGAAACGGGAAGCACTTGACGCTCACTACGAAGAAGCCATTCTGCTCGATCAGCGCGGCTATGTCGCAGAAGCCTCTGGTGAGAATATTTTTCTCGTCAAAAATCAACGCATTATTACTCCATCACGTTCCTCTCCTATTCTTTCCGGAATTACTCGAGACAGCGTGATGAGCATCGCGCGGGATTTAGGTTACACGGTGAAAGAAGGAACGTTTACACGCGATGAGCTCTATATCGCCGACGAAGTATTTCTCACGGGCACTGCGGCGGAAATTACTCCCGTGCGAGAAATCGACGATCGCAGCATTGGCGAAGGCAAGGCGGGTCCCATCACAGCAAAGCTCCAGTCTTTATTCTCAGAAATAGTCCGAGGAAAACACGATCGCTATCAAGAGTGGCTGAGTCCGATTGTTTAGAGTTTTGAGTCTGCAATGCCTCGAAAGCAAATGGCATCCAAACCACTTCTCGCAATCAGCATGGGAGATCCCGCGGGAATTGGCCCAGAAGTCATTCTCAAAGCGCTGAGAAATCGATCTCTTTGGAATCAGTGTCGACCCTTGCTTGTTGGCTCACTTGCCGTATTTGAAAGAGAAATCAAACAACTGAAAATCCCCGTTCGTATCCGAGCGATTCAAAAACTCGAACTCGCCGGAAAAGACTACTCCTGTTTAGATCTACTGGAATGTTGTCCCAATTTTTCGATTGAGAAATTCAAACCCGGAGAAATCTCCGCAAACTGCGGCAAAGCGGCAATCGAATCCTTACGTTTAGGCGCAAAACTCGCTATCGAAAAGAAGGTTCAAGCCTTTGTCACAGCACCCGTACACAAACAAGCATTACATCGGACAGGACTGCGCGTAGAAGGACAAACGGAGTTTTTTGCACAACTGGCCAAAGTTCGCCGCTACGAGATGTTGATTCAAATTGGCAAACTCCGTGTTCTTCTTCTGACTAGACATCTTTCTTTAAAAGATGCCCTTGCTGCGGTGAAAACAGCACGAATTTTAGATCGGATCAAACTGGGTGCGGAATTTCTCCGAAAACAAGGAATCGCGAAACCACAAATTGCAGTCGCCGGTTTGAATCCCCATGCAGGCGAGGGTGGAATCTTTGGCCAAGAAGAAAAACGAGAAATTCTCCCGGCCATTGCCAAAGCAAAACGACTCGGCATTGCGGCACATGGACCATTTTCGGCAGACACGATTTACCGACGCGCTTATCAGGGAGAATTCGATCTCGTACTTGCCCTCTATCACGACCAAGCCTTTGTCCCCGTCAAAATGATTGGCTTTGAAAAAGCGGTGACAAGCATTGTGGGCCTACCTTTTCTTCGAGTCTCCGTAATTCACGGAGCGGGATTTGACATCGCTGGGAAAGGGATCGCAAATGAAGCGAACATGACCGAAGCGATTCGAGTTGCAAGTGAATGGACTAGTTTTCGTAGCGCCCGTTCATCGTATAGATAAACACGAGCACTTCCGCGACAACGCGATAAATCTCTGGGGGAATTTCATCTCCCACATCCAGATGTGCCAATACATGGACAAGATCTGGATCTCGATGAATCGGAACATTATGTGCTCGAGCGCATTCGAGAATTCTCTCCGCAATCTCCCCTCTTCCAGAAGCGACCACTTCGGGAACATTTCTTTCACCCTTTTCATGGCGAAGGGCGATGGCTCGTTTCTTTGCGGGATCTTGTTCTGCGCTCATCCTTCTAAATCCAAGAGATGTCGTTCCGAGGAAACAGGTAATTTCCAGCTATTGTCTTCACGAGCCGGATCGAGATCCTTTTTTGTACTGCGACATTCCAAGACTCCAAGTTCATAACCATAGCTCTGCAGAGCCGAAGCTAGTTCCGGTAACTGTTTTTCCAAATATTGCGCGGCTTTTTCTTCATGAAGATGAAAACGCAAATCGATTTTCTTACTTCGCAATAGCGCGTCCACTCGCATGCGACCGAGCTGACTCATTTCGAGCAAGAAAACGACATGATGCACACTTGAACCCGGAGCCTTTTTCGATTTTTTGTCCTGGCTCTTCTCATAGAAAAACTCCATGGTGCGCAAAGTTTTTCCGTCTTGAAACGGGATTTGAAAATGCAAAGCCTGTCCGTTTTCTTGGCGCAGCGCATTTTGTAGCTGTTTGGATTCGATCGCCTCACGCGCTCCTTTTAAGTCTTTAGAAAACTCTTGGAATGCTTTGTCCACGGAATGGTCGCCGCTCGTCTTGACGAATTCCTTCGCTTGTTCGAATTCTCTTTCCAAATTGAGAATCAACGATTTCAAGCTTGGTTGTTCCATCGTCTGTGCGGGTTCTTTGCCATCCAGGAATTGAAGAATGCGATTTTCGACAGGACGTGACAGTTCTTCAAAACCACGACGGATCTGCGCTTCGTTCGCCCGACCGTGAACCCAATTTGATTCTAAATATTGTGCGAGCTTCGTTACTTTTTCTGACAACTCAGAGCCTTTGAGCATAGGCAGAAATTGACTGACTTTTTGAGCCAGCAAAGCAGCGGACTTCTCTCGAGATTCAAGCGCAGCAAATTCCAAGTTATTAGCAACTTGTCCTGGAACGGCGGGTAGCGGAATTTCTGGGCGAGTCGCTGTTGTCTGAGTAGGTTGAGTATTGGGAGTAACCAGTTCTTGAACCTGCGGTAAAAGCACAGGAATCGATTCTGGAACTACGGATGGCGGCGTTTGAATTGAAACGGGATTTGCTGATGTCTGAGTCGTTGAGTTTGGAATTTGAACAACTACGGTTTCACTCAAAATGTTTGTAGGCAAAACTGTTGTCGGATTCGGCAAGGCATTGGGAATTGTCGAGGGCAGAATTTGAGGAAGACTTGGGGAAAGAGTATTGGGACTACTCACTGTTGTCGGCAGAACATTTTGCTGTGCGAATTCCATTTTTTGAGCGAGGGCAGCTGAGTTGGCGATTTCTTTGAGAAAACTCAAAGTCTGACGATCGAGTATGGGCGCTTGGTTTTGCAAAGTAGATGGAGTTTTTCCAGGCGTTGCTTTAGAGCCTTCCGAAAGAGCGACAAGAAGCTGCGCTAACTTGCCAAAGACTTGAGCAATCGGCTCATCTTTCGCGGCGGACTTTTGAAACAATTCAAAAGCACCGGGTTCTTGAGCGGGTGTGCCTTGATCGAGGATTTTGAAAACAATTTCCTGACCTTGCTCTTCGACACGAAAAGAAAACTTTTGCCCTAAACGAAGCTCGACATGGCTTTGCGCTGGAATACGAAACTGCCCCACTCCCAACACCAAACTCTGACCATCTAAAAGCTGAATGACTTCGCCTTGAAGAACCTGATTGATTTTTAGCAGGGTTTGAATGGTCTGGGGTGTTGGTCCTTGAAGCTTCAGATCGAAGCTGGGATTGCCAAGTCCACCAATGTTTTCCAAGTCTGTTTCTCCTGCCGAATTTCGCTACACTCTGCGCCAATCTTGAATTATCGGATCTTTCCAAAACCGCTGGAGCGACAAAATCGATGAATTCTTTCTCCCGACTTTTTCGCAAGAAACCTATTCATGCATTGCAATTAGAAGCAAGTGACGAGAAAGGGTTAAAGAAGACTCTTGGACCAATCGAACTGATTGCATTAGGAATTGGGGCGATCATAGGCGCAGGAATCTTCTTCACAGTTGGAGAAGCATCCTCAGGGAGACTCGATCCAATCACTGGGGAAATTCTCCGTCCAGGAGCAGGTCCAGCGATCATCCTATCCTTTGTCGTGGTAGCAATCGTTTGTTGCTTCGCAGGACTTTGCTATGCCGAAATGGCTTCGATGATTCCGATTTCAGGAAGCGCTTATACCTATGCCTTTGCAACCATGGGTGAGTTTGTCGCCTGGGTTATCGGATGGGATTTGCTCTTGGAATATGCAATTGGAAATGTCGCCGTGGCGATCTCCTGGGGAGGATATTTCAATGCCGCACTAGAGAATTTGGGACAGCTGGTTGGGAGTTTTGTAGGACAACCTGGTTGGAATTGGAGGCTTCCTGAATGGTTATCCGTGTGCAAAGCATCTGCCTCCGAAACTGTCATCGCTTCTGCACCGACGATTTATGGAATTCCTATTGTCTTCAACCTTCTTGCCGTCGTGATTGTTCTCGCCATCACTTGGATCTTGGTGATCGGTATTAAGGCTTCAAGCCGCATCAACTCTGTCATGGTAATCATAAAACTAGCGATTCTTTTTTTCTTTATCGCTATTGGGATTCAGTTTTTCAGCATAGAGAATTGGTTTCCTGAGAATGCAAATTCAGCCTGGAGTGGCTTCGCTCCCAATGGTTGGAACGGAATCCTAACTGGAGCTGCGGTTGTTTTTTTCGCCTATATTGGATTTGATGCCGTTTCGACGGTTGCAGAGGAAAGCCGAAATCCAAAACGCGACATGCCGATTGGAATCCTGGGATCTTTGGGAATTTGCACAGTGATCTACATTGTGGTCGCGGCCGTGCTCACCGGCATGGTTCCTTATCAAAAACTAAATAATCCAGAACCCTTGATTACTGCGCTAGAACATCATTCAACTCAAATTGGAGATAGTTGGATGCGACTGGCTAAGTTGTTCGTGGCGATTGGATCTGTGATTGCCCATACAGCCGTCCTGCTTGTTTTTCAAATGGGTCAACCTCGAATCTTTTTTTCGATGTCACGAGATGGACTGCTTCCTTCTTGGTGTGCAAAGGTACATCCCAAATACCGAACCCCCGCTGGGACAACCATAATTACTGGCCTTATTGTTGCCGCTCTGGCTGCCGTATT
>CAZMYG010000111.1:0-10063 GCA_964570465.1 uncultured Planctomycetales bacterium
CCGCTGGGACAACCATAATTACTGGCCTTATTGTTGCCGCTCTGGCTGCCGTATTTCCAATTCACGAAATGATTGAGTTCACAAATATCGGAACGCTCTTCGCATTTGTGTTGGTTTGCGGTGGAGTCTTGATTTTGAGAATGGTAGACCCACAACGCGAACGTCCATTTCGAACTCCTTGGGTTTGGATGGTTGCCCCTCTAGGAATGATTTCTTGCTCAACATTAATGTGCTATCTGCCAAGCAATAGTTGGGCTCGATTCTTGGTTTGGATGTTGATGGGGCTTGCTTTTTATTTTTGCATGATTGTATGGAACGAAAGATTGCAATCCCGTGGAATTCGTCAAACAACCGCTCGATGGATTTCAGGAAGCGTCGCCACCCTTCTTTGTTTTGTGTTTGCGATGGGAAGCGTCCTATTAGGCTGGTGGAAACAAAGCTGAGCGAAAACTTTTCAACGATTTGAATGCTTCGTGAATTAATAGAATTGCTAACGCAAATAATAGAATCGCAACCCAGCCAACAGGATCCGAAAAGCGACCCGCTATCAACCAATTTTGAATCATCAAGAAAAGCGCCCAAAGAGTCATCACCAACATAAAGCACATGGGCAAACCAGTGAGCCACGCCACTTTTTTCTTTCCCGTGCGTAGAAGCCAAACGGTGAGACCCAGCAAAGAAAGTCCCGCGAGCAATTGATTGCTCGCTCCGAAAATGGACCAGAACACTCGCCAAGCAGGAATGGCGTTTCCATTCGCATCCTGCAAACTCGCCGACATAAAAATCGCAGGCAAAATTAAGGTTGCAAGAGTGGAAAAAACGGCCCAGCGTAAACCTTGTTTTCCGATTAACTCTTGAAGAATGTAACGACCCAGACGAGTGGCGACATCGAGAGTGTCATAGACAAAGGTTGCAAAGGCAAGCAAACCAAAAGAGACGGCGAATTGAGAGTCAATTCCTAACACGCCCAGAAAATTACCAATGCCTTGGGCAAAAATAAGATTGGGGTCTTGTTTCGCTTGTGGGCTCCCCGCGACAAGCACCATAACTGTGATCAAAGAAATCACCGCAACCACTCCTTCGAGCAGCATTCCGCCATAACCAACTAGATGCGCGTCGGTTTCTCGATCAAGTTGTTTACTGGTTGTTCCCGAACAGACAATTCCGTGAAAGCCGGAACAGGCGCCACAGGCGATGGTGATGAACAGTAAAGGAAAGAGTGGACCTTTCGCGGATTCCCAGCCAAGAAAAGCCGGATATTGAATCTGCATTCCGCCAAAAAGAATTCCTAAGAACGAGGCAAACAACATGCCATAGAGAAAAAATCCACCGAGATAGCCGCGCGGTTGTAGTAAAGCCCAAACTGGAATCACTGAGGCCACCGCGCAATAAATCAGAATGAGATAGTCCCAAAGCAAAATGGGTTCGATGCCAAACAGACTCGGCAAATCCAAAGGGAGTTTCTGTCCATACCAAATCACAACGGCAATGAGCGGGACAAAAATCAAAGTCGCGAGCCAAAGAGGCATTCGCGCCCGCTGCATACAAAGTCCCATCACAACGCCGAGTAATAAATAGAGCAGAGAAGCCGTCGCCACTCCCCCGCCTCGAACTTGCGATCCATCTGCCAAATCGAGATTGCTAACAAAGGCACGCGCAGTGATATCTGTGAAAGCGACAATGATGTAGATCAAAGCTAGCCAAACGAATCCTAGAAAAAGCAAAAAGGAACGCCGACTCATATGCTCGCGGAGAATTTCTGCAATCGAGCAGGCCTTGTGTCTCACAGAGCCAATCAGCGTGGAAAAATCATGCATCGCCCCAATAAAAATTGCGCCGAGCACGACCCAAAGAATAGCAGGCAACCAACCGAATAAAATTCCAGCGACGATGGGGCCGACAATGGGACCCGCCGCAGAAATGGCAGAGAAATGTTGTCCTAATAAATAGAGTGGTTTCGTCGGAACAAAATCCCGACCGTCATTGATTTCTCGTGCGGGCGTGCTGCTTTGAGCATTCAATCCAAAAAGACGTTTGAGCAATCCTCCATAGAAAAAGAAAGCGAGTGCGAAGGCTGCGATGGCGAGAAGGAAAATAACCGAGACGGGCATGGCGATAGGCTAGCGGATGTGTTGTTTCGAAGAAAGAACGCGAGCGACGGCGGCTTTCCAATCTTTGATACGCCGTATTCTTTCACTTTTCTTCATGCGCGGGAAAAAGACTCGTTCAGAAGATGACAGTGCTTTCACTTTGGAAAGATTCCGAATCATGCCACAACCTAAACCGGCTAGAGCCGCTGCGCCTAATGCCGTAGTTTCCAAATTCTTTGGCCGACGAATCGGCACTCCCAAAACATCCGCTTGGAATTGCAGGAGAAAATCGTTTCGACTCGCTCCTCCATCCACGCGCAATTCAGAAATGGACGCTGAACTCTTTTCAAGAATCTCAAACATCTCGGCGTTTTGAAAAGCAAGGGCTTCCAAAGCCGCACGAACAATATGAGCGGGTTTACTTCCTCGAGTGAGCCCCAGAATTGCCCCGCGTGCCTGCGCATCCCAATAAGGAGCACCAAGGCCGACAAAAGCGGGGATCACAAAAACTCCATCACTACTAGAAACAGAACGAGCCAGAGACTCCGACTCCGCAGAAGTTTTGATCAAAGCAAGCGAATCGCGTAGCCATTGGATGAGAGCTCCGCCAATAAACACCGAGCCTTCATTCGCGAAGCAGGCCTTCCCTTTTTCATTCACTGCCAAAGTCGTCAACAAACCAGGAAGATCCTTGCGAGTTTGCCCCGTATTCAGCAATAGAAAACAACCCGTGCCATAGGTGATTTTGAGTCCGCCACGATTCCAGGCGCCTTGACCAAACAATGCTGACTGCTGATCACCAGCGACTCCGCAAATTGGAATCTCTTTTCCGAGCCATTGTTTCGCCACAACCCCAAACTCTCCAATCGAAGGCAAGACTTCCGGCAAAAATTCTCGCTGCAACTGAAACAGCTTTAGTAATTGCTCATCCCAATCCTGATCTCCGATGTGATAGAGCATGGTGCGGGAAGCGTTGGTGAAATCGGTGACGTGTCTTTGATTTCCGGTAAGACGATAGATGAGCCAACTGTCAACAGTACCTAGACAAAGCCTTTTCTGTTTCGCTGCTTGGCGCACGGCTGGAACATGATTCAACAGCCAATGCATTTTCGAAGCAGAAAAATACGGATCCAAGAAAAGTCCCGTCTTCTTTCGGATCAGCGACTCATAGCCTCGCTTTTTGAGTGATTCACAAAACTCGGAAGTTCTCCGGCATTGCCAAACAATCGCGGGACAAAGAGCTTTCCCTGTTTTTCTATCCCAGGCAATAACGGTTTCTCTTTGATTGGTGATTCCAATAGCAGAAATGTTTTGGCCAGATCCAGCTTTGCGTAAAACTTGCTTCGTCACTGTCCAAATTTCTTCTGCATCATGCTCCACCCAACCAGGCTTTGGATAGAACTGACGAAAGGTTTGATAGGAAGAAGATCGTTCTAATAATTGCGAATCAAATAGAACTGCTCGAATGCCGGTGGTACCGGCGTCAATCGCTAGAAGGAATTTTTGTTTAGTTGACGTCGTTGACGACAATGTAGAGATAACTTCCTTCTCTAATCAAAGTAAGAGTCGCCAGGGTTTGGAATTGGCTATTCACGATTTCAAACTCGACCACCAGGGAATTGATACCAGGCATATAAAATGGGTAGAAGTCTAAATCAAAAGAGTTATCCGCGTTTGGACTCTCAAAAATAATATTATTAAAGCCTAAGAAAATCGGCGTATTCCCAGAAATCAACGCAGAACCAAATTCTAAACGCCAATCTGCTGCATTGATTGAATTCAATTGATTCACTGGAATTCGAAGCATGTAGTGCGAACCGCTCATGGTTCGTCGAGTGTCGCAGCCTTCGACAAAAACCGTAGCGTCCATTCCTCCGGTGAGTCCAAAAACACCAACGCTCTGATCAAATTGAGAGAGTTGAGCCATTGTCCCGTTCATTCCAACCAGGATTTGGTTCGCAGTCCACAGAGTGAGAGTAGCTTCTGTAATGTGAGGTAATGGCCCGCCATTGCGATTGTTTAAGGGCGTAGGATTCAAAACATTGCAATTAGGGTTATTCGATTCGTCTACGACAATCCATTGGGCTGAGCAAATGATTCCTCCACCCCCATCACCTGTGGCGGAAGCAAATTTCCAATTCCAAGAAATCAAAACAATTGTCGCTATCGCAATCGCTAGCAGCCCAACTGTTTTCTTTTTTCGATTGATTTGCAACATCATTTCACCTCTAACTCGCCACTCGAAATAAAGCTGGTGAAATTCCTTCTAGCTGCCGAGCAAACCCTGGATTCTCTTGCACTAGATTGAGAAAAATTTGATCCCCACGAATGTATTGGCGTACTTCTACCGCTGCTTTTGGGAACCGCGAAATCAAAAGACTCATATACTCTACCGCACGTCGATGCTGGCCCATTTGCGCGTAATAAAAGGCACTGTTGTAAAGCGCAGAAAATTGGATTCGTTCCGTAGCGCGTGTAGAAGAAAGCTTTCTCTGCAACACCCAGCGTGAATAACGCAAAGCTTGGGAAAATTGATCGGACTCTGCACTGAGAGTTCCCAATTGAATTGCGGCTGTGCTGCGCGAGTTCAATTTGCCGGCATTTCGCAATACCCATTGAAGCAAGGTATAGGTTTCTTCGAGCTTGCCCTGATAGCGATAGACCAGAGCGAGGAATAATTTGGCTTGTGCAAAATTTGGCTTCAAACTTAATGACTCTTCTAGCAGAGATTGCGCTTTTCCAATGCTGGAAGAAGGCGAATCCGCCCATTGACCGAATAACTCCCGTGCTCTTTGCCAATCGTATTGTTGAGCTAGTTCTGCTGAGCCTTCCTCTAGCAAAACTCGCTCGACTAATTCCTTGCCGCGATCTTTTGCATGGGCAATGGAGATGGGTTCTCGAATTAATCGAAACTGATATTTTTTGTCGAGCACGAGCATGGTGTAGGCCTTGCCCAATTGAAATAGAACAGCCGCAAGCCGGCGTAGACTTGTCTTTTCATCCGCGACTGGGAAAAAACCCGAAGCTTGCATTGTTTCGAGTAATTCAGAAATTTTCCCAGGCTCTGAGAGTTCGCGATGAACTTTCGCCTGTTGACGCAACGCACTAAAAAATTCGCGACAATTCGGGCAATGTTCTAAATGCAAAAGCACACGGCCGGCCGCACTTTCTTCCAATTCGCGGTCGACTAAAGAAGACAAATCAATTTGAAAGGCTTGGCAAGAATTCGGGAAAAAATCCGCTCGCGAACTCATACCTCAACCTCTTCTTCCTCGATAGCGCTTTGAGAGCTTCCAAAAGATTCGTTCATCAAGCGGAAGACTTTCTTGCGTGCGCGGAAAATTAACATCTTCAGATTCTCTAGCTTCGTTCCCATTTCTTCCGCGGCTTGCTTGTAGGAGTTCTCTCGTACTTCGACGAGATAGAGCGCTCGTCGCTCTCTGGGAGAGAGTTGTCGATATTGATTGAGATAGAGATTTAGTAGGAATAAAAAGGCAAGCGAGTATTCGTCTTCGCTTTCCTGAGTGATGGCTCGCCCTAAAGGCGTTGGAGAATCCGGGTCGACTGTCGCCGTGAGAGTTTCTCCAGCCAATTCAATCCGGTTTACACGAGCTTGGTTCTTGAGATGTTTGATAATCGCGTGGCGAATGATCGAATAAGTCCAATGTCGGAAAGATTCGGGACGTTGCGCTTTGAAGCGGCAGGGGTAACGATAGATGTTGAAAAAGACTTCCTGCAAAATGTCGGCGCTATCGAGTAAGGCGTAACATTTGCGGATTTGGCTATAGATGGTCGAAGTGAAGTTTTTGTAATTGAGTTCGTAGATCAGTGAAAAAGCGAGGGTGTTTCCGTGGTTTTTGAAATTCTCCATCAATCGAGTGTTAAGCAAGTCCCAGATTTCGTTGAGATGGTTGGGATCGATTTGCCGAGCGAGTTCTCGAATGGAGTTATCTTGAGTTTCGTCGTAGAGAGTTTGCAACCGAGCTCGAAGGCTCTTTTTCCGGGACTCTTCGACGAAAGTGAGATTCATCGTGCCGAACGGATTAGCCAGGTACAAGAATAACGAGGGTTTCAAGCCCTGCAAAGAGGGTAAAACATTTTTATGTCAAAAGAGGCGCAGGTTGAGGAAATCGCTCGGGATCTAGGTTTTGACCTGGTTGGGGTTACTCCCGCCACTGCACCCCGAGATCTCCCCCATTTCGATCGCTGGCTTAATGAAGCCCGCGAAGGAGAAATGCAGTATTTGCGGAAAAATCGGGATCGAATCGCAAACCCAAGCACGCTAACTTCAGAAGGCAAAAGTATTCTTTGCCTAGGCCTTGCCCATTCTCGCAACTCAGGGGGATTTTCTGGCTCTGGGAAAGTTGCTCGTTATGCCTTAGGCAAGGACTATCACAAGCTGCTGGGTTCTCTGCTTAAGCGCCTCCGTGAACTACTAGTAAAAAACCGCCTGGTACAAAGCGCTCGCGAAATTGTTGATGCTGGGCCTTTGCTCGAACGCTCTCATGCTGCACAAGCCAATGTTGGATTTCTGAGCAAAAGCGGAAATCTGCTCGATCGAAAAATTGGCCCTTGGTTTTTTCTAGCAGAGCTTGTTGTCGATGCGGATTGGGAACCTAGTGCAGAAACTTTTTTAGGGAGCTGCGGCAGTTGTCGCGCTTGTCTTGATGCCTGCCCCACTCAAGCCATTGTTGAGCCCTTTGTGGTCGACGCAAAACGTTGCATTTCTTATTTCACCATTGAACATCGCAGCGCGATTCCAAGAGAGTGGCGAGAAAAAATTGGGGATTGGGTATTCGGTTGTGATGTTTGCTCGGAAGTTTGTCCCTATGGTTGGAAAGCGCCAGATCATAGTGAACGATTTGGAACTACGCCTGCCTTGGAAAAATTTCGTTTGGTTGATTTGTTAGAGCGGAACGAGAACGCGTTTCAAACGGATTTCGCCGGTAGTCCTATCCGCCGTGCAAAATGGCAGGGAATGGTTCGCAACGCTCTAGTGGTATTAGGAAATCAAAAAGACGAAAGTGCTCTGCCTGCCATTCGAGAAAAAATGCAGCATTCGGATCCTTTAATCCGCCAACATGCTGCTTGGGCATTGGGAAAGTTGGAACAACGAGAGGATTTGAATCGAGCGCTGGCGCGCGAAAATCATCCCGAAGTTCGTCAGGAGATTCAGGACACTTTATCTATATAATCCCGCGATGCTTCAGCTTTACACAGGCAACGGAAAAGGAAAAACAACCGCATCGGTTGGCTTGATCATTCGAGCGCTAGGTGCGGGAATGAAGGCCGCTCTCATTCAATTCGATAAAGGCTATGACGGTCAAAACGAGCACTATCACGAACGACATATTCTGAGGAAACTCCAGGGAGTTGAACTTTTCCCAACTGGTTTAGAACGAATGAATCCCGACGGCAGCTTTCGTTTTGGCGTGCTCGAAGGAGATTTGAAGGAGTCCGCTCGCGGCATGAAGATTGCCAAAGAGGCCATTCAAAGTGGGAAATACGACTTAATCGTGCTCGATGAAATTCTCAGTGCCCGCAGCTATCACCTGCTGAAAGAGGAAGACATTCTGGAGATTCTGGATCTCTATGCAAAAAATCCCAAATTCGAACTCGTTTTGACCGGGCGCGGTTTGACTGCAGAACTCGAAAAACGGGCGGATTTGATTACAGAATTTAAGCCCATAAAACACTACTTTGATCGCGGCCAGGCTGCACGGAAAGGTATAGAATTTTAGACAAAAACACATTTTTTGATGATTTTTTACAACGTGGCTGGGGTTTAGGCGGGTTGGACAGTTTGGATAAAAACTAAAACTCTAAAAGAACCCTCTAAAAGCCCGCGTGAGATTTTTCCATAAAACAATTTATAGCAATTAGTTATGACAATCAAAAATCCTTGCTAGAAAAAATCTTAAAATAGGCTAACTACCCCCCTACCTAATTTGGTAATTTGGCAATCATTTTGCAACTTCCTATTGCTATATGGCCCGGAAAATTTGGAGCGCGATATGAATAACTTTGAAATCGACTTCTACGGTGAAAAGAAATACTGCCGCAAATGCGAAAAATACGTGCGCTTTCTTATGAGCATCTATCATTCGTATTGCATCGAGTGCGGAGCGGTCGTGCAGCTCTTTAGTTCGCAAGACAAACGCAAGTTCATGAAAGACCCCGAAGACGCGAAAAAATCAAAAGCTTTCCATATCTCCTAAACGACAGATTACTCCTTGAACGACAAAACCAGGGCTCGGCGATGCCGGGCCCTGGTTGTTTTATAAGCTTCCCTAACAAACATTTTTTATCGCCCATTAGAACTTCCTTGGATTTCTAGATCTAAATTTCTAAGATGCCCCCGGCTTTGGAATAAGAAAACGGCTTTGGGCAAAATCGTTTCGTTACACGCTAGAGAAATACTCGACTCGCGAGGGAATCCTACTCTTGAGGTTGAGGCAAGCTTGGAGTCCGGATTTCGCGGAGTTGCAAAAGTCCCTTCCGGCGCTTCAACCGGCGCACATGAAGCATGTGAACTTCGAGATGGTGGCGCTCGTTTCTTAGGCAAGGGTGTTCGCAAAGCTGTCGACCACGTAAAGGGCGAAATCGCCGGAAAAATTTGCGGGCTTGATTCTAACGACCAAGGAAAAATCGATTCTCAACTCTGCGCACTCGATGGCACTCCCAATAAATCTCGACTTGGCGCTAACGCGATTCTCGGCGTTTCTTTAGCTGTTGCTCATGCACAAGCCAACGAGAAAAAACTTCCTCTCTATCGCTATTTGGGTGGTGGTAGCGCGCATCTTTTACCAGTACCTCTGATGAATGTGCTCAATGGCGGAGCTCACGCAGACAACGGACTCGACGTTCAAGAATTCATGATTTGCCCTATTGGAGCGAGTTCTTTTGCAGAAGCGCTTCGCATGGGCGCGGAATGCTATCAAACGCTGAAATCCGTTTTGAAATCAAAGCATCTCTCCACTGCCGTCGGCGATGAAGGCGGATTTGCTCCACGATTGAACAACAATCAAGAAGCCATCGAACTCTTGCTCGCTGCACTAGAAAAGGCGGGATTGAAACCAGGTGAGCAGGTGAAAATTGCTCTCGATGTCGCCGCTACGGAATTATTCCACGACGGAAAATATCGTTGGGAAGGAAAAACACGTAGCGCGGACGAATTGGTTGGAATTTACCGGGAGTGGGCAGGTGCCTATCCCATGATCAGCATTGAAGACGGACTTGCTGAAGACGATTGGAAGGGCTGGAAAACTCTGACCGCAGAAATTGGTTCGCGAGTACAGCTTGTCGGAGACGATCTCTTCGTCACTCAAAGCGAACGCCTCGAAAAAGGAATCTCAGAAAAAACCGCCAACGCAATTTTGATCAAACTCAATCAAATTGGAAGTTTAAGCGAAACTCTTGAAACCATTGCCATCGCAGAAAACGCTGGCTATCGAAATATCATCTCTCATCGCTCAGGAGAAACTGAAGATACAACCATTGCGGATCTCGCCGTTGCTTGCAATGCAGGGCAGATCAAAACGGGCGCTCCTTGCCGCAGCGAACGAGTCGCCAAATACAATCGCCTTCTCGTGATTGAAGAAGAGCTTGGCAAGCAAGCTCGTTATGCAGGAGGGACGTTGTGGAAGTAAAAGCAAAGAGTTCTATGTTGCTCGTTTTTGGACTTGGGGCTTTCTTTCTTTTCATTTTCTTGGGTTCCACTTTGCCTGCATTTCAAGAATATCGTTCGATTCGCAAAGAACGAGATCGATTGCTGAATGAAAATGCGGCGCTGCAAAAGGAATTGTTTGAGAATCGCCGTGAACAAGAAGAATTGAAAAATAGCTATTTCTACAACGAGAGATTACGAAGACTCTTGTATCAAAGCGGTCCACAATCGACTCCAAAGTAGATGAGCTTCATAGGGCACCTCTAAAAACTACCGCTAGCCGCGTTGCGAGCGCGGTCGGCGGGCG
>CAZMYG010000112.1:0-9993 GCA_964570465.1 uncultured Planctomycetales bacterium
GCAGCAGGTGAAGGCTTTTTATATGAAGCGAGATCCGAAGGATACGAGTAAGGCTCTATGTGTCGATGTGTTGGCGCCGGAAGGCTATGGAGAAATTGTCGGCGGCTCGCAGCGCGAAGACGATTACGAAACTTTGCTCAAGCGAATCGTAGAGAACAAATTGCCGCGTGCGGCTTTTGAATGGTATTTGGATTTGAGACGTTATGGTTCGGTTCCTCATGGGGGATTTGGAATTGGTTTGGAGAGAACTGTTGCGTGGATTTGTGGCGTGGAGCATTTGCGCGAGTGCATTCCATTTCCGCGAATGCTTTACAAAATCTATCCCTGAAAATTTGGTAGGGGCGGCGCATGCGCCGCCCCTACTGGCTCACAGGCGTAGTTAGTTCTTCACCAAAAGGAACCGACGCCGCATGTGAGTTCGCTTTGTTGAGCACAATTCCCGCAATATTGGCACCTGCGGATTCCAGTTTCTCCAGAGTGGAACGAATAATACTGGTCGTTGCACGACCGGATTCGACGACGAGCACGGTAGCGTCAACACTTCGTGCCAAAACCATGGTTTCTGGAGAAGCGCTCGCTGCAGGTCCATCAATCACAATGATGTCGGCCAACAATTCTAGCTCGCGAATCAGCTTCGCCATTTGAAAGAAGTCAAGCATATGCGGTGGATTCGCTGGTAAGGTTCCACTGCTGAGCAATTTCAATCCAGGAGTTGAAGTCTCCCGTAGATATTTCTTCACATTCTCCCAGTTCTTCTGAAAGAGAAGATTTGCCAACCCCACGGTATTCGGTGCTTCAAAAAAAGTGTGTTGAGAAGGGTGCCAAAGATTGGCATCGACCAGAATGACCGAGCGTCCTGCAAAAGCGAGTGCCGTCGCCAAATTTGCAGCGACCACGCTTTTCCCTTCATTCGGTAAGGAACTCGCAATGAGCAAGCTCTTATGACCTTCTCGCAATGAGAATTGCAAATTGTATTGCAAATAGGTGTAGGCCTTGCCGCCGTGAGAGAACGGTTTGTCTGCGACCAAAAGTCTCTCTGGAGTTTTTTCGCCGGCGATCCGTTTAGGCGGTGCCGTGTAGGGGATAGTCGCCAACGGAGAAATTCCAGTCATGAGAGAGAGTTCGCTTTGTGAACCGATGGTGCTGCGTACAAAGTGCAAAGAGAGAAACACAATGCTGGAGAGTAGCAAAGCAATCGCTCCTGCAATCGAAGCTTGAGTCCAAGGCTTTTTCTCCACCGCTGCGGTAGGTTCAACTGCTGCGAGAGCGAGACGGGCAATGGAACTTGGATTTGCCGAAGAAAGTTCTGTTTCCGCGACACGATTCATCAATTGGCTATAGCTAGTCCAAGTCAAATCCCGCGTGCGTGTCAATTCTTGTTGCTTGGCATTGCTCGCTTCGAGTTGCGCTTGGAATTCATTGATTTGCCGATAGATTTTCTCCATCGAAGGGTTTGCGGAGAAGGAAGCATTTGCTACACCTTTCTGCGAGCCAGTGCTATTGGCTAAAGAAGGGAGATTAGGGCTTTCGAGCAGATCTTTCGCGAGAGAAGAAATGTTTTCCTGAATCTCTTTTTTCTGATCTCCCAGAGTAATCATCAATCCCTGTAAATCCCTCAAGAGTTGAGCGCGACTCTTTGGTACCGATTCTGGATTCATTTGCAATTGCACTGCCGAAGAAGAATTGAGATTGGGACCAAGCGCGCGCATTTCGAGTAGCAAATTTGCAAAGCCATTCGAAATCTCTTCCGGCTTGCTATCGGTCGCCTTCCAGCCTTTTTCCAAAGCCTTCGCATCACTGAGTAGTCGATCGATCTGACTTAGAGAAAGATGTGCCTCCTCGAGTCGACGTTTCTTTGCTTCGATTTCTTTTTGAAACACGGTTTGCGCGGCATCGAGAGCGATGGCGAGGATTTTTTGTCTTTCTGCAATCTGATGCACTAAAGCTTCTTTGGGATTGTCTTTGAAGAACTCAATCAATTGACTTTCCGCTTCAAGATATTTTTTCTTTGAAGAAGCCGCTTGCGTTTGAGTTTGAGTGAGTAGATCTGCACTCTCGCCATAGAGCTTGTTGAGACGTCGCGCACAAATTTCTGCCCAACTATTGGCAATCAAAGCAGCCTTTTTGGAACTCGATGCGTTGATTTTGATTTTGATCAAATCGCCGTCGATGAAAATTCGAGCAGATTGCAAAAGCGCTTGTGCATTTCTCTCAGCAGGCTCGAGCACCGAGCCTAATTGTTCGCGTACTGAATCCGCAATTTCGCTGCTGCGCGCAATCGCGATCCAGGTGTTCTGTTTTTCTAGAAAATTATTCTGATCAACAATTTCGTTTTTGATTTTTGAATCGAAATTGACACTGGTTGAAGATTTCACCAGCGCTACAGCGGATTCTGATTCAAAACTCGCAGGAAGAGTGAGAAGCCAAAGAAGTCGAGTGACAAAAGCAATAGCGCCGAGCGCTAGAATCCATTTGGCATAGCGCCGAAATCCTTGAAAAAGTGAAAAGAGAGTTTCCACTTTCAGCGAATCTTCGTGATGCGCTTGTGCTGCACCAAATAAATGATTGGAATCGCTCTTAATTGGAGCGTGATTCATATTTTCATTCCATCCGTGGTTCGCAGAGCCGTTAACTGCAAAGCAAGACGCGAGATGAAAATCAAAGAAGTGCGCGGGATTATAGGAAGGTTTTTTTGCAGCGCTAGAACTTCGCGAACAAATCCTGCAAAGTTTTTGCACCTTCGCAAAGTGCGGGACCAGGTGAAAGGAAAAGTTCATCTTCTAGAGCGAAAATCCGTCGATTTCGGACAGCGTTGATTCGTTCCCAACCTGGACGAGAACAAATCGATTCGATGTCGACACGTTTGCCGCACCAAGCGGCGAGAATGATTTCTGGATCACGATCGATGAGAAGATCTCCGTCGACAATTCTTTCCGAGGCCGCTTTGCGTTTTCGGTTTTCTGCAAGCACGTCAATACCACCAGCCATTTCGATCATCTCGCCAATCCAGCCGATTCCGCTGATCATTGGATCGTCCCATTCCTCGAAATAGACTCGAGGTCGCTTGGTTTTCGCGGCGCTAGCCTGTCGAATCTCCTGAAAGCAGCTTTGCATATTCTCCACGAGCGCGTTTGCCTTCTCTTCACAGCCAATGCTGCGACCAATCAGAAGAATGGATTGCAAAGTTTCCTCGAGACTGCGCTGATTCAGGGCGAGTACGTTAATTCCAGCGCCTAACAAGTCCCGCACCGCATCTTTTTGCAGATCCGAGAAGCTCAGTACGAGATCCGGCTGCTGTTCGAGCACGGCATCGACATCGACAGAAGAAAATCCTCCGATTTTTGGTTTCGAAGCGGCTTCTGGGGGACGGGTTGCGTAGCCGGGCACTCCGACAAGACGTGAGGCGGCACCTAGTTGATAGACGATTTCTGTGGTTTCAGAACTCAAACAAACAATACGTCGAGGGAAAAGGGAGTTTGCAGCCATGGCTATTTCCTCCTGGATCACAAGGCGCGTCGCATTCTACACCTTTCACTTCTTTTCCAGGGGGAAAACTTGCTCCAACTTAGAGTGCCTGTTAGCGTTACGCGCCTATGGCTCAAATCAAGGCGCATATGGCGGGAACCGTTGTCGAGTTTCTAGTGAAAGAAGGACAGCAGGTAAATAACGGACAAGACGTGGTTTGTCTCGAATCCATGAAAATGCAGCTCTTTGTGCAATCCAATGCCGCAGGGACTGTCGCCAAGCTTTTGCGCAATGCGGGCGATTTTGTGAATGAGGGAGATCCGCTCATCGAGTTGAAATGAAATTACCCCCTCGAGTCCGCATTCATGAAGTCGGCCCTCGAGATGGGTTGCAGAACGAGAGCCGGGTACTTTCTACGGAACAAAAGGTCGAGTTCGTCAATCGTCTCTCAAGTTGTGGCCTTCCTTATATAGAGGTGGGATCCTTTGTGAATCCGAAATGGATTCCGCCGCTTGCCGATAGCCTGGAAGTTGCCCAAAAGATTCAACGTCGGCCGGAAATTTCTTATGCGGCCCTCGTTCCCAACGCCAAAGGCTATGAATCTTTCCGTAAAACACAACTCGACGAAGTCGCTTTATTCTTAAGTGCCAGCGAGACGCATAATCAAAAGAACATCAACAAATCCATCGCCGAGACTTACCCCGTACTGCGCGAAGTAGCAGAAGCCGCGAAAAAAGATGGGAAAAAGCTGCGTGGCTATGTTTCCGTTGTTTTTGGCTGTCCCTACGAAGGTAAAGTTCCTGTCGAAAATGTACTTTCTGTCACTCGCGAGTTATTGGCGATGGGATGTGAACAAATTTCTCTTGGCGACACGGTTGGTTACGCCAATCCCAAACAAGTTCAAGAAGTGCTCGAAAAAGTCTTCTCGATTGCGAAACCAGAAAAATTCTCTCTGCATTTCCATGACACCAAAGGAACGGCTTTGGCCAACACACTAGCTGCGCTCGAAGCCGGTGCTGTTGGATTTGATGGATCGATTGGTGGGCTAGGAGGTTGTCCCTACGCTCCCGGCGCCGCGGGGAATGTCGCGAGCGAAGCTTTGTTGTATTTATTTACGGAAATGGGAGTGGAAACAGGAGTGAATCTGGAGAAACTGCTGGAGACAGCGGTTTGGGTACAGGGCGTGCTAGGCCGTGAATTACCGAGTCCTTACTTAAAATCCTTTTTATCGAAACGCAAAACATGAGCGAACTAGTTCAATTTCAAAAAGAAAACGAAATCGCCTGGGTCAAGCTGAATCGCCCAGAAGTGATGAATGCACTCTCCTTCGATACTTTGCTGAAAATGGGAGAGATTCTCGGACAAATTGCTGAGGATAAACAAATTCGCGTGGTAGTTTTCACAGGAGAAGGCGATAAGGCCTTCTGCGCCGGCGCAGATTTGAAGGAGCGAGTCAGTTTCACTCCAGAGCGCACGATGGATTATGTGAAGACCATTGGCGATACCTTTCTCAAAATCGCACGTTTGCCTCAGCCCAGTATTGCCGCGATCAATGGCGTTGCCTTTGGTGGCGGTTTGGAGTTGGCACTCGCTTGCGATCTTCGTATTGCTTCGAATACCGCTCATATGGGTTTGACCGAAGTTTCTCTGGGTATCATCCCGGGCGCTGGCGGTACTCAACGTTTGCCGCGAATTGTGGGCACGTCGAAAGCGAAAGAATTGATTTTCACGGCGAAGCGACTTACCGCGCAGGAAGCGATGACGCTTGGATTGTTGAACGATGTCGCTCCGCCTGTGGAGTTACTGCATCGAGCGAAAGCGCTGGCCAATTCCATTTGTGCTAATGCGCCACTCGCTGTGCGCGCGGCTAAGGAAGCCATCGATCTCTTTGACAACAGTAGTTGGCGAATTCGTTATCCAAAAGAAAGACAGCTCTATCAAAAATGGGTTTTGCCCTCGAAGGACCGACTAGAAGCATTAACGGCCTTTCGAGAAAAGCGCAGACCCGTGTTTAAAGGGGAATAAACGTGGACGAAAAACAACTTCGAGAAAAAATCGACAAACTGCGAGAAGGAAATCTACGTGCTCGCCCTAAACTCAAAGAACAGAAGAAATATTTCTGTCGCGAACGTTTGGCCAAGCTCTTCGATCCTGGCAGCAAGTTTTTAGAGGATGGGCTTTTTGCGAATCATCAAGATCCTGAATTGCCTGCTGACGGAGTCGTGACAGGAATTGGAATCATTCACGGTCGCCGTGTCGCGGTGATGGCGAATGACAGCACAGTGAAAGCGGGTTCTTGGGGAGCGCGTACGGTTGAGAAAATCATTCGCATTCAAGAGACCGCAGGTCGTTTGCGAATTCCCTTGTTCTACTTGGTAGATTCCGCCGGTGCCCGCATCACGGATCAAATCGAAATGTTTCCTGGGCGAAGACATGCAGGAAAGATTTTCAACAATCAGGTGAAACTTTCTGGAGCGATTCCACAAATTTGCTTGTTGTTTGGACCTTCTGCAGCGGGTGGCGCCTATATTCCAGCCTTTTGTGACATTGTCATCCTGGTTGAGGGCAATGCGTCGATGTATTTGGGCTCACCGCGTATGGCGGAGATGGTGATTGGGGAAAAGGTCACTCTCGAAGAAATGGGTGGTGCGCGTTTGCATTGTTCAGTCTCTGGCTGCGGCGATGTTCTCGCAGCAAACGAAGATGAAGCGATTGAGGCGGCGCGTCGTTATTTTGCCTTCTTTCCTCAGAACAGTGACGAGAAAACCGCAACTGTCGAGACACAAGAGCCTGAATCCGACACTTCACAAATCGAATCAGTGATCCCCAAAAATCAGAATCAACCCTTCGACATGATGGAATTGATTCGCCGTCTTATCGATCGCGGATCGTTTTTCGAAATCAAAAAACTTTTTGCGGGTGAGTTGATTACAGGACTCGCTCGCATGGGCGGCGCTCCAGTTGGAATTCTCGCGAATCAACCGAAAGTCAAAGGTGGAGTGCTCTTTGTTGACTCTTCAGATAAAGCTGCGCGATTCATTTGGCTATGCGACGCATTTCGAATTCCTCTTTTGTTTCTCGCAGATGTGCCTGGATTCATGATTGGAACCCAAGTCGAAAAACAAGGAATCATTCGCTCTGGTGCCAAGATGATCTCTGCGGTGTCCGAAGCCAGTGTTCCGAAAATTTCTGTCGTGGTTCGCAAAGCCTATGGTGCTGGGCTTTATGCGATGGCAGGACCAGCCTTCGAACCAGATTGTGCTTTGGCTCTTCCCAGTGCTTCGATTGCCGTTATGGGGCCGGAGGCGGCGGTCAACGCCGTGTTCTTCAACAAGATTCAGGAAAAACCACCCGAGCAACGCCCTGCCTATGTCGAACAATTGAGAAAGGAATATCAGGAAGATATTGATTTGCTACGTTTGGCGAAGGATTTGCTTGTCGATGCTTTGATTCCTCCTGCGGAATTGCGAGAAGAATTGATTCGCCGATTTGCTGCCTATGCCAGTAAAGAATCTCCTTCCATGCGTAAGCGTCACGGTGTATGGCCCGTTTGAAAAAATTTCGCGCGGCTTCCGCGATGACCGCGGTGATTTTCGCCTGCGCGTTTGCGGCGATTACGTTTTTTTTGAGGCATTCGATTTATCGACTCGGCGAAAGTGAAAGCGCAGAGGAGGGTCGGCGTTTTGCGGCGCTTTGCGCCGGCGACATAGAGGAGCTTTTTCAAATTCGCTCAGTGCTTCTCAGGGAGCTTTCAGAAGAGGCGGAGTTCTTTGCGAAGGAGGAAAGCGCATTTCAAAAAGAAGTGGCCTCATTGGAGAAAGATTTCCAAGGGGATTTATTTGCTTTGTGGCCAGCTGTGGGGAACGGTTTTCCTCAGGGAATTTGGTCTGGTGAAGAAGAATCCCTTGAGGTGAATTCTTGGAAGAGCACACTTTCTGCTAATCCAGGCAAGGCAGGGAAATTTCATCTGCAATTATTTTCAAACCCAAATGGAGTAGTGTCTGCGCTCTTAGTCTTCGCCTTTGATTGGAAGGGACAGTTGAGTTATTTGGGCTGGAAAATTCCGATTCAAGCGTCGTTGCACCCTTCTTTGGTCAGCATCCTCGGCAAAGATTATGAAGTGACGATTCTGCAATCTGAAAAGAAATTCGCTTTATACACGGGGGTGGATTCCGATTCTCAGGCTGATCTGTACTCAGCTCGCGCGTCGATTTTGGGTGAAGATTTGAAAATCGAACTCAAGCCGCGAATGGCCACGCTGATTCGCCGTTACGATTTCGTTGCCTACGTCGTTACGATTTTAGGTTTGATTTTGGCTTTAGGTGGAGCGGCGGTTACTTATTTCGAGAGCGCCCGAACGGCACAACTCAAAGAAGATTCCTCGCGCGATCCACTGACCAATTTGCGTAATCGCCGCGCTTTCAATGATCTGATTGAAAGAGAAACTGCGATCGCACAGCGATATCAAAGACCTTTATGTCTTTTGATTTTGGATTTGGACCATTTTAAGAAAATCAATGACACGCTTGGTCACGCTTCCGGCGATCAGGTTTTGCAAATTGCAGCAGACACGATTCAAAATTCCATTCGCGATACTGATGTTGCCTTTCGATTTGGTGGGGAAGAATTTGCCGTGATCATGGCGGAAACGAACTTACTTTCTGCGGGAGGGATCGCCGAACGAATTCGAATCGCTTTGGAGAAGACTCCTTTTCATACTTCAAAGGGGAAAATCCATTGCACGGTTTCGATTGGGATCACTGGCTACCGTCCTGGAGAAGCGATTGACGACCTGATTTCCCGCGCAGATATGGCTCTTTATAAGGCGAAGGGAGAGGGCCGAAATCGGGTGGTTACAGAACGACCCGCTGGGTGGGAGTTGTAAGTTGTTTCTAATTAATTAATTATATTTCCTGCGCGAAAATGCACAGTTCTTTGGTTACCAACGCTATTCCGCGACTATCATGAATCAGTGGATATAAAACTGATTATCCTCGAGCAGGGTCAAAAGACCGAGAAAAGCTTCAAGAGCGAAGTCATTTCAATTGGGAGGGGGGCGGAAAACGATATCCGTTTAGCCGATCCGAAAGTCTCCCGTCGCCATTGCCGTATCGAAATCTTGGGTGAATCTGCATTCCTAGTCGATCAGGCGAGCCAAAATGGAACCCTCCTTAACGGCGAAGCAACGCAGAGACATCTTCTGACTCCTGGCGACTGCATCGAAATCGGTTCTGCAAAAATCTTTTTTGAACAATTCCCAGAAGATGGAAAAAACAACACGGAACAAGCCCTTGCAGAGGCCAAGGAGAATCGAAGCGAGCGAACCCTGATTCGCGAAGGACGCAAAGAGCGAGACAATCTTCTCGTCCTTCACAAAATCAATCAGGCGATCAATTCTCAGACCAAATTGCGTGTGCTCTTAGACCTCATTGTCGATTCGGCAATTGCATTGAGTCATGCAGAGCGAGGTTTTCTCATTCTTGGTCGAGAAGAAAAGATTCATTTTGAAGTGTCCCGAAATTTTGCGAGAGAGCCCATTGAGATGCCTGAACTGCGTGTCTCACGCTCCATCACTGCACGAGTGCGCGAGAGCGGAAAACCGCTACTTTCTCTCAATGCCAGCGAAGACGAACGCTTTCGAGAGTTTGCTTCGGTGCATGATTTGCAATTGCTCTCGGTAATCTGTCTACCTCTTCGCATTCGCGGCGAGATCGAAGGCGTGCTCTATGTCGACAATCGCCTCCAAGAAGGGAGTTTCTCTCGGGAAGATCTTCAACTTTTAGAAGCGCTTTGCGAACAAGCCGCGATCGCCATCGACAACGCAAAAAAAATAGAAGATCTCGAAGCGGCCAATCAAAAACTTCAGTCTCAAGCGAAGGAAATCGAACTGCTGAACTCTCATCTCTCTGGCGAGTTAGAAAAACGCGGGCTGGAATTGGAATCTGTGCGAACCGTGCTCTTTCAGGAGCAAGGTAGAAAGCGTTTTCCTAAAATTATTGGGGAAAGTGAGGCGATGCAAGTGCTGTTTAAGTCTTTGGAGAGAATCATTCCCAACGATTTTCCAGTTTTGATCGAAGGTGAATCGGGCACTGGCAAAGAACTGATCGCACGAGCGATTCATGCCAACAGCCCGCGCAAAGAAAAACCCTTTGTCAGCGAAAATTGCGCAGCTATTTCAGAATCCTTGCTTGAGTCAGAACTCTTTGGACATGTTCGGGGCGCTTTTACAGGCGCGCATCGGCCCCGTCGAGGATTGGTCGAAGCTGCTCATGGTGGAACTTTATTTTTAGATGAAGTGGGGGAGATGAGCGATGGCATGCAGAAAAAACTTCTGCGCTTTTTACAAGAAGGGGAGTTTCGGCCTGTAGGTTCGGATCGTGTGGTGAAAGCAGAATTGCGAGTGCTTGCCGCTTCAAATCGCAAATTAGCGGATCTCGTTCGCGATGGAAAATTCCGCGAGGATTTGTATTACCGTTTGAATGTTCTGCATCTGGAGATTCCACCACTACGTCATCGCAAAGAGGATTT
>CAZMYG010000113.1:0-9766 GCA_964570465.1 uncultured Planctomycetales bacterium
GTACATGGAAAAATTGGAAGAGCGGAAACCGCAACCGATCCCGCTCCTCTCTCCATGATCGAAACGGTGATTCAACTCGAAACAGATCCGGGAAAATGGCGCAAGCGCAGTGAGAAAGGATTTCTTGGACTCTGGAGTTCGGAGCGGAAAATCACGACCGAAGAATTGCTCTACGGTTGGGAAGATGCGGACGGTACTAAACATCAGGGAATGAATCAGGCCTTGTCCTTTCCCGGCATGGCAAACTCTTGGCCTTATCCCATTGAAAACCGAATCAATATGCTCTCAACAGGAATCAAAACTCCTGTCGGAGTGAAAATTCTCGGACCCGATTTACAAACGCTTTCCGATCTTGCAGAAAGAACCGCTCTCGCGATTCGTGGAGTGAAAGGAACGCAAAGTGCTTACGCAGAAAAAACTCTCGGCGGCTATTACCTCGATTTTGAAATCCATCGCGAAGAAGCGGCTCGTCATGGTTTGAGCGTAGGAGATATCCAAAATGTATTGCTCACCGCGATCGGTGGAATGAATGTGACTTATACCGTCGAAGGACGAGAGCGTTATCCGGTAAATCTGCGTTACGCTCGCGAGTTGCGTGACAATCTTCCCTCGCTCAAAGCGGTTTTGCTATCCACACCATCAGGAGCACAAATTCCTCTAGGACAAATCGCGCAGATCGAAATCCATTCGGGTCCGCCGATGATCAAAAGCGAAAATGCTCAACGCAGTGCTTGGGTCTATGTAGATTTTGCCGACCGTGATTTGGGCAGTTATGTGGACGAAGCAAAACGAGCTGTCGAGCAGCAGGTCCCTCTGCCTGCCGGCTATCAACTTCGTTGGGCAGGCAGTGCAGAGAATTTTGAAAAAACAAAACAAAGATTGCAGCTCGTCATCCCCCTCACCATAGCTCTGATTATATTTCTACTCTATCTCAGCAATCGCAGTTGGTTTCGTGTGGGAGTCGTTCTGCTCGCTGTTCCCTTCAGTCTGATTGGCGCCTTCTGGTTTCTTTTCGCACTCGATTACAACCTGAGCCTCGCCGTTTGGGTGGGAATCATCGCGTTGCTAGGAATCGATGCTGAAACCGGGCAAATCATGTTGCTCTATCTCGATCAAAGCTATGACCGCTTCAAAGCTCAAGGTCGCATGCGCAGCGAATCGGATCTTCTAATTGCCATTCACGAGGGCGCTGTAAAACGAATCCGACCCAAAACGATGACCGTCGCGACAGACATGATTGGCTTATTGCCACTTTTGTGGGCCACGGGGACTGGCGCCGATGTGACGAGACCTCTTGTTGCTCCATTAATTGGTGGGATCACGGTTAGTTTCCTGATGGAGTTGCTGGTTTATCCCGTGATTTTCTATCTTTGGAAAAAACGTACACTTCCTTTAAATTCTTGAAACTTCCAAGGAGGAACGATGAAGAATTTGAAATCCCCATTTGTGTTGCTTGCTCTTTCACTCTCGTCATTTTTCAGTTTTGCCCAAACATTACATGCACAGGAAACAAAACTCTATTGGGCCGATACTGCTGCAGGAACGATTCAAAGAGCGAATCTGGATGGATCACAAGCCGAAATTCTATTGCAATCCTTCGCTGATTCCCCAGCCGGCTTGGAATTGGATACAGCCCATGGACAGCTGCTTTGGTTAGATGAAACAAGGTCAAAAATCCGGCGGGCGAATATGGATGGATCTCTGATTGAAGAAAGTTACTCCGTTTTAACCCGCCCACAGAGAATTGCTTTTGATAGCGTTACGAACCGAGTCTTTGTTTCAACACATCAGGACGGAACGCATATACAAGTTTTCAATGCGGACGGTTCAAACTATGCCACCTTCCCCACTTCGCCTGTCACTGGAATCGCAATCCACTCAAAAACAGGAAAACTCTATTGGACAGAAAACATCGTAGATCCACATTTCCCGATACAACGAATTAGGCGGGCAAATTTTGATGGAAGCAACTTAGAAACTCTGCTCACGAATTCCAGCTTCCCTTCCCCTGCGATGAATAAAATCCGAGGAATCTCCTTAGACCTCAGTGCAGGAAAAATGTATTGGGGTTCTTCAAGCTCCATTGCTCGATCCAATCTAGATGGCTCAAGCCCTCAACTCTTAATCAGCAATCTGTCTTTGGTCTGGGATATGGCCTTAGATCTTGGCGCAGGAAAAATCTATTGGACGGAGAAAAGTTCCAACAAGATTTGCCGCGCAAATCTCAATGGAAGCAGCGTAGAAACTTTGGTTCAGACCGATTTATTGGAACCTCAAGGACTTCGCCTAGATTCCATTGCTGGAAAGATGTTTTGGGCAAATAAAGGGAAACATCAAATTCAACGCGCAAATCTAGACGGCACGCAAATCGAAACTTTAGTTTCTGCAAAACTGGGTCAACCCATTGATATCGCAGTCGATCCAGTCGCTGGAAAACTCTATTGGACGGATTCTTCGCTCACGAGTGTTCGACAAGCAAATTTAGATGGGAGCGGCGTGGAGTTATTGAGTAATGCCTCGGACTCAGTTTCTGGTTTAACTCTCGATGCTTCTCGAAACCAACTCTTTTGGGCTGAAAACACAAACTCGCTCATTCGTCGCCTAATTTTGGATGGATCGCCGGCA
This sequence comes from uncultured Planctomycetales bacterium, assembly GCA_964570465.1. Taxonomy (GTDB): domain Bacteria; phylum Planctomycetota; class UBA1135; order UBA1135; family CAZMYG01; genus CAZMYG01. The sequence goes on from CAZMYG010000113.1 coordinate 2,626, forward strand.
GAAATTTTTCTGGATGGAGGCTCAATCAAAGGAAATCCCATTGGGCTTAGCGTTGACACTCAGAATCGGAAACTTTTCTTCTCAGGATCAGATTTGCGCACAATAGGACTCGATGGCAATGGACTCTCGGCTTTTACATCGTTCCCTTTTTGCGCGGGGATCGTTATTCATTCTGCTGAGACAAAACTTTACTCCATTGGTTTTTTCTCAGGCTTGGTCTCGAAGATATTGAAGTCTTCCTTAGACGGATCTGCTATTGAAGAATTAGTCACTCTGAATGCTCAACGCAAAAGTTTGCGACTTGCTGTCGACCCAAATTCTCAAAAACTCTATTGGTCCGAAAACGCAATTCAGCCAAATCCTCAATTACATTCAGAAGGAACAATCATGAAATCGAATCTCGATGGATCAAATATCGAGGCTGTAATGACAGGATTGGATTCTCCAGGAGGACTCGCCATCGTGAACTGCACAATACAGCCCTTTGGGGATCTTGATCAGTCTGGCATTGTCAATCTTGCTGACATTCTTCATTCCTTGAATGGCTTTTCGCATCCTGAGTTTTATCCAGAAACGGATCTATTTCCCTGCGGTGGAGATGGATTCGTCAATCTAGATGATATTCTTGCAATGCTGAGTGCCTTTAGTGGAATGGCTAATTGCCCGGATACTTGCAACTAACGGAGCTTGACAGTTTCTGCTTCTACCCCGACACTGGGCCCTTGTCTCAATTTACTTCCCTTCATCTTTCGAGTCCTTTACTCAAAGCTCTGCACGAAGAAGGCTATCACACGCCAACTCCGATTCAGGCTAAGGCCATTCCTATTGCTCTAGAAGGCAAGGACATCTTGGGTTGCGCCCAGACGGGAACTGGAAAAACCGCGGCCTTTGCTTTGCCGATCTTACATAAGCTTCATAGTGAAAAAATTGAAGAAATTCACGGCATTCGCCGCGTTCCCCGAGCGTTGATCCTGGCTCCCACACGCGAGCTCGCAACTCAGATTGGGGAAAGTTTCGAGAACTACGGTCGACACACGGGACTTCGCAGCTTGGTTGTCTATGGCGGAGTAAGCCAATTCGTACAGGTGAAGGAATTGATGCGCGGCATCGATATTCTCATTGCCACGCCGGGTCGACTCATCGATCTCATGCAGCAAAGACATATTGTCTTCCGCGAAATTGGCATTTTCGTACTCGATGAAGCCGATCGCATGCTCGACATGGGATTTATTCAGCCGATTCGGCAAATCGCCAAAGAAATCCCAACCCCACGACAGACTCTTCTTTTTTCAGCCACAATGCCTCGCGAAATCCAAAATCTGGCACACTCGCTTTTGCACAATCCCGTGAAAATTTCTGTGGCACCAGTAGCCTCGAGCGTGCCGCAAATTGAGCAAGTCGTTTATTTCGTCCAGAAAGAAAAGAAATTGGCGTTGCTTGAACAATTGCTCGGCCAACCAGGAGTCGATCGCGCTTTAGTTTTCACTAGAACCAAATATGGCGCGGACAAATTAACTCGTAAGCTGCAAAGAACTGGTGTGAGCGCAGGAGCCATTCACGGAGATAAGGCACAAAATCAACGAGAGCGTGCCTTGGAAAACTTTCGTACGGGACGTTCCTGGGTTCTCGTCGCCACCGATGTCGCCGCCCGCGGACTTGATATCGACAATGTCACCCACGTTTTTAATTTTGATGTTCCTAACGAACCCGAAGCCTATGTGCATCGCATCGGCCGTACCGGCCGCGCTGGCGCCACAGGCATTGCCATTGCACTTTGTGATCCCCAAGAGCGAGCATTCCTTCGCGATATTGAAAAATTGACTGGGAAACAAATCACGATCAACCCAACACCAGAAGGACTTCAGCAGGAAGTGAAACATCCTGCTCCGCCTCGCAATCATCAGCCTCATTCGCACAACTCCCATCGCCCTCACGGCTCACATCACGGCAGTCACCATAAACATTCTGGACACCCCAAAAGACGTGGTGGACCTAGAAGACGCTCGCGCAGCTGAAAACTTTTTGAAAAATAATTTCGCCTTTACTTTTGATTCGCTTTGGCCGAATGTTCTCCATGTGAAACAGCTGCAATCGCTTTGTTTTCTCACAATATTCCTTTGCTCTCTCTTTGCGAGTGGAGCAGAGGGAGCGGTTCTCTGCATTGAATCCGATGGGCAAATTGTTTTAGAAACGGCTTGCGACCGTCTTTGCGAGAAAACAGAACCCAGCACTTCTGATCAGAAAATTTCGATTCGCTCTACTTTTTCAAACAGCAAAACCGTCAATTGCGATTCTTGTATTGATATCCCGTTGCTAGCCAATCGAGACCTTCACGCCGTGATTCGTACAGAAAAGATAGAACTTCCCTACTTTGTTCTGACGGATTTTCTACCATTCACGTCTGCAATAGACCTCCTTTTGAGTTCGTTGGAAATCAAATCCAACACAACCCCATCGGAATCGTTGTCTCTGTCTCAGCTCCGCTCTACTGTCCTTCGTTTCTAAAATCCTCTCCTTTTCAAACCAAAAACTGATCTGACATTGCGCCACCATTTGGCGTGAATTGTTTTTAGAAGGTGAAATCTTTTCGAGGTGCTTAGAAATGAAGTGGATTCTTTGTAACAAAATATCCTTTGTCGTTGCGTCAGCTTTGCTCGTTTCCGCATGCACGACTGCTTATCGAGCAGAAACACTAGAGCCGCAAAAAGTTTTAGAGGCCTTGAACTCTTTGCCTCCTGGCGGCCTAAAATTTTCTCTATCACAAGCTCAAGCTCTTGCCGTCTTGCAGCATCCTTCTTTGAGAAAACTGCGCGCAGAGCGTGGTTTTGTAGAGGCGGCTGAAATTCGTGTTGATTTGCGGCCAGACCCGGAGCTTTCCCTCTCCCCTCTTTGGATTATTCCTGAGGCGACTCTCGGCGCTGTCGCTTCGCTGCGTTGGGAAATTTTTCCATCCGGAACTAAAGAAGCGCGTCGTGGGCTCGCCGCGAGTCTGCACGATTCTGTCGATGCAAAAATCGCTGAAGCGGAGTGGCGAATCGCACAGGAGACACGTATCGCGTGGTTGGAATTGCTGCGTGCGGAAAACGTCGTCAACTTCTCGGAACAAGCACTCGCGCTCTCCCAAGAAGCTCGTGATTTTGGACGCTCGATGTTGGAACAAGGAGTTGCGCGAGACGTTGACGTTGCGGTTTTGGAATTGGATTTTGCTGAAGCGGAAAGAGAACTCATCACTGCCAAGGCAATGGTGAAAACGTTGCAAGAACATCTTGCGGAAAGCATGGGTTTAGCACCGGGCTCTACTCTAGAAATTACGGCGGAACAAAATCCTTTTGAAACCAGCGAAGCCAAACTCCCCGAAGGAAACACGGATGACTCTCTAATACAGCGACTTCCGCAATTACGCGAAGCCTACTCTCAATATCTGCTGGCAGAAAAAGAACTCGAACTCGCCTATTTGGGTGCTCTACCCAAACTATCTATTGGCCCCGACACACAACGCGATGCGGACAATACTTTTCTAGGAGCTGGTGCCAGCATCACGATTCCCTCAACGGATGCAAATCGTGTCGGCATTGCAGAAGCAAAAACACGTCGAGAAATTGCTGCAAAAAACTATGAAGGAATTCTTTTTGAAAGTCGTGCTGCGCTAGCGAAAGCACGTTCTGAAGAGCAAGCCAGTTCGCAAGCTTTTCATCATCATGAATCCACTGTCGCGCCACGCGCCAAGCAAACCCTCGAAGCGGCAGATCGAGCTGTAAACGCAGGAGTGTCGGATTTGCTCTCTCTACTCTTGGCAAGAGAACGTGCCTTACGAGCAGAACGTGTCGGATTGGAATTACGCGCAAGTCACGCCATCGCCATCGCAAATTTAGAAGCGGCCTTTGGACCTGAACCACTGCAAATCAAGAACGGAGTTGCACAATGAGTACTCAATTATTGTCCTTCGCCTTGTTCCCCTTTCTTTTGTTTTTCCAAGAACATCATGAACACGAGGAGCACGAAGAACATAAACACGGAGAGATTCTCGAACTCAATCCCGACGCTCTGCGGGATCTACGCTTGACCATCCGAAAAACTGAGAAAAGACCCGCTGGTGATACTGTCACCGCTTATGGTTCTTTAGAACTCGACCCCAATGCCATTCGCGTCATCTCCACACCATTGCCAGCTCGCATTCTCAGCATTCAAAAAATCTCGGGTGAAAAGGTTTCTGCCGGAGATTTGCTCGTGGAGATGGAATCCTTGGAATTGGGTCGCGCGCGTCTCGCCCAAGACGCAGCAAAAGCTCGCGTAGACATCGCCAAAACTCGTGTGGAGCTGGCACAAAAACAAAAAGATCGTCTCCAAGAATTGGCAAACTCGAAGATGGCGACGATCCGAGAACTGCAATCCGCCGAAGCGGAACTTGCCGCGAGAGTCGCTGAATTAGGTGAAAGCGAAATCCAACTTCAAGATGCTCAACGCGCTCTCGCACTCTTTTCTGTAGAAACAGGAACTCAAGCTAGTTCATTTGTGCTTCGCGCTCCGACGAATGGAACTGTGACATTCCGCGATGGCTTCATTGGAGAATCAGTAGAAGCGGGCCATGTCTTCTTCCGCATTGCAGATCTCGCCTCACTCGTTGCCGTCGCAAATCCTTTTGAAAGAGACGGACTGCGTATCGATTCCAATGGAAGTTCACGCATTTTCCCCTCTGCCCTTCCGGGCACTTCACTCGAAGCCAAATTTCTTCGAGCTGGTCCTGAAGTTGATTCTCTTTCGAGAACTCTTCCCGTTCGCTTCTCTGTTCCGAATTCTGAAGGAAAATTACTACCTGGCATGAGCATCACTGCGGAGATCCGACTTTCCGCTTCTTCAGATCAAGAAATTGTCACCGTCCCCATCGCCGCCGTGCAGAAGATTGAACGCGATTGGTGTGTGTTTATCCCCAAAGGCAAAGGGAAATTCGAACGTCGCGTCATCGCTCGCGGACGAGATTTAGGTGGAGAAGTCGAAGTACTAAGCGGACTTTCTCCAGAAGAAGAAGTGGTTGTAGAAGGTGCTTTCGTACTGCGCTCGGAATCGACTCGTGGTGAAGACACAGGCCACGATCACAATCACTAAGGAGAAGACATGATTGAACGTATCGTCAACGCCGGACTCCGACATACTTTACTTGGCGTGATCCTCGTCCTCGCTGCGGCAGGATTTGGAATGCTGTCATTGAAAGCCGTGCCCGCGGATGTTTTTCCTGATCTCTCTACTCCTGTTTTTAATTTAATTATCCAGGACGCGTCGATGGCTCCTGAAGAACTAGAGACCGCGATCGCGATTCCTCTAGAAACCGCACTCAATGGGCTTCCAGGAGTTCAAAAGGTTCGTTCCTCGTGTTCTGTTGGAATTGCCCAGATCACCATAGAGTTTGAGCCGGACACAGACTATCTGCGAGCGCGACAGTTTGTCGCGGAGAAGGTCGGGCAAATTGCAGCGAGCTTGCCTCCTACAGTCGAAGCTCCTCTAATCTCTTCTGTTGCGATCCGTTTGAACGAAGTGATGGAGCTTTCGCTGGAAGCAGACCCTGACAAGGCGGATCTGATGACTCTGCGTGATCTCGCCGAGTTTGATGTAGGCCGACGACTCGCTGCCGTCCCTTCCGTTGCAACCGTCGAACGTTTGGGTGGCCATCTGAAAGAATTTCAAATCCTCCTCGATCCGCGAAGAATGGCAGCCCGAGGTATTAGCCTAGAAGAAGTGATGCATGCCGCTGCAGAATCCAACCGAAATTCTTCGGGTGGATTTGTCCAGAGAGGAGAATCCGAATGGACTGTGCGAACGCTCGGGAGAATCTCTAGCGTTGATGATCTACGCCGTTCTTTAGTCTGCATTAAGGGCGGAGTGCCCGTTCTGATCGGCGATGTGGCTGAAGTAAGAGAAGGCGGAGCGATCCGTCGCGGGATTGCGCATAAAGTCAGCGGCGAAGTCGTCAGTCTTCGAATCATCAAACAATTTGGCGCAGACACCGTCGCTCTCTCGGAATCGATCAAAGCCAAGGTGAAAGAAATCATCCCGACCTTACCCGAAGGTGTTCGTCTCACGATGGACTACGACCAAGGAGATGTGGTCGAACAGTCCCTACACGGACTCATGAAATCCATTGCAATCGGTGCGATTTTGGTGGTTCTCATTTTAGGATTATTGCTCGGAGATTTACGCGCGGCCTCACTCGTGACGCTTACCATTCCTCTTTCGATCGCAATCAGCGGAATCGTACTGCGCGCGACAGGTTCTGGAGTTAATGCAATGACTCTTGGCGGGTTGGCAATCGCCGTTGGACTACTCGTCGACGCGGGAATTATCATTTGTGAAAATATTGTCCATCGTCTCACCGAGCGCCGACCCGACGCTGCACATCACGAGGAAGTTGTCGGTCAGGCCTGTCGTGAAATGGCACGGCCTATCGCTTTTGCCGTGGCGATCATCATTGCGGTTTTTGGCCCGCTTCTCGCTCTCTCTGGAATCGAAGGAAAACTCTACCGTCCTCTATCTCTCGCTGTGATTGGAGCTGTCGGGGCTTCGCTTTTTGTTTCAGTTCTGATGTTGCCTGGGTTGGCGCGAGCTTTTCTTCGAGCTCGGCCCGTTGGTAAAACCGAGGATGTTTTGATCATTCGAAGCTTGAAAAAAATTTATCGACCGATTCTGGAGTGGGCACTCCGCCATGCAGGCTTAGTCCGTATCGCAACGCTGCTCGTCACGATCCCAGCACTCTTACTCGCTTTTCGTATTGGAGGCGATTTTCTCCCGAAGCTCGACGAAGGCGCTTTGATGGTCAACACTGCCGTCGATCCCGACGCTTCACTAGATCTCGTCGACCGATTAAATCATCGGGTTGAAGATGCGCTTCGCTCCTTTCCTGAGGTTAAGGACGTCATTCGCAGAACCGGACGGACGGAAAAAACAGAAGATCCCATGGCGCATACCTATTCGGATTTACTCGTCGTGCTGAATGATACCGCGCAGCGCCGCGGCGATGAGTTGGCCGAAGCCATGCGTCCTGCTGTCGCCGAAATACCTGGTATTCGCTCGAGTTTTACGACTCCCCTAGGAATGCGCATTGATGAAGGTTTGGCCGGCACTCCCGCGGATCTCTCCGTGAAAATCTTTG
>CAZMYG010000114.1:0-9733 GCA_964570465.1 uncultured Planctomycetales bacterium
GCAATATGCAGATCGCGTGATTTGTCCTTCTCAATACACGGCCAATCGATTGAGTGTTCTCTATCCAGCAGCGCGAGAGAAAATCCGTGTCGTCACTCACGGGGTCGATGAAAAATTTCGCATCGAAGCAAATGGCAATATCAGAAAGAAATACCAAATCCCTGCAGAACCCTTTTTCCTTTGTGTCGGCGGAAATCGTCCTAAGAAAAATATAGAGACCGCAAAAAAAGCCTTCGAGATTTTTCAAAAGAGCAGCAATCAAAAGTTTCAACTGATTTGCACTCACGAAATCGGCAATGGCTATGTTCCCGAAGAAGATTTACCGAATCTTTATCGCAGTGCAATCGCCGTTCTTTATCTCTCTTACTCTGAAGGATTTGGTTTACCGCCACTTGAAGCCATGGCCTGCGGAACGGCTGTGATTGCTTCCAATCGAGGCGCGATTCCAGAAATCTCGGGTCCCGGTGTGATTCTTGTTTCTCCCAATCAGCCAGAACTTGTTGCAACTACCATGCAACTACTCGTTGAGAATTCAGAGTTCCGTAATGCACAAATCGAACGCGGTAGAAAACATGCTGCACAATTTCGCTGGGAAGAAAGCGCTCGCAAAATGCTCGCCATCTACCAAGAGCTTTGCCCATGAGAATTGGCATCAATGGAATCCTACTTGGCAGCGCAGCAAGCGGAGCGACACGGCGAATTGAAAACATGTCTCTGGCTCTGGCCAATCTCGGTCACGAAGTGTTTCTCTATGTTTCGAATCAATGTGGCTCCGCAATACCGCGTAGGGGCGGCGCATGCGCCGCCCCTACAACCCCTTTGCACTTAGTGCCTCTAGCCATTCCACAGCGGCCCGCAATTGCGCGAGCAGCGGCAGAACGATTGTTACTACCCAAACGTTTTCAAGAAAATCGATTGGATTGTGTGGAATGTTCGCATTTTCCTGTTCCACCAACTGGCAACATCCCACTTCTCGTCACGATTCATGATTTACGGCATCTTACGATTTTTCATCATTCGCCCTTTTCTCGACGTCTGCTCGGTAAAAGGATCTATGCCTCCGCCTTTGAACGCGTGAAAAAAATCATCGCCGTTTCCAAGTTCACTCAATCAGAAATCCTGCGCCACTTTCCAAACATCGGCGAAAAAATTGTAGTGATTCCCAATGCTGCGGATCATTTGCCCATTCCCGATCCCGCAACAAAACGCGAATCACGCATTCTTTATGTTGGGCATCTGGAACCCAGGAAAAACCTGGCCGTGTTGCTCGAAGCCTTTGCTTTGCTCAAGAAAAAGCAATTCCCTCATCGACTTCAACTCGCTGGCGCCCCGAAAGCCAATTACGAAAAGAAACTTCGCGAACAGGCAAAACAATTAGGAATTCAAAACTTCATCGATTGGTTAGGACCAGTGCCTGACTCACAACTCCCCCAACTCTATGCCAGCGCCGCACTGTTTGTGTTTCCTTCAATCTATGAAGGCTTTGGCATTCCCCTACTCGAAGCCATGCGAGTGGGCACCCCAGTACTCGCCGCACGATCTTCTTCACTACCGGAAATCGGCGCAGAGGCCTGCCTTTACGCAGATCCAAATTCTTCCAGCGATTGGGCAAAACAGATGGAAACAATACTTTCTAATCAATCCCTTTGGGGAAAACCCTCTCAAGCGGGACTCATTCGAGAAAAAACATTTCGCTGGAGTAATTCCGCGCAACTTTTCTCAAAAACGATTCAAGAACTCTCCTAGTCTTCTGGGTCTTTTTCTGCACCGATAGCGGAGAACCGCCTGTCGCGGCTTGGCTGGAGAGCGCGGGAAACCGCGCCGACTTTTTTAACTGTCTCTATTTTCTATTCCGGTTGTGGAGGACGCGGAGGGGCTCCCGCGCTCTCCAGCCTTAGCGCGGACGGCGGTTCGCAGCGTGGTGCAGACAAAGACCCAGAAGACTAGGAGCCACCAAAAACAACACGCTGAGATTTTTCCAAGAATTGATCTTTCGTCATTCGCCCCTTAAACCAAGCCCTGCCTTCATAAACAAGCACGGGAATAGACAAGCCGTATTGTTCTTCGAGTTGTTGATCTTGAGAAATATCCCGCTCTTCAATCACAAACGAAACCTGTGCTGAAGCTTCCTTCAACTGTGCTTTCATCAAATCACAAAGATGGCAGCCAGGCCGAGTAAATAGAGTCAGTTTTAAGGGTTGCCGATCCATAGAAGCGATGCTAAATAACTGCATCCATGAATCCTAGCCTTCTTTACCGAACCAGCATTTTGGAGGGTCAAAATCAGCTCTAGAACTAGCTCCCGCAACTTTGCCAGACACTGCGCCCGCATCGCCGAAGAAAAAAAGGGAAAAGAGATTGTCATCCTAGATGTTTCTAAAATTTTAGATGTTTCTGACTATTTCGTACTCGTCACGGCTGGGAATCGCAAACATGCACAGGCATTGGCTGACGCCGTGCACTCCGAATTCAAGAGAAAGAAGAAATTCTCAAAACTCGAAGGCTATTCTCTCGGTTGGTGGGTTCTACTCGACTATGGCGATTGCATCGTACATATCTTGCAAGAAGATGCGCGCGAACATTATGACTTCGACCATCTTTGGGCTGATGCGAAACATTTGCCTTTAGAGGCACAAAAAACGAAAACACCGAAAGAGAAAAAAACTGTTCGCAAATCTCGCAAAACGAGATCCCGGGTACTGGCGAAGGGGTAATTCTCGAATCGAGATCTAGCCGATATTGTTGTCATGGAATCTGGCGATCAAATTCAATGGCGAGAATGGGGCGAAGAAGCCTTCGAAGAAGCTCGCCGTTTGGATCGACCGATTTTGCTCAATATTGTCGCCTCGTGGTGCTCTTTCTGTCGCGAACTCGACTCCACCACTCTTTCCGATTCTGCTGTCATTGAAAAAGTGAGCGCGGGTTTTGTTCCCATTCGCGTCGACAAAGATCGTCGCCCGGATATTAACGAACGATATAACGCCGGCGGCTGGCCCACCCTCGCTTTTCTAACTTCACAGGGAGAATTGATCGCTGCAGAAACATTTCTCGATGTTGAGGAACTTTGTTTACTTCTGGATCGATTGGTTGTTCTTTATCGCGATCATCGCGGCGAAATCGAAGAAAAGTTGCAAGAATTTCATCAAAAGGATGAAACCACCACTGCTGCTGAAGAAAAAACTCCTCTGCTTTCCCCGCAAATTGTCCGCAATGTCGCCAAAACGATTCTTGATCAATTCGACCCGATTTACGGCGGCTTCGGTGAAGGACAGAAATTTCCTCACGCCGAGTCGATCGACTTTGCCTTGCTCTATTTCATGCGAACTGGGGATGGCCGCATGCGCGATGTGGTGGCGTACACACTCGATCACATGATTGCTGGTGAAATTCACGATCGAGTGGAAGGCGGCTTCTTCCGCTACGCCACCAAACGCGACTGGCGCGTTCCTCATTACGAAAAAATGCTCGACGGAAATGCCGCCGCTTTGCGATTTCTTCTAGAATCCCATCAGGTATTTGGGAAAGAAGAATATAAAGATGCAGCCATGGGCATTCTCAACTGGGCGACGAATACCTTGCTCGACCCGGAAACAGGCGCTTTCTTTGGAAGCCAAGACGCGGATCCAGAATATTACGGATTGGATCTTTCTGGACGAAAGCATCGCGGAGCGCCCAAGGTTGACCGAACGATTTACACCAATTGGAATGCTCTGATGGTTTCTTGCCTCTATCGCGCGGCTGCTGCGACAGAGAATGAAGAATATCGAAAGATGGGTCTGCGGACTTTCAACTTTCTAATCGAGCATCTCTACGAACGCGATCGAGGGATGTATCACTACTGGGACGGAAATTATCACATTGAAGGTTTACTCGCCGATCAGGCATATACCATTCGCGCAGCCATCGACACCTTGCAGCACACAGGTGATCACCGATTCCTAAAACTTGCAGAAGAATTGTTTGAAACGGTCGAGAAGCGTCAGGCAGCGCCTGAAGGTGGCTATTTTGATATCCAGCGTGACCCTCGAGCTTACGGTGGTTTGAAAAAACAAAATCGATCGATTCTAGAGAATGCTGTGTTGGCGGAAGCTTTGCTGCGACTTTACTACTTCACACGCAATGATCGCTATCTCGCTGCCGCTCGCGCGGCAATGGAAGCTTCGGCCAAAGACTATAAACAGTATGGCTACTATGTTTCAGGCTTCGCCAGAACCGTCGATCTTTTCTTCCGTGAGCCCGTATTGATCGTGATTGTAGGAAATCCTGCAAATGCCAGTACGAATGAATTGCATCGCGCAGCACTTTCTCGTTACTTGCCAGCAAGAATTGTTCACTTAGTTGATCCGAAGAAAAACCCGGAAGTATTTCAGAGAATTCAACTACCGTTGACAGAGAAACCCACGGCTTATGTCTCGATTGGGAAAGTGAGCTTCGTGGAGACTTCGGATCCGCGAGAACTGCCCGCGATTATGGAAATGGCAGATCGAGATCGAAAGTAAAGTGATCCCATAAATAGCAGGGGCGGCGCATGCGCCGCCCCTGCTAGAAAATGAAGAATCCGAACTAGAACGGGATCGTGAACTGCAGATAGGCAAAGGTGCTGTTCTGATATCCAGCTCCAGACACTGGCGTGATATAGGTCGCATCCACACCACGTGCTGCCAAACCATCTTCACCAAAGTGACGACCCACGGCGATTTTGGTCCAAACATTCTCGCCGCATTTTCCTTTGAGGGTCAAATCGGCTTCGGTTCCCAAATCATTCGAACCAGCCTGTTGGAAAGCTCGGTGCCAGTGATATTCCGCACCAAATCTCCAGTCGTCAAAGACACCGATATCTACTGTCACCGCTGTGTGCACTAGATTACGCACATTCGAGATGACATCGGATTGACTAAATTTCGCATGATTGGTTGGGAAGAGATTATTCATCATGGTACTTCCCATGTCATAAACCAAACCGATTCGCGGAGCTCCATCAAATTCATCTAAACCAATGCCCAAGTTTCCATGGACCATATAGGCATCATTGAAATCGATGTCGGTTTGATCCAAAGAAGAGTTCTGTTGGCCAGCAATTTCAAATTCGTAATCAAAATTCTCCATCTTGCCCCAGAAACGGCCACCAAAGGTTTGTAGATGGTTTTCGGTCTCATCATCCAAGAGCAAGAGCGCATAGACATCCATCGAAAGTTGATCGCCCGCCAAGGGATAGGTCGTATAGAGACCGTAGAAACGAGTGCTGCGGCTTAAAGAATCATTGGTTGGGGACTCATCGATGAGCATGGCGAAGAAGCTGTAATTCCACTCATCAAGATTTCCGTCTAAACGCAAACCTTCAAACGAGCGGCCAACATTGCTCCAATTTTCGCTACCAATCAAGCGGCCAGCACCGAATTCCATTTCTTGGCGACCGATTTTTGCATTCCAACCGGTTCCCATGAAATCGCGAATCCAAGCATAGACTTGATGGAACTCTGGTGCGGTGTCGTCGCTTGTTGTATCGAGAACATTTACATTACCGGTGTTCGAAATCACTCCCGCACCTTCACTTTGGACTGCGTCTCCAAAGATTCGGCTATCGCGCAAACTCGCAACGACTTTGACATCATCACTGACCTTCCAATCCATATTCAAAGTCAAACGAGAAAGAATTCGGAGCGAATCAGTGCGATTGGTGTGATCTCTCCATTCGCCGCGCTCTCTCAATTCTCCCGTGAGTTTGAAACTATTGTCCGCATGCATTGGCTTTGCCTGCTGCGAGCCACCATCGAGTCGAGCACTCAACTCTTGAATCTCTCTTGTGAGATCGAAATTCGACTTCGCGCTAGGACTCGATTGCAGACCTTGCATTTGATTGCGCAGTTCTGAATTTTCCCGACGAAGCTCCGCCAACTCTTTGCGGATTTGCTCGATCGCTTGATCTTGGGAATTTGACTGAGAAAAACTTACAGGACTCAAAGCGAACAAAGTCGCTACAACAGCAAGGGAACGGTTCCAACTCATTTTTATCTCCTCCCACTCTCTTTGAAGGAACTATGGCTGCTCTCTACAAATAGAGCTTGGGCCCACATCGTTATCAAATTTGAACTCCTCAATCCGTGCGTAACTCCCACAACACTCACGGACTAACCGCCATAGCGCGGCAAGATATAGACGGCTCACACAAACTTCAAATGGTTTTTTGATTCCAAGTGTGAAACCAATCGACAAGAAAGGGCACTGTCTTCGATTGAGGAAAACGTTTTGCGTCGCGAACCAATTCTAATGGCGGTCCTTCTGCAACAAGATCCCCCCCCGCCGCTCCGCCTTCAGGTCCTAAATCAATCAACCAATCCGCTTCTTTAATCAGGTCCAAATTGTGCTCAATTAATACCACCGTGTCGCCGCGCGCCACCAAGAGATGCAGAACCTCGATCAAACGCAAAATATCGTGTAAGGAAAGCCCGGTACTAGGTTCATCTAGAAGATATAAAGTATTACCTCCTGACCATTTACCTAATTCCTCAACCAGCTTCATTCTCTGAGCTTCCCCACCAGACAAAGTGGGTGATTCTTGCCCAATCGCCAGATATCCAAGCCCCACCTTCTCCATCATTTCTAAGTTGCGTGCAATTCCTGGGTAAGGAGCAAAAAACTCTTTGGCCTCTGAGGCGCCCATGGCCAAAACCTCGGCGATGTTCTTTCCTTTATAAAGGATCTCCAAAGTCTCGGAGGAAAAACGTCTCCCCTGACAGACTTCACAAGGAAGATGGGCATCGGGCAGGAAATTCATTTCGAGTCTTACTCGCCCCTGACCGCGACAGGCTTCGCAACGACCGCCAACAGTATTAAAAGAAAAACGACTTGACGTGTAACCGCGCGCTCTCGCTTCCTGAGTCTGAGAAAAGATCCCGCGAATCTCATCTAGGAAACCAATATAGGAAGCAGGTACAGAACGCGGAGTACGACCGATCGGGGTCTGGTCCACTTCAGCGACTCGCGCAAACCCCTCTCCTCCTTCAATTCGATCATGCTTGCCAACAGGGACAGGCGAATGCATCAACTGTCGGCGCAAACCGTGAAAGAGCACATCACGAACGAGAGTGGATTTACCTGAACCAGAAACTCCGCTCACTACGGTGAGACAACCCAAAGGAAAACGAACATTCAGATTTTTCAAATTGTGTTCGCGAGCGCCTACTACCTGTATCCAATCTTTTGGAGAGAGATTTGCGCGAGGGTTCCAACGTTTCCTGCCTTCCCCAGAAAGTGAACGTCCGGTCGCGGAGTCTTTCTTTGATTCCAATTGTTTTGGAGTTCCCTGGAAAAGTAACTCTCCTCCACTGCGTCCAGCACCCGGGCCTAAATCGAGAACGAGATCGGCGCGGCGAATCGTTTCTTCATCATGCTCAACAACAAGTACTGAGTTGCCACGATCGCGGAGTTTTTCTAAAGCGTTGAGTAAAATGCGATGGTCACGAGGGTGAATACCAATTGTGGGCTCATCGAGAACGTACAGAACTCCGGTCAAATGCGAACCCAAAGACGCCGCCAAACGAATTCTCTGGGATTCACCACCAGAAAGTGTGTCGCCTCTGCGGTCTAGAGAGAGATAGCCCACGCCAACTTCTTCTAAGAATTCGAGTTTGGGTAGGAGTTCCTTAATGATTTCCTGCGTTACTGTCTTGTCTCGTTGTAGGGGCGGCGCATGCGCCGCCCCTACAAGATTCTGCAACCACTGCTTCGCATCCGAAACGGAAAGCGCTGCAAGCTGTGCAATCGAAAATCCCCCGACCTTGATCGCCAAAGATTCCGGTTTCAGTCGAGCTCCGTGACAACTCGCACAATCCGCCTCTCGCAAGAATCGCGAAAGATTGGTCACCCCTTTTTCTTCTTTGAGAAAGGCTTCCAAGCGTGGAATCAATCCCTCGAAATCTTCACGGCCGTTCAGGATGAGCTCGCGTTTCTTGGCTGGAATTTTTGACCAAGAAATTTGCGTATCGATTTTCAAAGTCTCGCGAACTTGTCGGGCGAATCCGGCAGTCGCCGTTTTATGAAAAGGTTCCCCTTCAAATACCAACAAGGCGCCGGACTCTAGAGATTTAGAAGGATCCGGAACTAAAAGCTCTGCATCGAATTCCCGGCGAAAGCCAAATCCTTCGCAGCGCTCGCAAGCACCTCGAGAACTATTGAAAGAAAACGCACGTGGGTCGGGTTCTGGATAACCAATTCCACAATCAGGACAGGAAAGCTCGGCGCTGAAAGTGGTCTCCTCTTTCGCAGTCAAAACTTTGACAACGCCCTTCCCTAACTCCAACGCGGAATCCACATCATTCACGACCAGATCAATATCGTGTTCTTTATAGCGATCGAGCTGGAGACCGGGTTTTAAAGCGACAAACTCCCCGTCGACTCTCACTTCTGAAAAACCATCTTTCAGAAAACGCGCGAAATGCTCGCGATAATGTCCCTTGCGACCGCGAATCACAGGCACAAGCAATTTGAATTTTTCTTTCTTCGCAATCCGCGCGCGAATTTCTTCCGCGATTTTGTTCGCCGAGCCTTGCACAAGACGTTTCTCGCAACGAACGCAATACTGAACTCCCACTCGCGCGTAAAGCAAACGCAAGTAATGCCAAATCTCCGTCAAAGTCGCGATCGTCGTTTTCGCTCCGCCTTGAGTGGTTCTCTGTTCAATTGCAATTGCAGGAGGCAGGCCTTCGATTTTGTCTACCTCGGGCCGTTCGAGCTGTTGGATGAACTGTCGCGCATAAGGAGAAAGAGTGTCGATGTAGCGGCGCTGACCTTCGGCAAAGAGAACATCAAAAGCGAGTGAGGATTTCCCCGAACCTGAAGGCCCCGTCAACACGACGAATTGATCTCGAGGGATTCGCAAAGAGAGATTGCGTAAATTGTGCTGGCGCACACCGTGAACGGAAATTTCTTCAGCGGCGGGCGGCATGTTCCACTCCTCCTACTAACTCTTGAAGATATTTCCCCGTGATGGAATCCGGATTTGCTGCAATTTCCTCGGGGCTTCCCATCGCAACAATTTCTCCTCCGCCCTCGCCTCCTTCAGGCCCCAAATCCAAAACAAAATCCGCAAATTGCACGATCTCTAAATTGTGCTCTATCACAATCAATGTATGTCCCGCGGCTTTGAGTCTCTCAAAAGCGGTAATCAATGGAGGCAAATCAGCTCCATGCAAACCAGTGGTCGGCTCATCAAGCAAAAACAGTCCACCGCGATATCTAGCCGGAAATGGCAATTCTCCCGTACGCGAAGAGTCTTTGAGTGCGAGTGCTAATTTCAAACGCTGCGATTCCCCGCCTGAAAGAGTGTTCAAACCCTGGCCGAGTTTCAGATAACCCAAACCTAAATCTACTAGCGCTGAGAGAGAGTGCTCCATCGTCTCGTCCTGAAAAAACTCTAGAGCCTCTTGCAAACTCAAATCCGAAACTTCTCGAATATTTTTCCCCTGATATTTCACTTTCAACACGGAAGGTTTGAATCGTGCGCCGCCACAATCAGGACAAGGCAAATAGAGATCTGCAAGAAATTGCATCTCCACTCTTTCAGACCCGGTACCTTCACATGTCTCACAACGTCCTCCGGAAGAGCCGGTAGAAAAATGTGCCGGAGTGAATCGGCGCTTTTTGGCTTCTTCGGTTTTCGAAAAAAGTAAACCAATGCGTTTGTGCACTCCGGAATAACTGGCGATGGTCGACTTAGGTGATTTGCTCAGTGCCG
>CAZMYG010000115.1:0-9724 GCA_964570465.1 uncultured Planctomycetales bacterium
TCCAGTACATCTTGCCGTTTGCGGGGTCTAAGGCGATGGCGTCGGGATCGCTGAGTCCGCTGGTGATCAGTTCTTCGATTCCCTGTCCTGAAAGATTCGCGCGAGAAATCTTGTTGTAGACAGAATCTGTCCAAACCATTTTTCCCGTGCCGGCATCGAGAGCGAGTCCGGTGACGTTGTAGAAGCTACCACCCAGAACATCGACAAGATTGCTGCCGTCGAGATTGGCGCGGCGCAATTTGGCGCTCCCGCTGTCTGCAAAAAGAAAATAATTCGCGGCCGTGTGGAGTGCGATGCCAAAGGGACCTGAAACTCCAGAGCTGATTAAAGTCTCCACATTCGATCCATTGAGATTAGCGCGGAAGATTTTGTTTTGATAAGGCTCGGTCCAATACACTTTTCCGCCTGTGTGATCGATGGCAAGACCGAGAGCCGGGGAAGTTAAGTTAATCGATTGAATGCCTGAGCCATTTAGGTTGGCGCTGCGGAGAAAATTTCCCGGGCTGAACAATCCTTGCTCCGACCAGTACACACGACCCGCGGCAAGATCGAGAGCTACAGGGCCCATCATGTTGGTGGGAGAAAATCCAACCGATTCGTCGTTTGTGCCGTCGAGATTGCTCCGCCTTACGGCCGTTCCGAAGAAAACGTCTGTCGCCGGATTTTCTGTCCAATACACTTTTCCCGCCTTGGGATCGAGCGCCACGCCGTAAGGAACTCCCTGTAGAGGAATCGGAATGACTTCTACCGAAGAGCCGTCGAGATTCGCGCGACGAAGATCTCCGCCGACGCCTGCAAATCCCCCGTAACCTTGGGTCCAATAGATTTTGCCGGCGTTTGTGTCTAGAGCGATCTGATTGATTGCAACTGTCGTGGTTAGAAGAAATTCACTGCCGCTGCCATCAAGATTCACACGCAAAAGTCGTGCTCCGTCGGACCAATATATTTTCCCGGCAGTGAGATCGAGCGCGACAGCGACAGGGCTCGTCACGAAACTTTCTAGGATGTCTTCAATTCCAGTTCCGTCGAGATTCGAACGTTGCACTTTCTTGCTGCCGTTATCGCTCCAATAGACTTTCTGGGCGAAGACCTGGGAAACAGTAAAGAAACAAGAAACGCTGAGCAGTAAAGCCAATTTTTTCATAGGAAATGCCCTTCTTATTTCTATCAATCAGGCAGTTCGCGACCATTCCAAATTTCAAACGCTCCCGCGCCATTGAGCAAATCAATCAATCGCAAAATATCTGAGGGTTCGGCGAGCGCCGAGCGATTCATGTCAGTTGAATAAATGGGTCGGGGCGTTACGCCGTTGAGGGAATCAATCAAGACCAAAATATCTACCGGACTACTTGTACCATCGCCGTTGGCATCTGCGGGTAAATAGCCCAGGCGAATCTGTTGCCCGGTGGGTAAGTATTGAATCGTGGTCCATGCTTCTGTTTCGATGGGCTCACTGAGATAGAGCCAAAGTTCAGTTGGCGTGATGTAGTAGATCCCAGAAATTGAAGGCGCAACGCCATCGCCACCTTCTTCACTTACAGAGAAGTCTGTTGTTAGAACTTGCAACGCATCGCCGGAAAAAATCGTTTCGACAATGGAAATTCCAGTTGGATTCTTGCCACTGATTTCGGAAGGTTGGCGCGCGTCAATCGTGCCATCGGGAGGAATGCTTGAAACCAATTGGAGAGGCAAATTCAGCGCGATTCCCTGCGGGGAGACGAGCCCGGCAACCAAGGTCTCCACATTCGATCCATCTAGATTTGCCTGACGGATTTGCCCCGGAGCTGACGGAAAACCTCCAGAACTCCAAATCATTTTTCCTCGGGAAAGGTCGAGGACGATTTCTCTAGGCCTGTTAGTTACCGCTCCACTCAAAATCGTTTCCGGGGAAGAGCCATCGAGATTCGCTCGTTGGATCAGACTCATATTGCGATTGGTCCAGTAGATTTTTCCCGACTCAAGATCGAGAGCCACGCCTTTTCCCAGTCCAATATTATTGAGAGCGACGTTTTCGATCGAAGTTAAATTGAGATTCGCGCGTTTGACGCCTGAGCTATGACCCCAATACATCTTGCCCTGCGCGAGATCCAAAGCGATTCCCTGTGGGGTAAAGAGTTGGCCAAAATCAGTGAAGGTCTGCACTCCAGAGCCATCCAAGTTTGCTCGCTGTATGGTGTTGGCGTTCTGATCGGTCCAGTAAATCTTCCCCCCAGTCAGATCTAAGCAAATCCCCCAGAGTGTACTGGGTCCTCCAAGGATGTTGGTGTAAAGAGTCTCGCGTGAGGAACCGTCGAGATTTGCTCGCTCCACTTTTCTTCGATCTGGATCGGTGAAATAGATTTTTCCCGCAGGCACATCCAGCGCAAGTCCAAAAGGAGTGATGCTCGGATCTCCTGAGATGAGGTCTTCGACATTGGAACCATCCAGAGAAGCGCGCTGGATTTTATGAGAGCCAGGATCGGCCCAGTAAATCTGTTGTGCTTGGAGTGAGGAAAGCAGAAGACTGTAGACAGTGGCAATTCGAAGTAGGTTTTTCATGGTAAAGAAACTCCGTTCCAGATTTCATACGCGCCAGCGCCGTTGAGTAAATCGATCAGGCGTAAAATGTCCGAAGGCTCGGCAACTCCGCTGCGATTCATGTCCGTTGAGTAAATCGGCCTAGGCGTGACTCCGTTGAGAGAATCGATTAAGGCCAGGATATCTACAGGACTGCTTGTCCGATCGCCATTCACGTCGCCGGGCAGATAACCCAGACGCACGGAGCTGCCACTTGGAATATGTGTGATTGTTGTCCAAGCGCCAGGTTCAATCGAGTTTGAAAAATTCATCTGCACGGTTTGTGTGTCGAGGAAAACAAAAGACTGCAGCGCAGGAGCGATGCCATCGCCGCCTTGTTCTTGAGTGGAAAAATCATTGGCGGCGAGCCCAATCGGGGCCATATCGAAGCTGAGATCCACGCTTTGAAAACCGAAGTATTCTTTCCCTTTGATGTCACTCGGTTGTCTCGCATCGATGCTGTTGTGCGCGGGGACAGAGCTGGTGATTCGTTCTGGAGAGAATAAAGCAATCATTTCTGGTTTGAAGGCGCCAGAAATTACCGTCTGCGCTTGCGAGCCATCGAGATTGGCTTTGCGAATCGCGCTATTGCCCGTGTTGGGGGACTCATTCCAATAAATCGTGTTCGCTACTTCGTCGATTGCCAAAGAAGGATGCAAAGTTGGCACATTCGCAATCGTGGTGACCGGTGATCCATCTAAATCTGCTCGTTTGATGCGAGCACTGGGTGAGTCATAGCCGCTCCAAAAAAGAAAACCGGCGCTGGGGTGCACGGCGAGATAGTCCAAATAAATAGTGCTGTGTATCCAGGTTGCTCCTGCACCATTTAAGTCGGACCAATAAATCTGTTCGTTGGAAAATTGTCCATCTTCTTCAATCCAATAGAGTCTCTGAGTGATCGGATTGATCGCAATAGAAGTCGGAACGCGAAAATCAAAGCCATCGCCTGTCGTGTAGAGAGTGACAACGCCGGAGCCGTCGAGATTGGCTCTTTGTATTAAGCCTTCAGTTTCCTGATTAAAACCCTGCACTCTTGTCCAGTAGAGTTTGTTGCTTGGTTTGTGAATCGCTAAACTCCGCGCGCGGAACCCCGACGCGATATCTTCGATTTCGGAGCCATCGAGATTGGCTCTCTGGATTTTGTAAACCACATTATCTCCCCAGTAGATTTTCCTCGCGATTCGATCGATGCAAATTGGCCCAGGTCCAACAATGGGTGTATCTAGAACTGTCGTGACTTGTGAACCATCTCGATTTGCGCGCTCGATTTTTTTGGATCCAGGGTTAGTCCAGTAGAGTTTTTGATTAGGTCCATCTAGAGCAATACCCCAGCGCCATTCTGAATTGGGCAGGGGAGTTTCTGGAACAATCTCTTCTATTTCCGATCCGTCGAGATTTGCTTGCCGAATCGCATCTCCTTGTGGTTCGACCCAAATCATTTTTCCCTGATCGAAGTCGAGAGCCAGTATCTCGGGATCGAGCACTCCATTTCCAAGTACATCCGAGGTCAAAACCGTTTCCAGGTTTTGCCCGTTGAGCCCAATTCTGCGAATGCTTCGATTTTGAAATCCAGGCTTGTCGATCCAGTACAATTTTTGATGTTCCAAATCCAAGGCGATGGAAACAGGAGTGCCGATGCCTGTGAGAAGGGGCTGAACATTGGTATTTGGAGCGCTCAGATCCGCGATCCAGATTTTTCCCGGATTGCCGTTGTAAGTTCCCCAGTAGATTTTGCCGGCGGCTAAATCGAGCGCCATCGCACCATTGGCGATATCACCAAAAGTATTGATAAAAACTTCCGCTCCAGAGCCGTCGAGATGAGATCTTCGAATCGTGCTCGAAGAGGAGGTCCAATAAATTCGATCTCCCTCCGGATCAAGAACAAATCCGGCATAGAAAAAAGCGCCGAAGGGAACGATGTCTTCGATATTGGTGCCATCCAAATTGGCGCGACGAATGGTGCGCAGTTCGCTATCAGTCCAGTAAAGTTTTCCGTGCAGTGAATCGATGGCGATGAGCTTGGGTTGATTCAATGTGGCGCGTAACACATCTTCCACTACGCCAACTTGCGGGTCGAAGCGCTGAATTTTTCCTGCGTCGGGATCAGTCCAGTAAACCGTTGGACCTTGTGCAAAAACAAAATTGGAAAGAAGTGAGAATACGATTCCTGCAAGCGACGCATTTCTCATGGAATTTCCTTATAGAAAACTTTGTGTATCCCGTTGCGATAGGCAACCCAGGCAGTTCGATTTTGGAAGATTCTAGGATCGCCAGTGTAATCGACCCAAACGAAAATTCCTCCACCCTGTGGGTTTTGCGGCGCTGCGGGATAGAGATACGAAGTCAAAATGCTCGTTTGTTGTGTCACAAAATCATAAAGACGAATATCGGGCGTTGGGTTGCGGCCATCGCGCCAGATAACGCGATCGCCATAAATGCGCGCGCTTTGTTGATAGCCGGGAGCGACAGCAATGGGCTGTTCCTGGTTAGTAGTTAGGTTGTAGGCATAAACATCAGTTCCCGAGCTTGTACTTGTCGAGTAAACAATGCGATTGCTGGAAATATGCGGATGTTTTTGCGAGGAACTATTGAAGGTAATGCGTTGTTCAATACCGGTTGCGATCGTGTACATATAAATGTCGTCGTTACCATTCCAGCGACGATCGTCATAGACGAGTTTTCCATCGGAGATCGATAAAGCACCGCCCGCGAAGTAAGTCGTTGTGACCAATTGTTCTTGGTTGGTTTCCAGGTTGTAGAGATAAATTCCATAGACCCCATTGCGCGATTCGCGCCACGTGAGCCAATTTTCCCAAATGGTTTGATAGCCTTTGAAATTATCGTTATCGCTGAGTTGGATCAGATCTCCAGTCGAGAGATCGAGTAAGAAAAAATTATTCCGAGGGCTGAAGTTAATGATTTGTTGTCGCATCCATACCACGCGACTGCCCCAGATTTTTGGGTTGTAGTCATTGCCTGTGCTCAAAACGCTTTCCGTATCTGTTTCGAAGTCGTAGAGATGAATTCCATAACTAGCGCCACTGCCGTTGGATTCATGCCAGACAATTAGATTTTCCCAAATTTCAGGGCTAGTTCCCCAATTGGTGGACGAGCCAATTTGCGTGACATCGCGTTCGATGAAAACTTGCACGCGATCTTCGAAGCTTCGTCCATCGTTCGTCTGTGCAACGAGTCGGAGTAAATAATTGCCGGTTGCTAAATCTGAAATCGGCCAGTATCCCAGGAAATCGTTTTCGACTTCTTGGGTGACGTAAGCATCGATTTCAGTCCAGGAATTGGGAGATAGGGCGGGTGCGAAGGACAGGCTGTAATGCGAAAAATCGATGCCTGTAGCAGTTCCTGAAACCCAAACCTGCCCATCCATATTATTGAAGTCTTCGCTAGACCGAGGTTCGGTGATTTGAACGCGCAATACGGATGAAATGGAAGCAGCTTTGCCAATGTCGAGTCGACCCGCACCGGTGTTGGAATCGATTCCTGGAATGTCGACATCGTTCGCGCTTAAACGCAGCGCTTGTCGCACTTCTTCTTGTGTCCACTCGGGATGTGCCGCGAGTAAAACCGCCGCTGCGCCCGCAACATGAGGAGCCGCCATGCTCGTTCCCTGAGCACGCAAATAATTTTCTTCTTCAATCATTTGCGTTCCGCAGGCGGCATACATATTTGTTTCGTTTGCACGCAAGGAAAGAATATTCGGAGCGAGAATGTTTGAGCAGGTTAAGGAACCACCTTCTCCACCGGGCGCCGCGACATCGATCTCCACTCCATAATTGGAAAAGTCAGCGGCTTGATCGGAATAGTTGCTCGCAGCGACGGTGATGGTCTCCGGAAGATTTTGCGGACTCACATAGCTCGCATCGCCGTGATAGTTTCCCGCTGCGAACACGACAACCGCGCCTAATCCATAAGCCGTTTTCACCGCGTCTTCCAAAACCGGATTGCGCATGCAGCGGAAATAGGGATAGATCGCACAGCCCCAGCTATTGCTCAGCACATCGGCGCCATTCCATGCCGCATAGTAAATCGCTTGCGCAAGTTCACTCGTTAGGCCAACGCCTTGTTTATTGTGTGCTTTGATCGGCATGATTTTCGCGCGCGGCGCGACGCCGATCACGCCAAGTTCGTTGTTTCCTACGGCCGCAATAGTCCCGCTGACATGCGTGCCGTGACCGTGATCGTCGAGGGGATCTGCGTCTGGGGATTTAGGATCGATACAAACTCCGGAGTTATTGAATTCATTGCATGTGGTGAAGTCATAGCCAATGCGATCGTCGACGAAGCCGTTGGAGTCATTATCTTGTCCGTCAGAATTTGGCCGCTCACCGCGATTCTGCCAGACATTCTGCGCGATATCGGGATGGTGATAGTCGAGACCCGTGTCGATCACCGCGACGACGACATCATCGCCCATTCCCGCTTGCATCCAGGCTTGTTTCGCTTCAATTTTTTTGAGTCCCCACAAATCGTCATAGCCTTGTCCCCAGGAATTTGCAGAGTGAAAGAAAGGATCGTTGGGCCAGGGATTCACCGGTGGCGCGGGCACAATCGAAGGAGCTGGTATCAGTTTTCTTTGCGAAGAGATTTTCAAAAAAGAATCAAGCTGTGCATATTCGACCAGCGGATCGCGTGAAAAATCGGCAACGGCTACGCTGACATCATTCTCGATGGCAAGTTTCACCAAATAGATTCGTGATGAGCCAGCCTGAGAAAACAGTGGCTCAAAAGAGTAAACACTGTGTTTCTCAAACAGCGAATTCAAGCTCGTCAAAAACTGCGCTTCTGATTCCTTCAGCTTGACGAGAAATTGACCTCGAGCGAATTCGGCGTCGATCGAATCCGTTCCAGGAATTTGCGATGTTGTAGATGTCGAGAAAAGAAAGGATGCAATTAAGGCAAAGAAACTCCATTCCATATTTCAAAAGCTCCTGCTCCGTTGAGTAAATCGATCAGTCTGAGAATATCTGAGGATTCCGCGATTCCGCTACGGTTGAGGTCGGTTGAGTAAATTGACCGCGGCACGATGTTATTGAGTGAGTTAATCAGAGCCAAAATATCTACCGGGCTACTCGTTCCATCGCCATTCACATCTCCCGGAAGATAGCCGATGCAGGATTGTGTCTGGCTAGGTAGATGGGTGAAGCAAGTATAAGTGCCGGCCTCGACGGGTTGGGCTAGCTGAACACGGAATACACTTGGCAGAGGATTAGAAATCGAAACGATTGTCGGGGCGATTCCGTCTCCGCCAATCTCACTGACAGCAAGATCTCTAGGAGAGGGATTGCGATCTGTTCGACTTAAATAGAGATCGATCGAGTCCAAGCCTTGCCGAGGGCGAGCGTTATTTGGCAGATGTGGTTGTCTGGCATCGATTGAATTCGCAGGAGGCGAGCTGGCACGGAGAGAGCTTGGCAGTTCTAGGGCGATTGCGGAAATATGATTGCCGGCAACCGCGCTGATCACGAGTTCGGAATTGCTCCCGTCGAGATTGCCACGATGAATCGCATTCCCTTCCACCCAATAGATCTTCGAAGCGATCGAATCGAGACGGATGCCGGCTCGAAAATTGTTCTCCGGCGTGACGAAAAGGTTTCCAAGTTGAGCACCTTCTAGATTCGAATGACGCAAACTTGAAACCGAAGAATAGGGAAGAGTCCAGAACAGTGTCCCTGATAGAAGATCTAGATCCAGATAAGGTGCATAGCCTCCAGAGAAATTCACAAGTACTTCTACATCGCTGCCATCCAAATTGGCTTTTTGCAACGCGTAGTCGGCGGGGCTGACACCTCCTATATTGCTCCAATAGATTTTTTGCTCTACGGGGTCAATTGCGAGCCCAAAGGGGAGTTGGCTTTCTACTCCGAAGAAAATCGTTTCTTGCCCTATCCCGTTCAGATTCGAGCGCTGGATTTTTTGAGCGAGATAGTCACTCCAATACAACTTTCCCTGTGCGAGATCTAAGGCAATGTCTGAAGGGGCGAATAGTCCAGTGACTAAGTCCTGAGGATTTGTGCCATCGAGATTTGCGACGCGAATTTTTCCTAAGCCTGCGACAAGGAAATTCACAGTCCAATACATCTTTCCTCGCGCTTCATCTAGTGCGAGACCTGAACAGTTACCTGCCCCCGAGTGCAGAGTTTCCATGTTTGTTCCGTCGAGATTGGCTCGACGGATGTGAAAGGGGCTGCTGCTTTCTATCCAATACAGTTTATTGCTTTGTGCGACTGCGAAAGTGCTGCTCGCCATCCAGCAGACAAAGGTGAAAACGAAAGCGACCTTGTTGTTCATCTTGTTGTTCCTTGGTTTTTCAAAAAGAAATATCCTAATTACATCATTTAATTTGGACAACCCGGTAGGCTAACTCCATTCCACGCATTAAACCAACCGGCACCGTTCAGCAAATCGATAAGATACAAAATGTCGGAAGGCTCGGCGACGCCACTGCGATTCATGTCTGTCGAGTAGAGCGGCCGCGGGACGACACCGTTGATTGCATTGATCAGGGCGAGGATGTCGTAAGGAGTACTGCGTGCATCTCCGTTGACATCACCGGGCAACCAACCCAAGCAGACCGAGCTTCCACTCGCATTGTGTACGACCGTGACCCTTGTGCCCACATCGACGAAAGGACTGCCGAAATACAATTTTGCGCTGTTGGAAGGAAGCGGGATGACTTCGGCGAGTACGGGAACTGGTTCGGCACTACCCGCCTGCAAAACAGTGAATTCGTCAGCAAAGAGTGTGGGAAGCGTGCATTCTTTTTCAGAGAGGGTAAAGGTGACATCAATCCCACTCCATCCAGGCAAGTTAAAGGGAGCATAGGATCTTGCTTCAATCGCACCGTTGGGTGGATTGCTGAAGGCAATTTCAAAACTCGGCATGGGCGCTGCGCCATTCACGGGTACATCGAGCACGCCTCCAATAATATCGCCAGTGAACGCCCGCCAAATGGTGACGGGATCGCCTGGTCCGCCGAAACCAAATGCAAGGAAGGCGCCGGCATTTGGGTTGGGCTCGGCGGCATTCATGATGTCGAGCACTCCACCTGCACAGCCCACGTTGACATCAATCTCGCCGACCTTTACCTCTCCACCTAAGGGAAGGGTATATCCACCACCAGGAATGAAAGAGTTGTTTACAGGTCGCGGTA
>CAZMYG010000116.1:0-9694 GCA_964570465.1 uncultured Planctomycetales bacterium
GAGGTTGCAAGTTCTACTCGAGATAAAAGTTTTCTCAGTATTGATCGACAGGGATTGATACAACTTCATTACGGTACGACCGGGCAAACTCTCTTGCGACGAGAAACAAAAATCCTCGAAGCCCGTTCGCTCGCTTTTGCGCCAAAAGCAGACGCCTGTTTAATACAAGATCGTGAAGGAAAACTTAGTCTGTGGAATATCGACAATGCTCATCCCGAGACCAGTGTAAAAAGTATTTTCGGTAAGGTTTGGTATGAGGGTTACGATCAACCCGAATACGTTTGGCAATCGACTGGAGGTACGGACGATTTCGAAGCCAAATTCAGTCTGACACCTTTGATTTATGGAACACTCAAAGGCACTCTCTACGCATTGTTATTTGCAGTTCCGATTGCCTTGCTTGCTGCGCTCTATGTCTCTCAATTCATGCATCCACAGTTGCGTGCTTTGATTAAACCCAGCGTGGAAGTCATGGCCGCACTTCCTAGCGTTGTCTTGGGATTCTTAGCCGGACTTTGGATTGCGCCCCATGTAGAGAAAGTGGTTCCCGGTCTTTTCTTAACTCCCCTTATTTTCCCAATCTGTATTTTGAGCGCTCTTTGGATTTGGCAGAGAATTCCAAAGCATCGGCGAAATCAATTTCGTCCTGGTATGGAATTATGTTTTCTCATTCCAGCCGTTTTTATAGGAACTTGGATTTCTTTTGCATTGGGTGGGATGGTCGAGGCCCATTGGATGAATGGAGATTATCGCGCGTGGCTCTTTGAGAATTTTGGTTGGAGCTATGACCAGCGCAATTCCTTAGTCGTGGGCTTCGCCATGGGATTCGCGGTGATTCCTATCATTTTTACAATTGCAGAAGATTCTCTCTCCAATGTTCCTCAGCACCTCTCTGCAGCTTCTTTAGCTTTGGGTGCTACGCGTTGGCAAACCGCTTTGCGTGTGGTGCTGCCTACAGGAAGCCCTGGAATTTTTTCAGCCATCATGATTGGTTTTGGTCGCGCAGTGGGGGAGACCATGATTGTTTTGATGTCCACAGGAAATACGCCAGTGATGGACTTGTCCATTTTTAATGGTTTCAGAGCTCTTTCTGCCAATATCGCAGTGGAACTTCCTGAAGCTCCACATGGCGCCACTCTCTATCGAGTCTTATTTTTGGCCGCTTTGTTGCTTTTCATTTTGACTTTCGTGGTTAACACCGCTGCAGAATTGGTGAGATTGCGTTTGCGAGAAAAGTATCGATATCTATGAACGTTAAGAAGAAAAACAGTGCTTGGCGAGACGGAAGCCCGTTGATTTGGCTTACCGGGGGGGCGCTGGCACTGAGTCTCATCATGGTTTTTGGACTGATCATCTTGGTACTGATTAACGGTCTAGGATTTTTTTGGCCCGCTGATATTCACCGTTTTCAACTCAAAGATGGAAGCGTGGTGCAGGGCCAAATCATGTCTCGCGACAAAATGGTTGTTCACAATCTGCCCGTAGGCACAGAACAGCCTTATCAACTTTTAGTAAAGCAAGGTAATCGCGATCAGTTTGGGATGGACTTTATTTGGGTCGAAGAAAAGCAAATAGCGAACCAATCGCAACCCAAAGAACTAGTTCTCATCGAAAGAACCGAATGGGGAAATTTCTACGGAACGATTCAATCTTTTGAAGAAACTGACGGAACAAGAAAAAGTGATTCTCAATCGAGCCTCGAAGCGTTTGAAAGACGTTTTCCCAAGATTGAAGAAACACGCAAACGTATTTCGGTAGTTGAAAAAAATGAAATTGGAAAGATCAGCAAAGAACAAGAGCGATTGCGACTAGCGATGCGCCGACTCGAGAACGAGGGTAAGAAAGCTAGTTCTGAATATGCAGCGCTTGAACGAGAAAACGAGTCTTTGCATTCGCAATATCTTGTAAAGGAGCGTGAGCTGGAAGCGTTGCGAGCGAGTATGGGTGGAAATTTGTACGCGGCAAATGGTGAGGGAAAAGAGAAACGAATCCCGATTGCTGCAGTCGTTCGTTTGATACAGCCAAATTTGATGAATGTTTGGGAAAAGCTCGGAGTTTATCTCAGCAAATTGGGAGAATTTCTCTGGGAAGAACCTCGAGAATCGAACACGGAAGGGGGAGTGTTTCCTGCCATTTTTGGAACTGTGATGATGGTCATGATCATGAGCATACTCGTCACTCCATTGGGAGTGATCGCAGCCTTCTATTTGCGGGAATATGCCAAACAAGGGCGCTTCGTCAGTACGGTTCGAATTGCTGTGAACAATCTGGCAGGTGTTCCTTCCATTGTTTTTGGAGTTTTTGGGGTTGGCTTCTTCATCTATTTTGTCGGTGGATCGATCGATCGATTGTTTTTTTCGGATTCCTTACCAACTCCTACTTTTGGTACGGGTGGTATTCTTTGGGCTTCTTTGACCTTGGCTTTGCTTACCGTCCCCGTCGTGATTGTGGCAACCGAAGAAGGACTTGCCGCAATTCCTCGAGGTTTACGCGAAGCCTCTTTGGCTTTGGGTGCGACAAAATTTGAAACGACATGGCGAGTGGTTTTGCCAGCTGTAATGCCTTCCGTCCTCACGGGGTTAATTTTGGCGATGGCTCGTGCGGCGGGAGAAGTTGCTCCTTTAATGATTACTGGAGTCGTAAAATTAGCGCCATCTCTCCCGATTGACGGGAACTTCCCCTTCGTTCACTTGGATCAAAAATTCATGCATCTAGGGTTCCATATTTACGATGTCGGTTTTCAGTCCCCCAATGTTGATGCGGCTCGCCCGATGGTGTTCATGACAACCGTGCTCTTGCTTGCGGTAGTGCTACTTTTAAATCTAGGTGCGATTCGGTTAAGAAATCGTTTGCGCAAAAAATTTGCTGTTTCGGCTATTTAAGCGGTGAAGTATGTTAACTTCGATCACAACATCAAAATTCCAAATGCCTGAAAAGAAAACGATTCCAACTGTTCCGCCTCTGCTAGGAGAGGACTCTTTAGCGATAGAGATTCGCGATCTCTCGTTGTTTTACAGCGAGAAGCAGGCGTTGAAATCGATCTCCATGCGTATCGCTAGGCGTAAGATCACAGCCTTTATCGGACCTTCCGGTTGCGGGAAGAGTACTCTTCTTCGTTGTATCAATCGGATGAACGATCTTGTCGATGGCGTGCGGATTGAAGGAGAAGTATTGCTCGATCGAGAGAATATCTACTCTCCTGGTTGGGAAGTGACCGAGCTTCGCAAGCGAGTGGGGATGGTGTTTCAGAAATCCAACCCGTTTCCAAAAACAATATATGAGAACGTCGCCTATGGTCCCCGAATCTTGGGAATGAAGAGTGGTTCTGATTTGGATGAGATTGTGGAAAAGAGCTTACAGTCAGCAGCACTTTGGGGAGAAGTCAAAGACCGGGTTCATGAAAGCGCTTTAGGGCTTTCTGGAGGGCAGCAGCAAAGACTTTGTATTGCACGAGCGATCGCGGTGGAGCCCGAAGTTTTGTTGATGGATGAACCTTGCTCCGCTCTCGATCCCATTGCCACGGCGAAGATTGAAGATCTCATGCTTGATCTAAAAAACGAATTCACGATCGTGATCGTGACACACAATATGCAGCAAGCAGCGCGAGTTTCCGATGAAACGGGATTTTTGCTATTGGGGGATTTGGTGGAATTTGGTGATACCAAGGAGCTCTTTACCAATCCCAAGGACAAACGTACGGAAGACTA
Source organism: uncultured Planctomycetales bacterium (assembly GCA_964570465.1). Classification (GTDB taxonomy): domain Bacteria; phylum Planctomycetota; class UBA1135; order UBA1135; family CAZMYG01; genus CAZMYG01. The sequence continues at coordinate 3,708 of CAZMYG010000116.1, forward strand.
TATTACTGGACGTTTTGGCTAGGAGTTGAGATGACGAAGCATTTCCAAAGAGAAATCGAAAAGCTCAAGAAGATGATCCTTTCCGTCGGTACTCTTGCCGAGGAAGCGGTTTGGAAAGCTGTAAAAGCGGTAGAAGATCGAGATGCAAGTCTCGCGAGTACGGTCATTGGCAAGGACCATGAAATAGATCAAATCGAAGTCGATGTCGAAGAGGAATGTTTAAAAGTACTTGCATTGCATCAACCGGTGGCGGCAGATCTTCGTTTTATTGTTGCCGTGATCAAGATCAATAGCGATTTAGAGCGGATTGGAGATCTCGCGGTCAACATTGCAGAACAAGCTGTTCCTTTAGCTTCTCGGGAGCGATTAGATTTTCCCTTCGATATGCATGGGATGGCGGAAAAAGCGCAGTCCATGCTGCGGCGAAGCTTAGATGCTCTTGTGAACTACGATGCCAAACTCGCCCTACAAGTTTGTGGTTCTGACGATGAAGTGGATGCGATGAACCGTGAGATGTACGGCAAGATTCAAAATAGCATTCGCCGCAAGCCAGAACAGATCGAACAATTCATTCACTTATTAACCGTTTCTCGGAATCTCGAGCGAATCGCTGATCATGCGACGAATATTGCCGAAGACGTGATCTATGCTGCCGAAGGTGCGATTGTTCGTCACAAGGCGGAAAAGTATCGAGAACAGCTCGGTCAATAATTAGATTTCTCCGAGTTTTCTAATCGATTGAATTAGCGAGGCAGGAACTTTCTTCTGAGTGAATTTTTTCCATACACCAAATTGTGAAGCACGTTTGAGAAACTCTTCTTTACTCGGTGTGGATTGATTCTCTTCGTGTAAGTCGCCGTCGAGTAGTAACAATTCTTGTGCGTTCATCTCATGGAATCGACCCACATAAGTGGTTTTGTCCGTCGTCTCGACGACGACGGTGATTCCATGGAGTTCTCCTAAATTGTCGTGAAAGATTCCCATAGAACTTGCTTACTTTGCCGCGCAGAATTGATCGAAGGCCTTGGTGAGATCCTCTGAAACCATTTGAGGAGTTCGACCTTCAATTCGGTGACGAGGGACAAAATGGACGGGTTTGCCATCTTTGAATAACACGAAGGATGGGCTGCTAGGTGGCAAATCAGAAAAGAACCCGCGCAACTTCGTTGTGGCTTCTAGGTCTTGGCCGGCAAAAACGGTGGCGACACGCTGTGGTTTGATTTTGTGTTGCAGAGCCATGCGTATTCCCGGTCGTGCATTGCCCGCGGCGCAGCCACAAACCGAGTTAATCATGACGAGGGCGCTACCCTCAACTTGTTTCATGAACTGTTCCACGTCAGAGGAAGTTCGCAATTCCTGAATTCCGATTTGAGTCAATTCGTCTCGCATAGGTTGTACAAGCATGGGATCGTAAGGCATATAAAGTCTCCTAAACTGTCAGCTTGAACTTCTCAAGCAGCGGAACATAATAGCACACGAATTTTTTCTATACAGAAAGGGAATTTATGGACGACCCGAAAATCGCGTTGGATGTGCAGTTTTTCTTGCGCTGGATTCATTTTTTGGCAGGCATTGCTTGGATTGGACATTTGTATTTCTTCAATTTTGTAAATGCCAATTTTGCAAAGACGATGGATGGACCAACCAAGCAAAAGGTCGTTCCTGAGCTCATGCCTCGAGCCCTTTTTTGGTTTCGTTGGGGTGCGATGATTACCTTCCTCTCCGGATTCGCAATTTTGTTGGTGAAATATTTCATGGGTAGCAATGCTCCCGGTTTTGCCGGTAGCCCGGAAAGTTTGATGGGTTCTGCTCGTGGTCAATGGATCAGCATGGGCGCCTTATTTGGAACGATCATGTGGTTCAATGTTTGGTTTGTGATTTGGCCCCGACAAAAATTGATCATGCGTTGGGTCAAAAAAGGGGAAAGCCCTGCGGAAATGGCAAATACGGTCAAAGTTGCCGCTAACGCTTCCAAGCTCAATACCTATCTCTCGGCGCCTATGCTTTTTGGTATGGCCGCCGGTTCCGGTTTCTTAGCCCACCGTGATGTAGTAAATCTGACAACCGGAAAAGCGACATTGAGCTGGGGCTGGGTGATTGCTTCGATTGTGATTGGATTTGCAGTGATCCATTTGCTTTACACCATCGCTGCAAAAGTCCCTGGAATTCCTGCTGAAGAAAAGAAAGACAGCCAAGTTCCTGTTCACAAGTAATAGGAATCGATTTTTTGGATTCAAAGGAGCGCGGAAAACCGCGCTCCTTATTTTTTGAACGTAAAGGAAATCTCTTTTTCTTCTTTTGGATTTAACTTGACCGAAACGTCTTGCGTTCGAAGTCCTTCCACTTCATGCCAGGCGCGCAGCACATATTCTCCTGCGGGCAAACCATTGATTTCGAAATTCCCATTGGCATCACTCACAGCAAAGAAGGGATGTTTAAAAACCCCAGCATAAGAACGCATCCAGGGATGTACTCCACATTGAAATGAAACGGGCAGTTCGGCCTCTGTGAATTTTTTCGTGAGCAAATCCCCTTTGCGATTCATCGCCTCATTAAATGGCTGATTCTTGGAAGCGGTTGCCAACACATTGTGCATGAAAGGATCGCTGTTCTTGATTTGCAGCTCCTGTCCCTGCTGAATTCCAATGACATGAGGAATGTAGATACAGCCTACTTGATCGAGCACTACGGGACTTGTCGGCGCATCGAACGATTTCTTGGGGAGTCCCTTCCATACATAGACTAACGAATATTGCAAATTGCCTTCGGTGCTCACGACGAGTTTTTCTTCGAGTGGGGAGTCTTTGTGGGTCGAAACACATTCGGCCGTACTCATATGTACCGGTTTTCTTTTCGGTACTTCTCCTTCGTAGCGAACAATTCCTCGGATGCTCCCTAAGTTTTCTGGATCCCAAGAAACTTCTTTGGATGGTTCTGTTGTTGTGGGTTCTGTTTCAGGTTTTTCAGGAGTTGATGGATTCGTTGGAGTTTCTACTGGCGCATGAGGATTTCCATGTAGATTCGGGACTTTATCCTGCAAAAACCACCAACCAAAACTCACAATTGCACCTGCAATAACTGCAAGAACTAGCCACTTCTTTGTTTGGTTCATTTCAAACCCTCATTTGCTGCATTCACAATATAAGAAAGAATTTTCGCTCCAGCCTGAAAGTCACTTAATAACCCAAATTCATTTGGCGCGTGATAAGTATCTTCGCGACCAAAGCCCGTGATTTGCACATCGAAACCGGCATCTTGGAGATCTTTAACGATGGGGAGGGAACCCGTCATCGAATAGGGTTTCACTTCGCCTTTTGCCTCTTTTACGGCATCACAGAGAATTTTATATCCCGGTGAATCGAGATTGCAGGCGATTCCCTTGTAAGCATGACCGAGCCAATCGAGTTTCACAGAACCTTTGAGTTTTTCACCTGGCAAGGAATAGCGGCTAGGCCCTCGAGTCGGAAGTTTTTCGACGTCGAGCTCCTTTACATAACATTCCAATGCTTTTTGTGCATCTTCTATTCGATAGAAAGGAGTCAGTCGAATATCTCCACAAACCGTACATTCTCCAGGGATTTGATTGATGCTGCCTTCTGGAACCTTCCATTGCGTCGGTTTTAGAGTGGAGCCCGTGACGTATTGATAGCGCTTCTCTTCTTTGTGTGGAGGGAAGTCCTGATAGAAACGATCTTGAAAATGTCGGACCACTTCCATGGCGAGTTCAATCGAATTGATTGCTTTGTCTGGTAAACCGGAATGAAATAATTTCCCTTGAATCGTCAATTTCCAAGGCGCCATTCCACCAGTACCAATCGTGGGATGAATGTCGGCGCTGTCGAGCCAGTAGAGAGGACCATTTTGTAAATCCTTGAGCTCACCTCGCTTGACCAGTTCGTCAATGCCAATGCCGATTTCTTCTGAGTTTTCCTCATTTGCGATGAGAACACCAACGACATTGACATTGAGTTTTGGTTTTTGCTCTGCGAGTTGGATAAAAAAATCGGTGAGCAAAGCCACATGCCCGAGGCAATCCGTTACTCCGCGGCCGTAGAGGCGATCTCCTTCAATCTCCAATTTGAAAGGATTTCGTTTCCATTGATCCGGATTTGCAGGCACCACATCGAGATGCGAACCCACAAAGGAAACCGTTTTTTTGCTCGAACCTGCGTATTCGATGATGATATTTCCGCGTCCAGGCTTGTAACTGACATGCCGGACTTTGAGTGGTCCTCCTTTTTCTTGGGTAAAAGGAGAGAGCAACTCCAGCACGATCCGCCCGGCTAAATCCTCTTGAGGAATGTATTTAGGCGGGTTGTTCTGTAGCTTCGGTGTTTGCCCCAGCAAGGCCGTTAGAAGTTTTAAAAAACGATCGCGGTTCAATTCGATTTGAGTCATGGAAGGCAGTATACTTCAAGGCTCAATGCCAACTCCACATGTTGAATTCGTCGTTTCGCCTTGGGTCTGGGCCGGGTTTCTCTTTTTTGTAATCGCCATGCTCGCTTTGGATTTAGGTGTTTTTCACCGTAAAGCACATGCGGTTACAGTCAAAGAATCTCTCGTTTGGGTCGTTGTGTGGATTGGATTGGCACTGGCTTTCAATGTTGGCATTTACTATTGGATGAACAAAGAGAAAGCCCTTGAGTTTTTCACAGGTTTTGTAATTGAGAAAGCTCTGAGCGTCGACAATCTCTTTGTTTTCATCGTGATTTTTTCCTATTTCAAAGTCCCAACGATTTTTCAGCATCGTGTTTTGTTCTGGGGAATTTTAGGCGCCTTGATCATGCGAGCCGTTTTCATTTTTGCCGGCATTTCCTTGATCGAACGATTTCATTGGTTGATTTTCGTCTTTGGCGCCTTGCTCATCTTCACTGGGATCAAGATTTTGATGCAAAAGGATCACCACGAAGACAATCCTGAAAAGAATTTTGCGATTCGATTGTTTCGTAAATTTTTCCCAACGACTACGGAGTATCACGGAGCTAAGTTTTTAGTACTAAAAGACGGGAAAAAATACGCGACGCCTCTGATGTTGGCTCTGGTTGTCGTTGAAAGTACAGATGTTATTTTTGCGGTAGATTCTATCCCTGCTATTTTTGCTGTGACTCGGGATCCATTCATCGTCTACACATCCAATGTTTTTGCGATACTTGGTTTGCGAAGTTTGTTTTTCGCGCTAGCCGGAATGATGGAAAAATTCCATTATCTCAAAGTTGGGCTTGGCATCATTTTGTCTTTCGTTGGCGTGAAGATGCTGATCAGCGAAACGGAATATAAAATTCCCATCGAAATTTCCTTACTGGTGATTTTAGGAGTCCTGGCCCTATCGGTGATTGCTTCGCTGCTGCGAAAGCCGACTCCTAAAGCAACTACGACAACTACCAATCTCCCCAACTAGTTTCTTGCTCTGGAGAAGGTTTTCGAATCGGTGTGTTCTCCTGTGGAGCTTTCCAGCTTTCTGGAATAGGTTCGCCTTGAGAAAGTTGTCGTGGAGTTGAACGAGTGTCTCGTAGTCGATCGGCCCAACGGTTATAGAGATTCAGGTCTAATCCGCGTGATAAAGCCTGAATGCGGAAGAACTCCAAGGCTTCGGGAAAAAAATCTTGCGCGGCAAAGTGATGGGGACGAAACCGCCTTCCTGGTTTTTGAGTGAAGCGCCTTTGCACCACACAGATTCGTTGCGCTCGTCCTAGATCGAAACGAGGCAATCTCGTGCGCTGCGCAAGCGGGAGCATTAAATCCAAGAGAATTTGTGAAGGATCGTAAATCGAGCGTGTTTCTTTTTGCAGTTGTCGCAGAAACAGTGGATAGAAAAGACAGGAAAGAACCAAGGCACTACTTGGAATCTTGCCTGGCGCAACGGAAGCGTCCAATTGTTCGAGTCCTTTCCAAAAGCGTTGAACTAAATTTTCCGCATCGGGGACATTTTTTTCTTCCTCATCGAGGAAAAGATCCAGTTCAGGCAAAACCATTTGCAAAGCACCAAA
>CAZMYG010000117.1:0-9693 GCA_964570465.1 uncultured Planctomycetales bacterium
CGCCACTTCAAGTTCACTTCATCAAAGTCCGAAATAACAAAAGCGAAAAAGCGACGAGAAAGTCACGGACAAAATTCTTGGCGCCTCGCAAAAACTAGAAGGAAGAGAGATGACACAACTCCAAAGCGCCGAGGCACAGCTCATTTCCGCATTCCGAACAATTCGTCCCGTCGCTCAGTTTTTTATCGCAGACGAGGAAATCGATACTCGTATCTGCATTCAGAATTACTACAGCGCATTAGTTCCTGAAATCGAAGAGAGCGTGGAGGGTCATTTCTTCTTCTTTAGTGAGGGTGGAAATTTCATCACGCGGAAAAAGTTCCAATTGCCCTACAACGGATCGATCACCGTTTCTGTGCAGGAAACGCTAAACGCCGAAGGCATTCACTCGCCCATCGGCACAATCGGCTGCCTTTTGCATCCTTTACATCCTGAACGATTTAAAAAATACACCCGCCAATCAAGCTCTCATTTCTTCGCCTATTACGAAGATCATCGAAAATCGAGTTGTGCCATGGTGCATCCTCAGGTTTGTCTTGGCGATGAGCCCATGGGAGATCCCTGGCGAAGTTCTCAAAGTATTGTGAGCGCAGGATTGAAGAGTTTAGAAATTTGCCAAATCAATCCCACGGAGAAAACACGCTCTGTGCACTACGCCTTTTACGACTTTTGCACTCAAAAATTAGTCTGCGAGAAAGACATCACAATGCCTTCTCTTTCTGCAGCAAGAACTTTGTTTTCAGAGGAAGAACTTCGTTCCAACTCAGGCATTCTTTATCTGACCGCGAATCCTCTTCCTGCTCCGAATGGGAAGCCACTGCTTTTGCGCCGCTATCACGATGAGTCCTTCAGCATCAGTCATGGATAAGTCATGGAAGTGAATAAACATCAAGTTCTCCACTTCGCCATGAGCACGGCGCGGCGCTTGGGCTGTTTCTCGCGAGCCACTTTGAACAACAAAACTGGCGAAGACTGTGTCGTTCACGTTCTCGTACGCAGAGAAGACGGTTCTTTGCTGGCGAGCGCGGACAACGTCTTTGAAATTTCGAATCGCGATGCGTTTTTGGTGGATATACAAGAACTGTCTAAAAGTATGGGAATCGTTGCGCCTCAAAACAGTGCGGAAGAATTGCTCTTCACCTTCTCAATGGTTCCTAAAAGTCTCGCGGAAACACCAGAGCCTTACGAAATCGAAGCGACGCTGCATAAAAAATGGCTGCACTCCCAAGATCATTATGTAGAGCACTTCTGCCCTAAAACCGGGTTCGCCAGCGGAGTGAACTACGCCGTTTCCTCGATGAACGATCCTTTGCTAACTAAAGGCTCCTCTAATCTCGTTCAAGCACCGAAAGTTTTCTTGTCCGAACATAGCAATACCATTTTTCAACTTCTCTTTTTCTCCTCCGCGCTAGATAGAAAGCAGGAAATTGAAATCTCTTGTGTTCTGAGAGAGCCGAGCGGGAAAGAAATTGCAAAGTGGGCTGAGCACGCGAACCTGCATTCTTTACTCTGCATCAATATCAAACAAAAATTGCGAGATTTGAAAATCTCCCTAGGAGACACATTCAAAAAGAACGAAGCACTGTATTTCCAGACCTATTGCAGCGATGCGGGATTTGCTTTTTTGGCTTTCAACGTAAACGAAAAAACGGGGCGATTCTCCTGCGAACATAGCCTGTCGGCCCCCTACTACTTTCCGGAATTCAACAGTGCGAGAAAAGCCGAGGTATTGCGCTATGTCCAAGGAGCAAATCGATGAGCGAAGTTCAAACGGCAGAAGCACAGCTCATCTCGAAGTTCAGAGAACTACAGCCAATCGCCCAACTCTTTCTTGCGAATGACCAGATCGACACTCGAGTCTGTATCAACAATTTCTTCAGTGCCGTGGTTCCTGAAGTTCAGGAAAGCGTGTCGGGGCAATTTTTCTTTTTCAGCGAAACAGGAAGTTTTCTTACGCGCACAAAATTCATACTCCCCTACAACGGCTCGCTATTTTTATCCGTCTCTCAAACTCTCCAAGAAGCTGGATTTCATGTCCCACTGGGCTCGATGTGTTGTGCTCTCTATCCCGAGAACGCGAAGAAATTTGAGCCCTATATTGGGAAATCGTTCGCTCAATTTTATGTCTGCTTTCAAGATCACCAGGGAACCAATGCCGCGACGGTTCATCCACAAACACGATTTGGCGATCTACCACACTCTCAAAATTTCAACCCGGGTGATTGGAGAAGCAGCCAAAGCATTATGGTCAAAGATTTGGAAAGCCTCGATCTTCATCAACTCAACGCCACCGTTCAGAAACAGTCGGTGAGTTATTCATTACATGACTTCCAATCCAAAAAACTCATCAGCAAGAAATCTGTTTCGATCGAAGCATATGGCGCTGGGAGCCTCTCCTTCTCAAAACAAGAACTGAACTGCGCGTCTGGCGCAGCTTATCTCATGATTGATAACTTGCTCTGTAAGCCCTTGTTGATGCGTCGATACTCGGGGGGACGATTTAGTGTCAGCCATGCATAGGAAAAAATGAAAGTCGCGAGAAATCAGATTCACAATTTCTATGTCGGCACAGCCCGAAAATTTGGCTGGCAGGCGAGAGCAACTTTAAACAATCAAACGGGACTCGATTGTGTAGTTTTTGCAACCGTGCATAGCCAGGATGGAAAACTTCTAAGATCTGATATCGAAGTGGCGACACTTCCCAACAATGGCGCCGTGCTGCTGGACGTGGCCAAGCTTTGCGAACAAATGGACATCGTCCAACCCGAATATGACCGCGAAGAGCTTTTGTTTTACTTCGCAATGATTCCACACAATTTAGTAGAGAGCTCAGGACCTTATGAAATCGAACGCGAACAGTTGAACAAGTGGCTCGCCGCTCAAGATCAGTACTTAGAATATTACTGCCCAAATACGGGATTCGCTGCGGGCGTGAATTACGGCATCGCACCAATGAACGACCCGACTTTCTTTGCGAAATATTCTTGCCTAGTACAAGCGCCGAAGGTGTTGATTTCAAAACAGCAAAACACCGTATTCCAATTTCTCTTCTGCTCTTCTTCTTCTGTAGTCGACCCCAAACACCAAGCGCGAGTGATTTGTTCTCTAATGAACCCCTCGGGAGAACTTGTCTTGCGCTGGGAGGAAAATGCATCTCTGCACTCTCAACTGTGGGTTGATATTCGCGAGAGACTCAAAGAGGCCGGAATTCCGATTGCCCAAGAATCCCATCTCTATTTTCAGGCGTATTGTGCCAATACCTCTTTTGCCAGTATCGCTTTCACAATGAATGAAGAGAAAAACACTTTTACTTGTGAGCACACTTTATCGCCTAACTACTACTACCCAGCAATGAAGGGAATTCGCAAAGGAGAAATCATTGCCTTTCTCGAGAAACGCGATTTGGTTCCGGCGAGTTAAGACAAGGAGCAAAACATGAGTACGAATCAGAAAAATGAAGTCCTACCGACGACAAACAAGCAAAAATACGATCAGGCTTTTATTACAAGTTTCTCCATCGATGAAAACCAACTAGGTGAAAACCTCGCCTACAATCAGCTTCCCGCTTGGGATTCGATTGGACATATGACTCTCGTCGCCGCTCTCGAAGATGCCTTCGGCATTTCGATGGAAACCGATGACATCATGAATTTCAGTTCCTATACGAAGGGCATGGAACTGATGGCGAAATACGGAATCAAAATCTAGCAAAAACATGAGCAAACCTGCGAATCTGGAAGCGCTGCGACTCGACCTGCAAGGTCTACACGAATATCAGAGAAATCGTTTTCCTTATCTGATGATCGATGTTGCGGAAGAGGTGATTCCTGGCGTCAGCGCGAAAGGATTCAAAAACCTGACGGCAAATGACTGGTTCTTCGAATGTCACTTTGCCGGCGATCCAAATATGCCTGGCATGCTGCAAATTGAAGCGATGGTTCAGCTCTGCGCTTTGACCGTTCTGACTTTGCCAGGCAACAAGGGGAAAATTGCCTATGTCACTTCTGTGAACAATCTCAAGTTCAAACGCAAAGTTCTTCCAGGGGAAAGATTCGATCTCGAAACGACTTTGCATTCTTGGAAACGTGGGATTGGACAATGTTCAGGCAAAGGATTTGTGAACGGTGAACTCGCCTGTCAGGCTGAGTTTTCCATCGTTTTACCCGACATACTCAACGGATTCACTCCAGGCACAAACAAGCCGGAATAGTACTCAAGCCACGTGGACTTCCGTCCGAAAATACATTCGTAATAGTCGGTTAGAACGGCTCAATAAATCGGAGGAAGTGCAGATGCAATTGCTTGCGAAGCCTCGGCTTCTCGAAAAATTCAGAAGCTTTCACAAATACGTGACGCAAAACGGCGGCCGTATTGGAACCAAACAGCGCGGCATCGACCTCAACTTCAACAACGCCTGCAATCTCAAATGCAAATATTGCTTCACAAACTCTCCCAAAGGCGATCACGCAAAGGATGAATTACCGATCGATGTCGTCGCTGATCTTGCGAATCAGGCAGACGAGTTGGGAATTTTCGAATTCGATTTACAAGGTGGCGAACTGCTTCTACGTCCTGAAAAACTCTTCGCGGTACTCGAAGCAATTAAGCCTGAGCGTTTCTATCTCTACTTGACCACGAACGGCTACTTCCTCGACGAAGACATGGCGAAGAAACTCGCGAAGGCCGGGGTGAGCCGCGTTTCCGTAAGCGTCGACAGCTTCGATGAAAAAACGCATGACGAAATTCGCGGACGCAAAGATTCTTGGCGTCGCGCCATGGAAGGATTGAAGCACGTTCAAAACGCTGGCATCGATCCTTACTTAAATATCACCGTCGGTCACTACAACGCCTACTCCGAAGACATCGAGATGCTCTGCAAATACTCGGAAGATAATAACTACACGACCTTGCTCAATGTTGCCGTTCCTTCAGGTATGTGGCTCAAAATCGACAAAATGGCCGAAGTGATGGTCGACGAGAAAGACAAAGCAAGACTCATCGAACTGCGCAAGCGACATAAAAACATCCTGCGCAATCTCTGGAACCCCTTCGACAAAAACTACGAAAGCATTCTGGGATGCAATACGGTGAATCGACTTTACATCACTCCTCTGGGCGATGTTCTGGTTTGTCCGTATGTGCATATCAAAATCGGTAATATCTACGAGAACCGTCTCAAAGAAATCTCTGAGTTCGGTTTCAGCATCAAGCACTTCCGCGAGCACAGCGATTTGTGTCTGGCAGGTGAAAACAAAGACTTCGTGAAGAAATTCATGAGCTTCGATGGTCAATCAATCTTCAACCCCGCGGACGCGAAAAAAATCTTTGCAGAAGAAGATTTCGTGAAAACGCCACTCGATAGTGGACCTATCGCTGTTTGATCGAGAAGAAGAGGAGGAGCAATGGAGATCGAAAAACACGTTTTAGAGTTGAAAGAAGAGGGCATCACGACTCTTCCCGGGATTTATACCCGCGAGCAATGCGCTAGCTATTCGCAACGCTGCACTTCACTCGTCGACAATTTTCTTTCCAAAGGCAAGCAGTTTCACGAACTCTGTCAGTTCATCACCAATCCGTTTCGCCACGATCCACTATTCTTCGATCTGCTTTGGAATGAAAAGCTCGACAAAATTCTGAGCCAAGTGCTCGATGAAGATTATGTTTTGATCAATTCCAATTTGATCAATCGCAAATGCCGCGCGGATATCAAACCCGGGCAATCCGAAGATATCGGAGGCGATTGGCATACGGACTCTAGATATCTCGGCGGACAAAGACTGGATAAGGGATTTGGTTTTATTGTCGTGACCATGTTCAGCGACTTTGGCGCAGAAAATGCCGGCACTCAATTTGTTCCTCGCAGTCATTTGCGCCGCGATCGACCCGAACGTTTTGCAAAATACGACTACGAACAAATTTGCGGCGAAGCGGGCACTGTCGCCATCTACGACTCAGGGATGTGGCATAAGGCCGGTGAAACTTCCACGAAAGACCGCTGGGGCATGTTCTCCCTTTTTGGCCCGTGGTTCATGAAACCTTATTACCGTTTCCCGGAAATGCTGGGAGAAGATTGTGGCAAGAAGCTCAGCAAACCTTTGCGACGACTGCTTCACTACACTTCCTGGCCCCCTTTGCATGAAGAAGAAAGGACAAACACGCTAGTCCGAGAAAGTTAATCGCACAGAGAAGAGAAGGATGAGATTACTCGAAGGAAAAATGGCTCTGATCACAGGCTGCAATCGCGGCATCGGAAAATCCATGCTCGATCTGTTTGCCAAGAACGGCGCTCATGTTTGGGCTTGCGTGCGCAAACAGGATGAAGGCTTCACTCATTACGTGGAAGGTCTCAGCAAAGAAACAGGCTCTACGATTTCAGTGATTCATTTCGATCTCGCAGATACCAACCAAATCAAAGAAGCCATCAAAACCATACTCGCGACAAAACAACCCATCGACATTCTCGTGAACAACGCCGGCATGATTCACACTGCTCTCTTTCAAATGACTCCCATTGAAAAGATGAAGGAAGTCTTCGAAGTGAATTTCTTTTCTCAGATGTTGCTCACTCAATATGTCGCCAAAGCGATGACACGACAAAAAAGCGGAAGCATTGTGAATATTTCTTCCAGCGCCGCCTTTGAAGGAAATGAAGGGCGCTCCGCCTATGCGTCGAGCAAATCTGCATTGATTGCAGCAACACGAGTGCTGGCAAAAGAATTGGCTGCCTACAACATTCGCGTCAACGCGATTGCACCTGGTTTAACCGAGACCGACATGATGACGAGCAGCACTCCACAAGATGCGCTCGCAAGCACCTTGCTCAGAACCTGTCTCAAACGTGTCGGCAAGCCTGAAGAAATTGCCAACGCTGCTTTATTCCTCGCTTCCGATCAATCTTCGTTTGTTACTGGGCAAGTTTTGCGCGTCGATGGAGGCATGTGATGGAGAGTCGCGAACAAACCCTCTCACGAATCGAGCAAATGGCTTTGCGCATGCGCAAAAAAGTACTCGACATGGCTCTCAGTGCCGGCGCTAACGCCGCACATCTCGGCGGAGGACTTTCGATGATCGACATCACGGCTACTCTTTATGGAGCTGTAATGAAACACGATCCGAAAAATCCTCAATGGAAAGATCGCGATCGATTCATCTTGAGCAAAGGGCATGGAGTGTTGGGTTATTACACCGCACTAGCCGAGTCTGGTTATTTGCGCGAAGAAGAATTACTCCGCTTTGAAAAATCTGAAAGTGATTTACTCGGCCACCCTGTGATCAATCGAGCTAAAGGAATTGAATTCTCGAACGGCAGTTTAGGCATGGGGCTTTCGCTGGGAATTGGCGTCGCGCTCGCGGCGCGACGACGTGCGCAAAATTTCAAAGTCTATGTGTTAATGGGCGATGGCGAATGCAATGAAGGCTCGGTTTGGGAAGCGGCCTTAGCCGGCGCTCAATTCAAACTCGAAAATCTCATCGCAATTGTCGACCGCAATCAGTTTCAGCAAACTGGCGCGAATCGCGACATCATGAGCATGGGAGATCTCGCCAGTAAATGGCGTAGCTTCGGCTGGAATACTTGCGAAGTAAACGGACATAGCGTGAGCGAAGTCTACGACGCCTTGAAAAACGCGCATCAAGCTCAAACTCCTACGGCGATTGTCGCGCACACGGTCAAAGGTAAAGGCTTCTCCTTCTGCGAAAACAATAACGACTGGCATCACGGCGTGCTTACTCAAGCTCAATACGACACCGCTCTACAAGAACTCATGGCAGCAAAGGCGGGCCCACAATGATTGTGAATCCAGCCAATATCAAAATGTGGTCGACCATCGGCTCGCGTGCGAGCTTTGGCATGGCCGCTTTGGAATTAGGAAAAGAGGTTGAGGATCTTTTGATTCTGACCGGAGACACATCCACATCTGCTGGACTCGATCGATTCAAAAAGACTTATCCCAATAAATTCCTCGATACGGGCATTGCCGAACAAAATATGTTGGGCATTGCAGCAGGGCTCGCGAGTGAAGGAACGAAAGTTTTCACGGCAACCTTCGCTCCCTTCCAAACCATGCGCTGCTGCGAACAGATCAAGGTCAACCTGGGATATATGAAACACAATGTGTGTATGGTTGGACTGGCAAGCGGTGTAGTGCTCGGCACTCTCGGATATACCCACTGCTGCATCGAAGATGTCGCCATCATGCGCTCGATTCCCAATATCACGGTGATTTCCCCTGCGGATTGCACCGAAACCATCAAAGCCGCACTCGCGGCGGTCCATCACCATCAATCTGTGTATATCCGTCTGACAGGCGGAGCCAAAAATCCTCCGGTTTATAACGAGGATTATGAATTCCAAATTGGCAAGGCGATCACTTTGCGCGAAGGTCGCGATATTACGATTATCGCCGCAGGAACGATGGTCGGAGAATCTCTACAAGCTGCCGCCCTTCTTTCCGAGCAAGGCATTTCGGCAACGGTGATCAATATGCACACGATTTCTCCGTTGGATACTTCTGTCATTGATAAAGCCTGTGCGAGTTCAAAGTTGATTGTCAGCGTTGAAGAACACAGTGTCATTGGAGGATTAGGAAGCGCAGTCGCGGAATACAAAGCCACTTTGCCCAATTCCCCTCCTCAACTTTTCATTGGCCTTCCCAAGGAATATGGCAAAACAGGCGAATACCGACACATGCTTGAAAAACACGGACTCACTGCGAATCAAATCGCGAATAAGGTTCAATCCCACTATGCAAAACTATGTCAGCTATAAGGACATCGTTTCGCAAATTGATATTCAGGCCGGAGATGTCGTCAACGTCTCTTCGGATGTTCTAAAACTCGCCTGTGTCTGTCGAAAAAATGGGGAAAACTTTGATCCCAATCTCTTCATTGACAGCATCCTGGAAAAAGTCGGCCCAAAAGGGACTGTGCTTTTCCCTACTTATCATTGGGGATTTTGTAGAGGACAGGGTTTTGACTCTCGAAACACAGGATCGGAAACGGGATCCTTAAGCAGCGCTGCATTACGAAGAAATGATTTCCGGCGCACAAAACATCCGATTTATTCTTTCGCGGTTTGGGGTAAGGATCAGAAACATCTTTGCCAACTCAATAATAGGAGCGCTTTCGCTGCTGATTCCCCTTTTGGCTATTTATATGAGGCGAATGCCAAGAATCTTTTTGTCGGTATCGACTACAAACATGCCTTTGCCTTCGTCCACTATGTCGAAGAAATCGTCGGCGTCAGTTACCGCCAATTCAAAGACTTCACGGGTATATATATTGATGAACAGGGGCGCCAGACAAATGAAACTTACCGAATGTATGTCCGCGATCTCAATTCAAATGCGATCACAATCATTCATCCCAAAATAGATTCGCTTCTCGCGGAAAGTGGCTATTACAAAAAATACTCCTTCAACGATGTCTATGTGGGACTGATCGACGTTCATGGTGCCGGAGACATCATGAAACAGGATGTTCAAGCCCAAACTGGCTTGGTCTATTTCGGCGAACCTTAGGGACACTGGTTATATTGTCGGATTCTCTGCGAGGTTTAACCTCGCAGAGAATCCGACAATATAACCAGTGTCCCTTTAGTCCACGCAGTAAGTTTCGCGGAACATATTCATCGCGCGGCTCACAGAGTCCTTGCTGATATGTCTTCCATCCTCTTCAAATGGAGTCGGTGAACCA
>CAZMYG010000118.1:0-9681 GCA_964570465.1 uncultured Planctomycetales bacterium
CCGTTTGGAACGGACGGCGATTTCGCGGCACATGTGGATTTTCTCCGCTGGCTCGGCGGACACGCACAGGCAAACGAAGTTCTACAAAAAGGGCTTGCCCGCTATTTTGATTCAGCCTCTTTACACGAGCGATTGCGAAATCGCATTCTCGAAGAGAAAGGCCCCGTGGCGCTAGAAGCCAGCTATGTCGAACTGTTGAAGAAGAATCCCGATCAAGCGGTACTGCATTGGTTTGCCGGCTACGCATCCTTCATCGCCGCCGAAACACATCGTCGCGCCGGACGCATCGGCGAATCTCGCGAGAGCTATCGAAGCAGTATTTCCTATTATGAAAACGCGGCGAAAGAGGATTCAAATCTCCAGACGGATTCCAGTCACTACAGCGCTCTCGCCTTCGCCGCCTTGGCACGTCTCGCCTATGAAGAAGGAGACGATGAAAAAGCACTGGCCAAGTTACTCGTCTGCTTCGAACGAAGCGCCGATTCGGCGTCGAGCCCCGATGGACTCAATATCTCTCCCGTCGATACGGCAAAAATGCTGCTCTCGCGGTTGAAAGCGTCAGCGCGCACCGAGCTTATTTCCAAACTGGAAACCGCATTAGCAAAACTCGATCCCGAGCATCTACTTTTGCCCGCGTATGAAAGAAATCTTCCGGAGCGCAAATAACTTATGGAATCCAAAAAAACTGTTCATGATTGTTTTGGCGAACTTCGCACGCTTCTCGCGGAAATTCCGCCCCGACTTACAAAAATCACGGCTACAGACGCGGCACACAAACCAGAACCAAAACGCTGGTCAATTCAGGAAGAACTCGGGCATCTGATTGATTCGGCATTCAACAATGATCGGCGCTTGGTGATCGGCCAACTCGAAGAGTCACCGGTTTTCCCTACGTACGATGGCAATCGTTGGGTAAAAATTCACAACTATCAAAAACGGAAGTGGCGGGATTTGATCGAGCTTTGGACTTTGAGCAACGCACAATTACTCGCCGCTGCGGAATCGGCTCCGGAATCGATTTGGTCCCGGAAATGTACGTTTGAAGATGCGGGCGCGACGACGATGGGCTTTGTTTTGGCCGATTACATCGAGCATATGCGCCATCATTTGAAGAAAATCGGAGTCGTAGAATAGCCGTTACACTACAAAAGCGTTTTTTTCTCGATTTGTAGTGTAAGCGGAGCTGCCCTTGTCAAATCCAAGCGTTTCACGCCTAATACTTGATTGCTTATGCAAAATATAGAGACAAACTCACCCTTTCTCCCCCGAACTCGCGCCGAAATGAAGGTGCGGGGCTGGGAGGAGCTCGATGTCCTGCTTGTCACGGGGGATGCCTACGTGGATCACCCTTCCTTTGGGGTTGCCGCGATTGGGCGTCTTTTGGAAGCGAAGGGATATCGCGTTGGAGTTCTCGACGTCCCCGAATGGGAAGCCGACGGTTCGGGTTGGAAACGCTTGCCGGCACCGCTTTTATGGGTCGGCGTGAGTGCGGGGACTATCGACTCAATGGTGACGAATTTCACCGCCGCGAAAAAACGCCGCCGTCAGGATGTGTATCGCCCCGGGGGGAAACCGGGCCGGCCGAATCGTGCGACCATCGCCTACACCGCGGCCGCACGACATCATTTTCCTGGCGTGCCTGTAATTATTGGAGGTCTTGAAGCCGGGCCACGCCGTCTCGCCTACTACGATTATTGGGAAGAAAAAATTCGCCGTTCGATTTTGGTCGATGCCAAGGCGGACTTGTTGGTTTGGGGAATGGGCGAACGCGCGGCGCTGGAGATTTCACAGCGCATTGCGAAGGGAGAAGCACTTTCAGGAATCCCTGGATGTTGTGAAATCACAAAAACGCTTCCGGAAAACGCGCGCGTCGTCCCTTCCTTCGAAGCGATCGAAACGGATCGGCAAAAACTGATTGAACTCTTTTGTGCCGTGCGCGAGGAGAATCATCCAGGCGCAAAAGTTTTGGCGCAGCAACATGGGACGCGTTGGGTTTTGCAACAGCCTCCACCCACGCCAGCGGGACAAGAAGAAGTCGATTCTTTTTACGATCTTCCATTTCGCCGCGCCTGGCATCCCGATCACGATGTGGCGGGCGGTGTGCCGGCTTTAGAGCCTGTGCGCTGGAGCGTAAACACCCATCGCGGCTGTATGGCCGATTGCACATTTTGTTCGATTACCTTTCATCAAGGCCGAACGATTCAGAGCCGCAGCGAAGAGTCGATTCTTCGTGAAGTGGCTACTCTCGTGAAACATGTCGATTTCCGCGGCACGATTACCGATGTCGGTGGACCGACCGCGAATATGTATGGCCTCGGCTGCAAACTACTCGAAGCCGGCAAAGCCTGTCTCGATCGCGATTGTCTTTCACCCGATGTTTGTCCCGCGTTGCGCATTGATTCGCAGAGTGAAGGCTATCGCCGCTTGCTCGCGCTCGTGCGCAAAGAAAAAGGCGTGAAGCATGCCTTTGTGCAATCTGGCGTGCGCTATGACATGCTCTTCTCTCGTAAGACTGGCGATTTACTTCCTCTTCATCACGATCTCGTGAAACACCATGTCAGCGGCCAGATGAAACTCGCGCCCGAGCATGCGAGTTCGGAAGTGTTACGCGTGATGAACAAACCCAATTTCACCGTGTATGAGCGCTATGAAGCCGCTTACAAACGTGAATGTTCCGAGCTCGGCCGCGATCAACATCTCGTCAACTACTTCATCGTCGGACATCCTGGCACCGGCATGAAACAAGCCGTCGAACTCTTCGAAGCTTTGCTCGATCGCAACTATAGCCCCGAACAAGTACAAGAATTTCTTCCCCTCCCCATGACTCGCGGTGCCATTCAATACGCCACCGGAAAAGACCCACTCACTCTCGAAGAACTCTACATTCCTTCCGGTGGCCGTGAACGACGACTACAAAAAGCGCTTGTCCGCTGGAAAGATCCCAACAATCGTCATCTTGTTGAAGAAGCTCTCGGTCAAGCTGAGCGTCAGGATCTCATTGATCGCTTTCATAAAGCCGTTGGTGGAAAACGTGGCGCGACGAAAGCGCGGGTTTCTGTAAGCAACGATGACGATGATGACAACTCGCCCGCCGATTCAAAAATGGATTTGGATACTTGTGGGTAGTTTCTGCCAAGATAAGTGACGGGGATCCGTGCGTTTCCTGAGAACAAACA
Organism: uncultured Planctomycetales bacterium; assembly: GCA_964570465.1. Classification (GTDB taxonomy): domain Bacteria; phylum Planctomycetota; class UBA1135; order UBA1135; family CAZMYG01; genus CAZMYG01. The sequence continues at coordinate 3,177 of CAZMYG010000118.1, forward strand.
TGTCAAAACAAACTTGGTATCGAGCAGCCATTTGTTGTGCAGTCATTCCACTCGCTTTGGGAGTCACTATTTTTTCTGGTTGGCTTCTCACACGATGGGATTTTCTGATGCTGTTCGGATTTATGAATCTTGCTCTGGGAGTCACCCTATTTTTCGTCGGTGGATTCTGTCTCTGGCGTTTCGCCGTAAAGGCTCGTAACGATGCTGAAGAAACCAGTCAAAGCATTCGACGCAAAGCATGGAAAGCTGCGAGCCTTCTCCTCGTAAATTTTCCTGTGGCCATCTCGATCATGTTTATCGCCAACCGAATCGAAAGCGCCTTCTCCGTTACCGTAGTAAACGAAAGCTCCAAACCAATCGAACAAGTCAGGATTCAGGGGCCTGGTGATGCAAGATTTATCGAAAAGTTGCAGCCGGGTGAAAAGAAGAAACAGAATCTTTGGTTTTCAGGAGATGGCACTCTCGAGCTCATTGCAAAAACGGACGGACGTGAAATACACCAAGAAGTAGAAGGCTATGTGACTGGATCTCAAGGCGGCGCCACAACGGTAATTTTTCAACCTGATGGCAGTGTTCGCATCGCCGCTACGCATCGCTAATTGATTTCCCAAGGGACGTTGCTTGAAACAGCTCGATTCTCCATAACGCATAACGAGACCTTTATTTATAAAGTCAAAATCTTCTAACAAATCCTTTCTTGAGGGGGATCAGCTCGATTTTCTATCCTCCCCCAAAAAAAACAGAAAGAAAATCCACAAAAAGTACGATAATTAGTGTATATACATAAAAATGTTCTCGTGGGACATTCAAAAAGCCCTTCTCAATTTTGAAAAACACGGGGTCTCCTTCGAAGAGGCGGCAACCGTGTTTACAGATTCGGAGGCACTCGACTGGAGCGACTTGAGTCATTCAAAAGTTGAGGCTAGAGCCAAAAGAGTAGGAATGTCTGCACTGGGAAGAATCTTAATTGTTGTCTATACGTTAAGGAGTTTGTCAGATGAAAAAGAAACCATCCGCATCATTAGCGCGCGCCAAGCATCCCGCAAAGAACGCCGCGCCTATTCCAGATCGCGAAATTGATTTTAGCGATATTCCCGAATCCACAGATGCAGAGCTTCGCCAGGCACGTCGAGTAGGCCGGCCAAAATCGAAATACGCAAAACAACTCATTGCGATTCGCGTCGATCCACGTCTGTTGGCACAGCTGCAAAAACTCGCGACAAAGCGACATAAACCTTATCAAACTTTGATGCATGAACTTCTAGAACGTGCGATTCGAGAAGTGGCTTAAGATCTCGCCATGTTCAACCCGCAAACAGAACTCTTAATCACAATTCTTTCCGGCGTCCTTCCAGAGTCCGGTGCCACACCAACGAAAACCTGGTCCGACGCGCGCGAAGCGCTAGCTGCCTGCGGTGAAGTGGAAGAGGACCTAGCGGCTGCGATCAACAAAGAGGACAGCGCCACACTACGCACAATTCTCGATCAGTGGTTTACGCAAAAGCGTTATCTCATCGTGCACGATCGCGAAATACTCAAACAGGCAATGAAGGCCTATCGCAAGCGTTTCAAGGTGACAGTGCTCGACGCGGAATCTTCGGTTGGTGGTGGGCCGATGAGTTCCGGCCGCAAGTCGAGCATTGTCGGGATCAAACCGCCGGAGCGTTTTCCACGCAGCGTCTGGGATGAACTTGTGCGCCAGAAACGTTTGCTCGCGGGACGGGATGGCACTTATGAGTTGGCGCCGGAGTAGATGAAACAGCAGTCTATTACCAGCTAGCGATAACTAAACTGCTTTCTTCTTCCTTTTTTTCCAAGCCGTCGATTGTCGATGACTGACCTCAATAAACTTTTCCCCTGATACAATCTCTCGCTTATGCCTGAAATTTCCCTACGCGATGTGATGGTCTCCTTTGGCGGTCCCCCGCTTCTGGAGCATGTCGACTTTGTCATCGACACTGGGGAACGGATTGGATTATTGGGGCGAAATGGCGCGGGGAAGTCGACTCTTCTTCATGTTCTCACCGGGGCAATTGTGCCTGACGCGGGAGAAGTGATCCGTCGCCAAGGAGTTCGCGTAGGCGCGCTGCCGCAAAATGTTCCGCGGGATCTCTCTGGCAGCGTTTCTGAATATCTCCACAACGCGCTCGCCGCAGACGGATTGGAAGAATGGGAAATCGAGAAACGCATCGATCAAGCGCTCACGATATTGCGACTTCAAGCGAATGAAAATGTCGCGCAACTTTCTGCTGGTTTGAAACGCCGCGTTCTTCTCGCACGCACTCTCGCACAAGAGCCGGATGTTCTATTACTCGATGAACCAACCAATCATCTCGACCTTGATGTGATTGAATCGCTCGAAGAATATTTGCTGCGTCGCTCGGGCGCTCTCGTTTTCGTGACACACGATCGCCGATTTCTTCAACATCTCGCGACACGCATTCTCGACGTCGATCGCGGCAATGTGCGCTCCTTCGCTTGTGATTATCGAAGCTATGTAGAACGCAAGGAAGCTTTGCTCGAAGCCGAAGCAAAAGCGAATGCCGACTTCGATAAAAAATTGGCGAAAGAAGAAGTTTGGGTTCGTCGCGGCGTTAAGGCGAGACTCACTCGCAATCAAGGACGTGTGCGGGCTCTCGAAGCGATGCGCGCACAACGTCGAGCGCGACGCGAGTTCACAGGCAATATCAGTGTGCAAGTGCAAGAAGCTGAACGCTCGGGGCAACTCGTCATCGATGTTGAGGAAATGAGCTACTCACCCACGTCGGCTCCACTCATTCAAAATTTCACTTCCTTAATTAGCTATGGCGATCGCATCGGAATTGTCGGCCCCAACGGCTGTGGCAAAACCACTTTGCTCAAACTTCTCTTGAAACAAATCAAACCGCAGCAAGGCATCATCAGACACGGAACGCGTCTCGAGATCGCCCAATTCGACCAACTGCACAACACACTCGATGACAACAAAACCGCGCAGGAGAATATTTGCGAGAAGGGCAACATGGTTACAGTCGGCGGAAGTTCGCGACATATCATTGGCTATCTCGGTGATTTCCTTTTCACTCCCGAACAAGTGCGTCGCTCGATTCAGAATCTCTCGGGTGGCGAGAGGAATCGATTGCAACTCGCGAAATTGCTCGCTCGTCCCTGCAATTTGCTCATTCTCGACGAACCTACGAATGATTTGGATCTCGAGACACTCGAGTTGCTGGAAAATTTGCTCATTGAATACAAGGGAACTTTGATTGTTGTCAGTCACGATCGCGAGTTCCTCGATAACGTGGTCACTTCTTTGCTTGTATTCGAAGGTCCGGGAAATCTGCGCGAGTTCGTCGGCGGTTATGAGGATTGGCAAAGACAACGTGGCACGCAGAACAAAACTGCTGCAGTTGTGACTTCCGAAAAAAAACCAGAAAGAAAAACCGAGAAGTCCCGCCGTCTGAGCTATCAAGAAAAACGCGAACTCGAAACGCTGCCTTCACTCATCGACGATTTGGAAAAAGAAAAGAGTAATTGTTTAGAAATGATGGCAAAGCCCGAGTTTTACAAACAAGATGGAACAGAAATCGCCACCACGACAGCTCGTCTCAAAGAACTCGAAGAAAAACTCAAAACCTCCTACGCACGCTGGGAAACTCTCGAAGCGATCGCGAATAACGCTAACTGAGCCCTCTGACTCCCTAATAAAACCTCCTCCCCCTACCAAAACTTCCGGCTGAGATATTGCCGATGAATTTGCATCGATGAACAAGCCATCCATGACTAACAAGGCAATGCTTCGGCGAAGCCTCACCGTCGGCAAAATCGCCGCCGTCGCCAGCTTTCCTTTAACCATGATGCTCGCGGCCTGTTGTTCCGGAGCTATGGTCGAAAAAGGCTCTTTCCTCTTCTATGTCATCATGTCCATTGTCGGGCCCGGTTTTTATTTATCGGGCTTGATCGATCGTTCGGGCGGCTGGACATCGGTTGGCGTGTTAGTCGGCGCGTCCTTCATCCAATGGTTTGTACTGACTTTTCTCTTCTTGAAACTACGGCAACGCCGCAATCCGAAGCAAATCAGCACTTAGGAATTAGCCCTAACGCTTGACCTGACACCGAGCTTCCTTATTCTCTGCTTCTCTTTCAAATTCGCCGCGCCGTTGAAATCGTTTTTCGAAAAGGAAATTCAATGACCCAAAACAACAAAAAGGTGATTCAAGTGCTCAACGAAGTACTCGTCTCCGAGTTGACTTCAATCAACCAATATTTTCTTCACGGCGAAATGTGCCGCGACTGGGGCTATCAAAAACTCTACGCCTTCCAGCGCAAAAGCTCGATCGACGAGATGCGTCACGCGGAGGAGTTGATCGAACGCATCCTTTATCTCAAAGGCATTCCCAATGTGATGAAACTCGGAACGGTGAAACTAGGGAAAACCGTCGACAAACAATTCGAACTCGATTCTCAATTAGAACGCGAAGCCATCACACGATTGAATCGCGGAATTGAGACTTGCCGCGCGGAACATGACAACGGCAGCGCCGACTTGCTTCAGAAAATCTTGAACTCGGAAGAGTCGCATTACGATTGGCTAGAATCACAGCTTCATATGATTCGCGAAATCGGCCTGCCCAACTATTTGACCCAACAAATGGGAGAAGCTGCCGAGGCAAAGTAGAGCGGAGCTGACATGATGCGCTCTTTTCACAAACGAGCGCGGCGGATATCTTGCAAACACTACAAACCTAAAAGAGAGAAATAAACATGAAACGAAATTCGAACTTTTGTGTATTTGGATTTGGCATTTTTTCTGCGTTGATTCTGAGCGCCCAGCCCTTGCGTTCCCAGGATGACGAACCAGGTAAGGGCACGCCAGAGGCTGAGATGAAACAAGAAGTAGACAGCGCGATTCCCGCCATCGAGAAATTTATTGAAGAAAAGAAAATCGACAAGACGAAGGACAATTGGAAAACAACTTTACCTAAACCAGAAGTGGTGAAATTTTCTGCTGCCAAGAAATACTTCTGGAATCTCAAAACAAATAAAGGCGCTATCAAAATCAAACTGATGCCGGAAACTGCGCCGATGCATGTGACGAGCACGATTTATCTCACCAAGCTCAATTTCTATGACGGCATTATCTTCCATCGCGTGATCAATGGATTTATGGCCCAAGGTGGCGACCCCCTCGGTAAAGGAATGGGCGGCCCTGGCTATAAATACGATGGTGAGTTCGATGATAAGGTCACTCACAACAAACCCGGAATCTTGAGCATGGCCAATGCGGGCCCCGGAACCGATGGAAGCCAATTCTTCCTCACCTTTGTTGCCACTCCACATCTCAACGGCAAGCACACCATTTTTGGTGAAGTTGTCGAAGGAATGGAAACGGTGAAGGCCTTGGAAAAATGCGGCAGCCCATCGGGCAAGACGACAGAAAAATTGTTGATCGAAACCGCGACTATCACTGTTGAATAAACCGCGCAGGGATTTTCCTTGTCTGGTTCTAAGTGGCATGATCTCGGAGCGACGGCTGAATTAAAAGAGCCGTCGCTCCGGCAAATTCACGTCGGGAAAACTTCAATCGCTCTGAGTTTTGTGGAAGGGAAATTCTCTGCAATCTCAGGAATCTGCAATCACGCTGGCGGTCCTTTAGGAGAAGGTCGCATCGAGGGCAATTATCTAGTTTGTCCTTGGCATCAATACAAATATCACTGCCGCACCGGTGAGGGAGAACCTGGTTTCGAAGCAGACCGAGTTCCTCGCTATGAACTCAAGGAAGAGAAGGGTCATCTTTGGATCCATCTCGAAGCGGTAACGACTCGCAACAAGCCGCCCCATCCACCACATGCACTAGAACGGCCCATCAAAAGAGAAAAAGGCGCGATTCGTGTTTTGGGGATTTCCACCACCGCGATGGATGCGGCAAATCCACGTTTCTCCACTTCGGATGCGCTGCTACAAACCGCTCTCGATCACGCCGCTTCTTTGGGTCACGCGACACAGCTCATCAAACTCAACGATTTGAAATTCCGTAACTGCGAAGGCTATTACTCAAAATCCGCCCACGCTTGCACCTGGCCTTGCTCGATCACGCAAATGGATCCCAAGGATGAAATGGAAAAGGTGTATGAGTCCATGATTTTCTGGGCGGATGTGATTCTTGTGTCTGTGCCGATTCGTTGGGGCAGTGCCAGCGCGCTCTATTTCAAAATGGCTGAGCGCCTGAACTGCGTGCAAAACCAAATCACCATTCGCGATCGCGTGATGATTCAAAACAAAGTGGCTTCCTTCATCATCACTGGCGGACAAGACAATGTGCAGGCCGTCGCGGGACAAATGCTCAATTTCTTCTCTGAACTTGGTTTTCATTTCCCGCAATTTCCCTTCATCGCACATAGTCGCGGCTGGTCGGCGGAAGACATGGAGAAAAACATTGCCGTTGTGAAACACAGCAAAGAACTTGCCGACGGTGCTAAAGCACTCGCTCAACGATCTATCGAAACCGCAAAACTTCTACTTGGCC
>CAZMYG010000119.1:0-9625 GCA_964570465.1 uncultured Planctomycetales bacterium
GACCCGCCCCCTACTGTAGAATTCAAATGCCTACTTCGACCGTGGAAAATACAAACGTGCAGACACAAGCCGGCCTCAATCAATTCGTGCAACAGATTCGCCCGCGTTTCGAAGCGGCGCTGAAGGAAATGGTGGAAATCCCCACTGTGAGTGCGGAACCGGAAAGAAGAGCGGACATGCACCGCGGCGCCGAGGCAGCCGCGCGCTTGATACGGGAATATGGCGGGCAGGCAGAAATTGTCCAAACCAAGGGCAACCCAATCATTTTCGGCAAATTCCGCCGCAATGACTCTTTCCCCACTCTCACCATCTACAATCATATGGATGTGCAGCCCGCCGACGGGCCGGATTGGACGCGCACTCCTTTCAAGATGGCGATTGAGGGCGATCGCTATTACGGACGCGGGACGACGGATGATAAGGGTCCTGGTCTCAGCGCGCTGATGGCGGCGCATTACGCCTGGAAAAATAACTTCCCCATCAATATTCATTTCCTTTGGGAACTCGAAGAAGAAATCGGCAGTCCTTCTTTCGAAGACGCGGTGAAAGCGAATCGCGAAAAATTCAAAACAAATTCGGTGCTCGTCTCCGACACGATTTGGATCGCGCGCGGCAAGCCGGCGATTCCTTATGGATTGCGCGGTTTGCAGGGCGTGACGATGAAATTGCAGACAGGCAAGAAGGACGTGCACTCGGGAGTGACGGGCGGTCTCGCGCGCAACCCGATTGGCGAGCTCGCCGATGTGATTGCGAAATGCTATGACGCGAAAACGGGCAAAGTGAAAATTCCTGGCTTCTATAAGGATGTCGCGAAACCGACAAAGGCCGAGCTCGACAATTTCACCCGCTCCGGCTTCACGATCAAAGAATTCCAACGCGCGAATGAATTGCACTCTGTGCGCAAATTGAAACCACGCGAGGCAGTCGCCGCAATTTGGGGCATGCCGACTTTTGAAGTGCATGGCATTGCCGGCGGTTATCAAGGTCCTGGAGTGAAGACGATTGTTCCCGGTTGGGCAGAGGCGAAGGTCTCCATGCGTCTTGTTCCGAAGATGCGTCCGGAAAAAATGTTCAAAGTGCTCGCCAATTTTGTGAAGAAGCTTAATAAGGATGTAGTCGTTCACGCCGAACATGGACTCGAACCCTACGTTGGTGATTTCTCTGGCCCCTATGCCGACGCCGCTGTGCAGGCTCTGCAATTTGGTTTCGGTCAGAAGCCCGCCTTCACTCGCGAAGGTGGTTCGATTGGCGCGGTGCTCACCATGCGCAAGGAATTGAATTGCCCTGTAAATTTCATCGGCCTCTCCTTACCTGAGCATGGCTATCACGCCCCAAATGAGAACTTCGATTGGGAACAGGCCTCCGGCGGGATTCGCAGTTTTGTGAAGTACTTCGAGTTAATTGGAAGAATGAAATCCTGAATCCGCATTCTGCTGTAGGGGCGGCGCATGCGCCGCCCCTACTAAAAATTAGCGTTTGGCAGAGTGTTTCATTCTGGTTAGCATCCTGCCCCATTACCTAGATATAAGGAGGACTGATGGGACATTCCGGCGCCACAACCGAATCAAAACCGGCTGAAGTCAAAGAACACAAACCGTTTATTCCCGCAAATCAAACCATTCCCGAGTTCACGCTGAAAGCAGTCGTGCTCGGATCGATTTTTGGTTTGATCTTTGGAACAGCCACCGTCTATCTCGCCTTGAAAGCAGGACTCACCGTTTCTGCGTCAATTCCGATTGCGGTTCTTGCTATTGCTGTTTTCAAGAGGATCGGAAAATCCACAATCCTGGAAAACAACATCGTACAAACCATTGGCTCTGCCGGAGAGTCCGTTGCTGCTGGTGTAGCGTTCACAGTTCCCGCCTTACTCTTTCTTCAAGAAGGAAAAGGGTATTTTGAATACTTCCAAGTGATGACTTTGGCTGCCGTAGGTGGAATTCTTGGTGTCCTCTTCATGGTTCCCTTGCGCCGTGCCCTCATTGTCAAGGAGCACGGAACGCTTCCATATCCAGAGGGAACCGCTTGTGCTGACGTTTTGGTCGCAGGAGAAAAAGGCGGCAATATGGCAAAGGCGGTCTTTGCCGGATTCTGGGTCGCCATTTTTTATAAAGCTTTCAACATCATTGGCGGGTTGTGGAAAGAAATTCCAAAATTCGTCACTGGAAAAACAGCTGCCCTCCCCAACGCTACCGTCGCCGCTGAAATCTCTCCTGAATATTTGGGTGTTGGTTACATCATCGGTCCAAGAATCGCGGGAATCATGGTCTCTGGTGGAGTGTTGTCTTGGCTGGTCTTAATTCCTTTACTCAGCCTTTTTGTTCCTGACTCACAAGTAATGGCTGACTTATCAAAGGTGGGTAAAGATCCAAATCTAGTTACCAGCAATCCACCAAAAGCAATTTACGAAGCCTACATTCGCTACATCGGCGCTGGTGCAGTAGCGATGGCAGGATTCCTGACCTTAATGAGAACCTTGCCCACAATTGTGTCGGCCTTGAAAGGTTCTTTTAAATCCTTGAAAGGTGGTATCGGAGGCGCAGGACAAGACAGCCGCGTTGAAAGAGATATTCCGATTACTTGGGTTGGCACTGGTGTTCTCGGCTTAATTTTGATTATTGCTTTGTTGCCGAAAATTCCTCATGGACCCTTTCCAGGCAATCTCTTGATGGGATTGCTGATCGTTGTTTTCGGTTTCATCTTTGTCACTGTCTCTTCGCGAATTGTCGGGATCATCGGATCTTCCTCTAATCCAATTTCGGGAATGACAATCGCTACGTTGATGGCCACCTGTTTGATCTTCATCAGCCTTGGCTGGACGGGAAGTGCTTATGAACCAGTCGCGCTTTGCATCGGAGCCATTGTGTGTATCGCTGCGGCAAATGCTGGAGCGACTTCGCAAGATTTAAAAACCGGTTTTCTCGTTGGAGCAACTCCAAAGTTTCAGCAAATCGGTCTCGTTATTGGAGTACTTGTATCGACGGTAGCAATTGGCTTCACCATCGATCTGCTCAATAGTTCTGCGACCTATGGTCCTATTGGAAGTAGTAAACTTCCGGCGCCACAAGCCACATTAATGGGTACTTTGATTCAAGGCTTACTCGCTCAACAACTTCCCTGGGGCTATATCTTCATCGGTGCGGCTCTCGCCGTTTGCATTCAACTTTGCGGGATTAGTGCTTTGGCTTGGGCGGTTGGCGCTTATCTCCCGATTTCAACGACTCTGCCGATCTTTGTTGGTGGTGGAATGCGTTGGCTTGCAGACAAACTACGAGGAGCAAAGGAAGACAGCGAAGTTTCTTCCGGAATGTTGTTCTCTACAGGACTGGTCGCTGGTGGTTCTCTCGCCGGTGTAGCTATTGTGGCTCTCAGTGAATGGGAACCAAGCAAGTCTCTCGCGCATTGGGGCGAAGGTCTTCAAGGGACTTTAGGAAACAACGCCGATCTTCTGGCTACTGCGATGTTCGGTGTGCTTTGCTTCATTCTCGTTCGCAAAGCACTGAAAAAATTGGAGGTCTAAGCCATCGCCACTGAGTTTCGGCCCCATGTGCCTGCGGAGGAAAATCCTCCTGAGCTCACTTTCCGCTCGCTGTTGTTAGGCACAGTTCTGGGAATTCTTTTTGGTGCGGCTTCGACCTATCTTGCACTGCGCGTCGGGCTCACCGTGTCGGCGTCTATTCCTGTGGCTGTCATCGCCATCGCTTTATTGAAATCGAGAAACGGGAAACGCTCGATACTCGAACACAACATTTCCCAAACCGTTGGTTCCGCTGGCGAGTCGGTTGCGGCTGCGATGGTCTTCACCGTGCCGGCTTTGATTTTTCTTGGCTATCCACTGCATGTCGGACTCACCACTCTGATCGCTTTGACCGGTGGGCTACTCGGTGTCTTGATGATGGTGCCACTACGCCGCTATCTCATTGTGAAAGAGCATGGCGCGCTGCGTTATCCCGAAGGCAAGGCCTGCGCAGAAATCCTGATCGCCGGGGAAAAAGGCGGTAGTGCTGCGAAAAAAGTCTTCTGGGGCATGGGCATTGGCGCGCTCTTCAAAACCTTTCAATCGATTCTGCGCGGAGTTCCCGGATCCTTAGAAGCTCATTTCGATGTACTCAAAGGCTCTCGAGTGGCTTGTGAATTCGAGCCTCCTCTTCTAGGTGTTGGCTATATTTTAGGATATCGCACCTCGGTGATGATGGTCGCAGGCAGTCTTCTCTCTTCCTTTGTTTTAATTCCGCTCATTTATTTTTTTGGTTCCGGCTCTCCTAACGCCATTTATCCTGCTGTCGTTCCCATCTCCCAAATGGAAATCGATACGGTGTGGAGAAACTATGTGCGCTACATCGGTGCGGGCGCCGTGGCGACGGGAGGAATTTTTGGTTTAGTTCGAGCGCTTCCTGCAATTGTTTCTTCTCTAAAATCCTCCGCGCAAGCCGTAATGGGTGGTGGAGAAAAAGTCGCTCTCAATTCGACCTTACGAACGGATCGGGACACCCCCATTTCGGTGTTGATGCTCGGCTCTGTCGCCATCGTGCTTTTCATTTGGCTCATGCCTTCCTTTCAAATGAATTTGCTCGGCGCTGTTTTGATTCTGTTCTTGGGATTTCTCTTTTCTGTTGTTTCGTCCCGCATCACAGGCGAAGTGGGTTCGACCTCTTCTCCTCTCTCGGGCATGACGATTGGCGTGCTCATGGGGACCTGCGGGGCCTTTTTGCTCGCAGGCTGGGAAGGATCGACCTATAGCCGCCTCGCTCTCATGATCGGCGCGATCATCTGCGTCGCGATTAGCAATGCGGGGACCTGTTCCCAAGATCTCAAAACCGGTTTTCTCGTGGGCGCGACGCCCATTCGCCAGCAAGGAGCCTTGCTCATTGGCGTTCTTACAAGCGTCGTCGCTGTTGGCTGGACCGCTTATGGTCTCAATCTTTCCGAAACGAAAGAGACTCCAGTCCCCACACCTTTTGTCGTTCGCGAAAATGTTCTACAACGCGGCGATGAAATCGAAAGCAAAACCGACGGGAAAATCTATCGTTTTGTGCGACTCGATACAGAAGATCTCCCAGCAGGCCAAGCCACAGGCAATTATTTAATCGACACACAAACTCGCGAAGCACGCTACGCACGACAAGACGGCATCGGAGGAGAACGTTTTCCGGCACCTCAAGCGCGCCTGATGTCTGTGGTCATTGATGGATTGCTCACGCATAAATTGCCTTGGGATTTGATTCTGCTAGGAGTCGCCATCGCCATCTTTGTTGAAATATTGGGAATGCGTTCGCTCACTTTTGCCGTTGGCGTTTATCTCCCTCTCGCATCGACGATGCCCGTATTTCTCGGTGGGCTCGTACGCAAATTGGCCGATTGGTATTACAAAAGACCCGCAGATGCCGAAGATGAACAACCGGGAACACTGTTTAGTTCAGGCTTGATTGCTGGCGCTTCACTCATTGGTATTGTCACAGCCATGCTTGCCTTCTTGCCTGGCTACGACGGCGACAATGGTTACTACCCCTCCTTAGCAGTTCTTCGAGATCTTCCCTTCGCTTCGAGTATTTGGTGGGGTTCGGCAGTACTCGGCTTACTCGGCTATCTCATTTTCCGGGCTGCGAAAAAGACAAATTAGAAAAGTACAGCACCGCGAGCGCTAAAACTCCCCCAGCTACTACGTCCACAAGATAGTGATAGCCCAAATACACTGTCGCCACGAAAAGTCCTAAACCCAAAGGAAGAATCGCCCAGAACACTTTGCGATGAAATTTCCAGGCGAGAAACAAGGTAAGCAGAGTGATTTCTGTATGCCCCGAGGGAAAAGCATCGCGTTTGAGTATTTCGCTTTGGCGAGTCCAGCGTGCGAGTGAATCTGCTATCACTGAACCGTCCTGCCAAAGACCCGGCAGAATTTCATTGGGAGATTTTGCAGGACATAAGAAATAACCCAGATAGGACAGGAAGAATCCAACGCTGATGAGAAAAAGGACGGACTGGAGTTCCAACCAGCGTTTTTGTCGAATGAGTACCGCACCAAGCAGCATGGGCAGAAAATAATAAGAAGCATAGGCAACTTGCAAAACATCGGTAAGCCAAGGCTCACCGAATTCATGAATCTGTCGAACCGGATCTCCTCCAAAAATTCGCCGATCCCAAATCAGTAAATACCAATGTCGGTCATCAACAGAGATGTAGTGAATCAAGAAACCAAGACTTGAAAAAATCAGCAGGACGAAGGGGCCAACAAAAATAGCTCTCAAAATGAGATGGGTTTGCAAACTCCAATGAGAAAAACCAAAGCTAAACATGCCCACAAGAGCAAAGCAGGACAAATACAGCGCCAGCAAGGCTCCACTCCGGGGAATTTCTTGGAAAAACGCTAAGGTAAGCGCTGTGAGTAAAGCTAAAAACCAAAGCAGGACAAGATCTATGTCGAGTAGCTTGTTTCGTTTTTCCATCAGCTAGCGAATCGTGTAATGAATAGAAGGTCGCGATGATCCATAGCGTTTAGTAAAAATACGCACGAGAAAAAATCCTGCTAAGAAACCTCCAATATGTGCCCAGTGAGCAATCCCCCCTACCTCACGATTCTCCGAGAAAAAAATAGACTGCGCGCCAATCCATTCGAAGAGAAACCAAATTCCCAAAAAGATCCAAGCAGGGATTTCTCGTAGAAGGAGAAAGATGAATAGTGGAATGAAGGTCAGCACTCGTGCATGAGGGAATAAAACAATATAGGCACCGAGTACTCCTCCAATCGCACCACTAGCTCCAATGGTCGGGACCAAACTCTCCTGGCTGACAAACCAGTGCGCCAGACCCGCTGCAATGCCACAAAGAATGTAGAAGAGAAGAAAACGTCCATGACCGAGTCGATCTTCGACATTGTTTCCGAAAACCCAGAGAAACCAGACATTGCCAAGTAGGTGAAAAAATCCTCCATGAAGAAACATAGAAGTAATGAGTGTCAGAAAACCTAAAAATGGTGATTGAGTCAGCGCCCATTGGAAATCTTCTTTGACCTGTCGCTCTTCGTTTTTCCAGTTTCGAATTTCGTTGCGAGGGATCCAAAAACCATAGGCATAGCGATGATCCAAATCGTCCAGCACACGCCCTTGTAGTTCTTGCATGGACACATCTCGCTGCGAGCGGTCCGTCAAAGCCGCTGGAACAATGCCTCCAATTTGGACAAAAATCTCTCCACGCCATGGGCGATCCGACAATTCCAGGGAGAGTTGAAATGCAAAGGTCAAAACATTGAGGCTAATCAAAATCAGCACAACCAGCGGCGTGCGTTGATGCGCAATATTGTCTCTCAGAGGAATCATGGGAGCGCGCGATGGTATGGGTTAAGATTCGCAACGTAAAGCGTGATTCTAATTCTCGACAATTACGACTCGTTCACTCATAACGTCGCCGATCTCCTAGCAGAAATCGCAGACGAGGAGTTGCGTGTTGTACGCAATGATCAAATCAGCGTGCAGGATGCGTTTCGTTTGTCGCCAACCCATCTCGTGATTTCACCAGGTCCTGGAAGACCCGAAACGGCGGGAATTTCGATCGAGCTTATCCGCGCTTTTGCAGGGAAAATTCCAATCCTCGGCGTTTGTTTGGGTCATCAAGCAATTGCCTCTGCCTTTGGCGGTGAAGTGTTGCGTGCGGCAAAACCTGTGCATGGAAAAACTTCCAAAATCTTTCACAATGGTTTTGGCTTGTTTGCAGATATTCCCAATCCTTTCGAAGCGACACGTTATCACTCGCTCATTGCGAGCAAGGATTCATTTCCGCAAGAGTTAGAAATCACGGCGCAAACTGAAGATGGTGCAATCATGGGATTGAAACATCGTCGATTTGCGATTGAAGGGGTTCAATTTCACCCCGAATCTATTTTGACAACGCATGGCGCAGTCCTGATGAAAAACTTCCTTTATGCCTGAAATTTCCGTCATCATTCCCACTTATAACGAAGCAGAGAATTTGCCTCCTTTGATGGAGAAACTCTTTGCCGTTTTCCGCAAGAGCCAGCTCGATGCTGAGGTTTTGATCGTCGATGATAACTCGCCAGATGGAACGGCGAATCTCGCACGCGAATTTTCAAAATTAGGTCCGGTTACTGTAATTGAACGAAAAAACGAACGTGGCCTTGCCTCTGCCGTGATTGAAGGGTTTCGACAATCAAAATCGAAAATCCTCCTGGTTTGTGATGCGGATCTAAGTCATCCGATCGAAAAGATTCCCGATCTGGTCCAGCCAATACAACGAGGAGAAGTCGAGATGACAATTGGCAGTCGCTATGTTCACGGAGGCAAAACCGTGGGCTGGCCTTGGAACCGGAAATTCGCTTCGAAATTTGCTTCCATGCTCGCTTGGCCGCTTTGCTCTGCAAGCGATCCGATGTCTGGTTTTTTTGCATTTCGCCGAGATCTCTTGGAAAGAGCCACTCTGGCTCCCATTGGTTACAAAATTGGACTCGAAATTCTCGTACGCTGCCGCGTAGAAAACTTTCTCGAAGTTCCGATTGTTTTTCGAGAACGCGAACGCGGAGCGAGCAAGTTAGGGACAAAGGAGATTTTGAATTACCTCCGGCATCTCCATCGATTAAGCGATTTGCGCTGGCCCGCCGCGATTGAGTTTTTGCGTTTCTGTTTTGTAGGTACTTTGGGTTTTCTAGTAGACCTCGCTTTTTTCACACTCTGTGAAAAGGTTTTGGACTTGCATTATCTCGCGGCCAGCACGATTTCATTTTCTGCCGCTGTATTGCATAACTTTGTCTGGAATAAGTTTTGGACATTTCGCGGCAAACGACGTGGCCGAACTCATTACCAATATCTTGGATTTCTGTTAATTGCTTTGTTAGCGTTGATTCTACGCAATGGCTTGATGGTGCTGCTCATCGAACAAATGGGAGTACCGGTTTATGCCGCGTTTTGTTTAGGAGTGATTGTCACTATGGCCATCAATTTCTTTGGATCTCGATGGTTGGTATTCCGCAGACAGCTCAGCGCTTGATGAGATAGAGATAATGCTCTCGCCCAGTCACATTGCGTTGTAAAACCAAAGAAGCCTGAGCCAGTTCCTTCTCAATAGATTTGAGATACTTTTCATGAACAAGTAACAGCTTTGCCTGAGTTCCTTCCTGCAAAGCGGTTTGTAAATCTTCTAGTCTCCCAATTTTTTCCCCTTCTAGTTTGCCTTTCCCATAAAGAGTGAAGGACTCACGAAAGGAATTGAAGTAAATGAGCTCAGAATGAGGGGAAACGAGTTCCAACATTTGATTTGCGAGAGGTTGAAAACTCTGTCTAGAGTTCATCCACGGAAACATTTGATAACAAAGGAAAGACGCCGCTAGTGGGAGTAACACAAACATCACCGCGAAAGCCGAAAGCAATTTTTCTTTTAAATAGAAATATGCGGCTAAGAGCGCAATCGGGACTAGGGAAAAACTAGTCCAACCAAGAGCTTGGGATAATTCTGGGCGGTAGAGATCGAGTAACGGCTTAGAAAAGCCGGCGATTCCAGCAAAAAGAAGACAAAACACAGCGCCAATCCATTTGGCAATTTGTCGCGGCTTTGTTTCTTTTTCCAGATGCAATAATTTCTCGAGTCCCCGTGCAATCAGTAATGCGGCGGCGGCAAAAAGTGG
>CAZMYG010000120.1:0-9620 GCA_964570465.1 uncultured Planctomycetales bacterium
GTGGCATCGATGAGTAACAAGTCCAAATCGCGCAGCAATCGTAGATGCTGGAAGCCATCGTCAAGCACAATAAGTTCTACTTTTTGCTTCTCGACTAACTCTTTCGCAGCTTGGATACGATTGGGGTTTTCTACATGAATGAGCCCAGGCAAGAGATCTTTGAGAATGGCCGCTTCATCATTTCCCTGAGGCCCTCCTGCATATCCACGACTTAGAACTCCAACTTTCTTTTTCCTTTCCGTTAAAAAACGCGTAACCCAAATCGTCAGAGGAGTTTTTCCAGTTCCGCCAAAACTCAAATTCCCAATCGAGATAACAGGAACTTTCGCTCGGGATCTCTTGAAAAAACCTTCGAGATAAAGAAAAGAACGCGCCTTTAGCACAGCTCCATAAAGCCAAGAAAGCGGAAACAGCAGAGTACAGAGCATCTACGCCGCGCTCTCCGAAACCGTTGAACTCTCTCGTGACAAACTGAGCGCTAATCCCATCAAGAGGAAAAAAGTGAGGCAATACCAGCGAAAGTAAAAAGAGAAATCAAATAGTCCGGTGAACATCAAAAGGCCCAGCGCTGTACCGACAAAGAAAAACTGCCTGCGCTCCGCAGCGGCTTTCGCAAATGTCCGTTTCCAGCCGGATAAGCATGAGTAGAGAAAAAAGGAGAAAGCCAAAAATCCGACGATTCCAAGCTCTACCAAAATTTCTAAATAAATCTGATGAGGGTGAGCCAGTCGTGCCTTTGTGGGCAGCGGTTCCACTTTGGCGGCCTCTCGCCAACGTTGGCGATAAGTTTCTGGGAACTGTTTGGGACCAATTCCCCAAATGGGATGAGTTTGCCAAAACCTGACTGTTTCTGTCCAAATCGTGAATCGTGCCGGTCTCACTTGGATTTCATGCCGCATTCGATCGATCAGTTTTTGTCCCTGTGGTAAAGCGATCAAAGCGATGAGGAGCCCGGCCCCTGCAAGACCAATGCCTTTCCATCGAGCCAAATCCCAGGCGAAAAGAGCGATTAGAATTCCACCCAACATCCAAACATTACGAGAACCAGAAATCGTCATGGCGAATACGCAAAGAATTGCGGAACCTAGGAAGAGAAGATTGCGCCAGGCGAAGAATCCCTTTGCTTGCACGGCAGGCCTTAACAACCAGAAAGAAGACATGCAAATCGGGATTAACACTAGGTGATTCGGGTTAGAAAATGGCCCAAGCACTCGCCCAGCCGAATCGGGATGATCGGAGAAACCGCTCCTCGAAAAAATACCAACTCCCCAGAGAGACTGACTCAACACATCTACACTAATCAAAATGGCGGTAATCCAAAAACTCCAAGCCAAACGATTCCAAGTTTCTTTGCTTGCAAACAACTCTTTGCTGAAAAAAAACAAAGCGAATCCATAGCTTAAAAGCGGATAAAAAATCCCAAATTCTTTTTGTTCTGGGTTTCCAAAAAACAAAGAAAAAGCAAAAGAAGCAATAAAAAGAATCCCTGCGACAACGGCCATCCCATCACGAGTGATTTGGCGTTTTCCCAAAAAAAGCAAGCAGAGATAAGACAGAACGCCGATCTCGATGCAGCGAGCATTCATACCTCGATGAAAAACGAGACTCGGAAGTGCCAGAAAAAGACTCCAAGAAAATAAGCTTTCGCAAAGCTTGGCAAATCCTTGCCCAGAAGAACGCGTGATTGGCGTCTTCTTAACAGTCATTTGCATTTCTTCCGTAGAGCTTTCCATTTTTATTGGTTGTAGAACTTTTCAATCGCCTGAACAACTCGCCTTTGCTGTTCCTCAACAAGTTCCGGAAAAATCGGCAAGGCCAATACTTCCTTCGCAGCTTTTTCAGTTTCTGGGAAATCTCCCTCGTGATATCCAAGGTCGCGGAAGCACTCTTGAAGATGCAAAGGCAAAGGATAATACACTTCGCTTCCAATCTCTTGCTTCGCTAAAAACGATTTGAGTTCATCTCTGCGAGGAACGCGGATCACAAATTGGTTAAAAGTATGAAAGTTGGGAATCTCTTTCTTCGGCGCTCCAAGTTTCGGAAGCTTTAAGCCAAAACGATTTTCCAGATTGGCCTGCGCGAATAATTCAAAATAGAGCTGTGCATGGCTCTGCCTCTTCGCAATCCAATCATTCAAATGAGAGAGCTTGACTTGCAAAGCCGCAGCCTGAATCGAAGGGAGACGGAAATTCCCTCCAATCCATTTGTGATAGTAGCGCACTTCACTTCCATGCACTCGTAATGCCTCCACTCTCTTCGCGAGAGCTTCGTCGTTGCTCAAAACCAATCCTCCTTCACCTAGAGCGCCGAGATTTTTCGTCGGAAAAAAAGAAATACAGCCAAACGTTCCTACTGTTCCTACCTTTTCTCCTCGACGGTATTCCGCACCAATCGCCTGCGCCGCATCTTCCACAACGGGCAAAGAATGTTTTTTTGCCCAAGGGATGATTTGCTCTAGATTCGCGGATTGCCCATATAAATGCACCGGCATCAGGGCGCGAGTTTTTGTCGTTCGCGCTTTTTCGAGCTTTCGCCAATCGATCTGAAAACTATCCGGTTCGATATCCACAAAAACCGGCTTTGCGCC
This sequence comes from uncultured Planctomycetales bacterium, assembly GCA_964570465.1. GTDB lineage: Bacteria > Planctomycetota > UBA1135 > UBA1135 > CAZMYG01 > CAZMYG01. Next base: position 2,588 of record CAZMYG010000120.1, read on the forward strand.
TAAGCGCGCGATACTTCCCGCTGTAGCAAAAAAAGAAAATGGAGTCGTGATCACTTCATCGCCTGGTTGAATTTCAAGAGCCATCAAAGCAATCAAAAGTGCATCCGTGCCTGAAGAAACTCCAATGGCAAATCGCGAATTGTGATACTTTGCAATCTCTTGCTCGAACTCTTTAACAAAAGGGCCCAAGACAAAACTCTGGCTCTTCAAAACACGCTCAATCGCGCGCATCAGTTCTTGATGAATGGGCTCGTGATGCAAATGCAAATCGAAAAAAGGAAGCTTCAAATCACACTCCTATAGGATGGCTTCGCTCGTGCAGCGCAATTCCCAAATAACGCCAAGCGAATCCATGTAACCAAAAAACCGAAAGACCCAAGGCAATGGCCGTCCCCAATGCTGCGCCTGCAATTCCAAACGGAGGAATCAGTATCCAATTGAAAACGAGATTCGAAAACACAATTGTCGATAGAAACAGAGTTTGTATCCCCGGAGAACCGGCCATAGCGAATACATTATGAAAAGGGACATACCCGGAAGTTGCTAAGAGTCCCACCATTAAAATACCAAAGGACAGCCATCCTTCTTCAAAACCAGCGCCGCTGGGAAAAAACAGCCAAACGGCGAGAGGAAAACTGAAAATAATGAGCGGAACACTCACCAACGCATAACGATAGACCTTGGCCCTGCCGCTTCGGAATAAGGAGAGTAAACCTGCATGGTCTTTGGAAAATAGAAGACTGCTCAAATGGGGATTGTAATTGAACTGCAAAACATACAGAAAATGCATCAACCCTTCAAAGACCATGGCAGCAAAGCTATAGATTCCGATTTGGCGATCATCCAAAAAAATTCCCAACATCAAAATATCCGTTCGGGCATTGAGCTCCAGAAGCGCGCCACTAAAAACCCCCCGTATTCCAAACTTCAGATGTGTGGGAATCCATTTCTTCCACTGCGAAGCTGGGGGGATTCTCCAATAGGATTTCAAATAGAAGACACAAACGAGAAACAAGATCACTTCAGAAAAAGTAAAGATGACAGGCAATCGCTCTCCAGGCCATTTCAAGAAAATCACAATTCCAAGACCAGCCATGAGATTGAAGTAGCGAAGAGACTGAAAAACGGCAAAAGCCTTCATCCAATGTAATCCGTTCACAATGCTCAAGAACGTTTTATTGAGACCAAAGAACAAGATTCCCGGGGCCACCCATTTCATTCCCTCTTCCACTTGCTCACTACCCAACAAGCTAGCGATCCAAGGAATCGAAAACCAAAAAATGACAGTCACCAAGCCAGAGCAAGCCGCTGTCAGCAAACTGGAAGAAATAGAAATATCCGCGACTCGGGATTGGTCCTTGGGGTTTTCCGCAATGAATTTGAGCGCCGAGTTATTGATTCCACCAACCGCAAACACCGCCGCAAGAATATAGGTGGCTAAGACTTGATTGAAGGCGCCCAGAGTCGCCGCATCGTAAATAGTTCCGATCAAAATATTGAGTGCGGCTCCACTGATACCCAAGACGCAAATGCTCCCAAAATTCCAGAGCACATCCTGACTGAATTTGCTATTCGAGCGAATGTCTTGGAATAAACGCTGAAAAAGACCCATTCAAAATCCCAGCTGCTACAAGTCAGAAGGACGATCGTTTTGAGCGCTGAGCTCTTTTGCTTGAGGGAGAGATTCTAAAAGTTGCGCCGGCAAACGAATTGTGTCTCCTTTTTCTGGCTCTAAGTTGCAGCGAATCACCTCATAGCCGTGATAGCGTTCTCGACGCGGCAAGCCCTTCCTATAAAGACAAAGCAAGGTCACATCATAGCCCTGCTCCACCAAAGTTCGCGCGGAGCGATCCACCCTAGAATCGTTTTCAAAAGTATTCATGACGAGCATGAGAATTTTTTTTGATTCAGTCGCCACTTTTCCGCCTCCTCAAGGATTAGATCTCTGAGAACTCGAGCTCTACTCCTTCATCTGTTTCTTCAAACGCCCCTGTTCCATTCTTCTTAAAATTCTGATTTAGAAGTTTCCTATCCTGATCCAATTGCTGGCTCGTACCCACCCACAAAAGATCGCCAGAAGAGCCCATCACAATCCACGGAGTATCTGCAGAAATCGGAAAGTTTTGCGAACTCGGAATGGAGAGATCTTTTCGAACCACCAAAAGAAATCGTTCTTTCCAAAAAGAAAGCGTTCGTTGCCATTCCGAAGAGTTCAGAAGAGCGAGATCCGAGGAGTTCACAAAAACAAAATCACAGGGATAGTAAAACGTTGCCAAAATCGCAAAAGAAAATGCTGTTTTTCTAGGAATGCTCAGAGACGGAGATCCAATTGTGTATTTTTGGATGGCGCCAGCAACCGATTCTGGATCTGGGAGTGCCAACAGGATTTCGGAAAGAACACCTTTTTGCTCCGCATTCTGCCTGCGCAGTTCTTCGATAAACTGCTCGTCAAAACACCGCTCGGAAAAAGCACGGCTTTGTGCTTCCGCATCTAAAATTGCAAAGGGGCGAATCGCTTCATTGGATACGGGAGCTCCAAACACTCCGTCAAGTATGTCTTGAGCGTTGAATCGACTCACTCCACGCACGCTCGAAAGAAGTGCAGGCTTTCCTCGCGCAATTTCCATTCGTCGAGGGCCAAACGGAGATTTCGAATGCAAAACCACTGCAAGAGATTTCTGATCGGACTTCAAATAACTCATCCGCGCAAGTGAACTCCTAAAATCAAAAAATCGAGAAACTTGTGGATAAAATCGATTCATCAGAGTGAATCGATTTAGAGTCTGCTTCAAATTTCTGACCGAATAAAGCAACGCTAATAAATAAATAGAAATGTCGTTCCATTGATAATGGTCCGAAATGGCCGTGCCCGTAATGCCAAAAAACACTGTTGCTAATGTGATCGCAAGAAATAGATCGCTGACTAGTGAGCTTCGATAAGAGAGGCCTATCAAGGCACCATAAGAATCTAGATATTGATCAAGGTGTCCTTTTTGATCGAGTTGATTCCAGCGTCGATCACCCCTGGAACTCAAAGTTTGTCCTCGATAAAGAGAAATCATATCGCGGAATTCTTCGCGAACCTTCCCCATCGATCTCTCGAGGTTTCGGCTACTTTCCACTCCAAAAATATTGACGCGATAAAGAGCCCCTGCAAAAAACAGTGCCACCACAAAAAGCATCAAGGTGATGACCCAGTCCACCCAGAGCAAAACACAAGCGCTCGTTAAAAAAGTCAGGAATGGGATCACCGCGGAAAAAGCCATAAGAAAGGTTCGACCGCAGGCTCTGGTGTCGCTCAAAGCCATTTTCATCAACGCCGATTCGACTTCTTCATCTTTATTTACGGGAACTCGAAAGGAACGCGATTCCGCAAGCTGTTGGAAAAACCCTTGTACGCAGCGTCTTTCGAAACGGCAGCTCATGGCAACGGCTTGGGTGTAATAAAAATAGCTGCAAAATGCGGAGATTCCCAAAAACACAAAAGAAACGAGGGCCACCATTCCCAATAAAAAAATAGATTCTCGAGGATGCAAGGTAAGACCGGCAATGTGATAGGGCTGATCGCGAACAAGCTTCGAGACAAAATTAAATAAGAAAGCAATTGTCGAAGCCTGAAGAACGATGCCCACTCCGCCAGCAAGAAGAGGCCAGAAAAAATGATGGCGAAACTGTTCTGCGGCATCGCGAAACAAAAGCCGGTACAAACGGATTAACCGAGGAAGACGAAGTCTTATTTCTGCGTGGAGCACGAAGCCTTGCCCTCAAGAGGTTTTTTGTGCATTGGATCTGTCCGCGACTTCCAGCAACGTTGCAATCCTTCTTTTAGGGAAATTCGGGGTGAAAAACCCAGTTTCAACAACTTACTGATATCCGGAACTCGACGAGTTACAGATCCTGGAGGAGCTGGGAATTTCTGAATCTTGGGATGATAGCCACTCACCTCAAAAACTTTTTCTACTAAGTCTCCAATGCTGACTTCGATTGGAGAGCCCACGTTAAAAATAGGGGTTGTGCTGCCCTTCTCTTGTGCGAGTCTCACGCCACGAATGGCATCTTCTACGTAGAGAAAGCTGCGCGTCGCGTCGAAGCCGTAAATGGGAAAAGGATCCACTCTTTGTTGAGCTCGATCTAAAAACTCAGGAATCACATGAGTTGGTCCCATCCGTAATCCATAAACATTGTGAAAACGAATCACAACCGGGCGAAAACGCCCAAACTCGCTCGCAGCTCCAAGTACGGCGGCTTCCCCTGCCAACTTGCTGGCTGCATAGGACCAACGCGGCAGGCGAATATCTCCAATACAAAGCGGCACTTCTTCAGGACTCGGCAAAGGCACCCAGCCTTTTTCGACAGCACTAGCATAGTTTTCACTGGAGGAAGCAAAGACAAATGCCCCGCAGCCTACGCGATTGGCAAAATCCAAAACATGAATCGTACTGAGCAGATTCACCCTCGAAGTTTCGTAGGGATGCTCGTTGACATAGCGAACACCAACGATTGCTGCAAAATGGAAAATGGCTTCAAACGGACCTTGGATATTTTTAAAAGAGTCCGGATTAGTCAAATCCGCCCGAAACCACTGAAGTTGTTTCGGATATTGTTTGGCCAAACCAATGAGATCCTGCTCTCCTCCTTTGAGGAAAACATCTAAGGCAATGACTTCCTTGCCTTCCGCTAGCAGTTGAGCCGTGAGCTCAAATCCGATTAAGCCTGCTGCTCCCGTGACTAGATAGCGCTTGTTCATCTTTTAGTTTTGTTGTTTCTGTTTCACCAAGATCGCCTCGGCCATAAACTTTGACTGCAATTCCTCTTCGAGTCAGTTCCTTCGCACGCGCATCTCCCAGTACATTCCAGGGATCAATGACAATGCTACCCTTCTGTAATTGCTCCGAGAGTAAGGACGGAAGAAAAGCTTCAAACTGACGGTCTGGAAGGCATATCACAACGATATCCCATTTTTGAGTGTTGCGAGGCAGCTCCGACACAATAGGCACGGAAGGAAACTCGTCCCATTGCTTGAGCAGTGGATCAAAGGCTGTGAGCTCGACCCCTTTCTCCAATAAAGCCCGCGCAACAATCTCCGAAGCGGAATATCTCGAGTCCGCAACTCCAGGGCGATAGCTGATTCCTAGCAACAAAGTTTTCTTCCCAGAGAGAGAGTTTTCGAAATGCTGGCAAATCCAATCCACCGATTTCAACGGCATTTGCTCATTGGTCAAAATCGCCTGCCTAGAGAACACAAGTGGTGCATCCACTTTGAGAAGTTCTTGTGCGCCGTAAGCGGCGAGCAAGGCGTCCTTGGTCAAGCAATAGCCCCCCACACCAAGACCGGGAAGCATCATATTGTCGTGAGTCCCCTTGCGAACACGAATTGAAGAAATCACATCGAAGAGATCCACTTGCGCACGCTCGGCTAAATCTGCCCATTCGCTAATAAAAGCGATATTGGTGGCGCGATAGGCGTTTTCGAGCAGCTTGCCCATCTCTGCGGCGCGAGTGGTTTTGTGTTCCCACAAAGGGAAATCCTTTGTGTTCACAAATTGAGTTAGAAATTCTCGTGCCTTCTTCGCACTCGTAGGATTCATTCCGGCAAAAGTCCGCCAGTAGTGATTCACCGAATTGAGATATCCAGGACCAGGCATGACACGCTCGTAGCAATAGGCCAGTAAAGGCGGATTCGATTTCAGATCAATGCCTTGATCTTGCTGTCCTTGGCAAAGAGCGGGATAAATCACCTGATCGCACATTCCAACCGGCAAGGTGCTCTCCACGGTCACAAGAACGCCCGGACGAATTTTCTGGCCAATTTTGCGAACGGCTTCTCCATAGCCTTTCACATTCATCTCGAGTGCCTTGGTCTGGCCCGTTTTGCGCTTGAGATCGAGATTGATGCAAATCACAACCACATCGACCAAGGAGAAAGCATCAAAATCAACACTGCCCCAAATGTTTTGAGTCTGCTTCGCCGCCTTGGAGAAGGTTTCCGCAAGATCGTGATCCTGAGCGTAAACCGGTGGAATTCCGGAATTCAAACGCTCGCATTTGGCTCGACCCTCCGGAGTATCCTGATCCACCCCGATGACAAAAAAGCGCGCCGAACCTTGATGCTCTGTGCGAGCAAGATTGGCAATCACCGCAGTTCCGACAAAGCCCAAACCCAAAACACCGACAACTTGTTTGCCTTCTTTTTTCGCTTTGAGTACGGCTTCTCTTCCCGACTCCCGAGTCATGCTGTTTCCCTTCCTAGTTTGAGTCGCACTCCTGTTTTGACTTTATACCAACCCACCTTGAATCCATCCCAAACGGTCACTCCAGGCACCGCAAAAGGAACATGAATGGGGACTTCGGCAATTCGAAATTTCTTGTGCAAGGCTTTGAGCAAGAGTTCGCTCTCGATTTCATAGCCATGAGAATTGAGCTTCATGTCAAAAAGACGATGTGCTCGGAATACGCGAAACCCTGATTCGGTATCGGTCATCCACTTCCAAGTGACGCAAAAGGAAATGATTTTCAAACCGAAGTTTCCAAACTTGTTAATCGTCGAGGTACGCAAAGTACCCAACATGCGCGAACCAACCACCATTTCGCATTGTTCTGAAAGAATCGGCTTGAGAAGTGCCGGAATCTCTTCGGGCAAATGCTGACCGTCCGAATCCATGAGTACGACAATGTCGGGCTGTAAAGACTTCGCGAATTGAAAACCCTTAATCACCGCGAATCCCTTGCCGCGCACTTTTTCTGCTGCTGGAACAATGGCACCTGCTGCACTCGCGGCGCCGGCGGTATCGTCTTTGGAACCATCCGCAACAACAATCACCTCGTCAACAAAAGGCTTGGTTCGTTTGACAATTTCCCCAATCGACTTTTCAAGATTGTAGGCAGGCAAGACGGCTACGACTCGCTGTATCCGTGTTTGCTTTTCCCGTGCTAGCTCTTTTCTTTCTTGGATCGATTCATTCACAAGCCGTGTTTCCTTTCTTAAAGCCCGAATAGTCTATAGAAATCTAAGTTCTTTTGAATCTCTATCTCC
>CAZMYG010000121.1:0-9578 GCA_964570465.1 uncultured Planctomycetales bacterium
GGCCAGTCTGGCATGGGGAAATTCAGGAAATGGTGAACCAAGACTTCAAAGATCTATTTGCAACATTCAACGCTAAGAAGGTCGATTATCTTGTCGTTGGTGCCCACGCTCTAGCAGTTCATGGTCACGTACGTGCAACCAAGGATTTAGATGTTTGGGTGCGCCCTACTTTGGGAAATGGGGAAAAAATTTGCGAAGCATTGAGTGAATTTGGTGCTCCCGTTTCACAACTCAAACCGGGAGATTTCGCTACGGATCGCCTCATTTTCCAAGTCGGCGTTGCGCCGGTTCGCATCGATATCATTACCGCCGTCGATGGCGTCGATTTTGAAGAATGCTGGACAAGACGCGTTTCCTCTCACTACGGAGATCAACCGGTATCCGTACTTTCGCGCGAAGATTTGATTCGAAACAAACGCGCATCGGGACGTTTGCAGGATTTAGCTGATATAGAAAAATTAGAAGGCAAATCAAAAAATTCCCCGCGCCCACGGCGTCCTTGATTTCACTTGCTACGGCACGCAGCGTTTCAAAAACTCGCCGAAAAGTTTGAGCAACGCCGGGCGTTCCATCGAAATCAAATCGTTGTGACCGGCACGCGTGAAAGCCTGAAATTGTTTGGGTTCAGCGGAGGCTTGGAAAAGTTTCTCCCCCATCCAAAAAGGAATGACTTCGTCGTTGCGACTATGAACGATCAATTTGGGAACGGTGATCTTCTGAATCTTCTCGAGATTGTCGAAACGAGTGCGGACGACCCAACGCAAAGGCAGCGGCGGAATGAGTCGATCGGCCATGTCCTTCACCTTGGTGAAGGGCGATTGCAAAATGAGTCCAGCACAGGGGAATTTCGAGGCGAGCTCACAAGCAGGGCCACTTCCAATGGATTTTCCGTAGAGAACCAACGTCTTGGGATCGACTTTCTGTTGTTCGGTCAGATAACGATACGCCGCCTGCGCATCAAGATAGATTCCTTTTTCATTGGGACTGCCTTCGCTTTTTCCGTAGCCACGATAGTCAAGGATAAAAACGTTCGCGGGCAGGCGGCTTAGATCTCGAACCCAATCATAGCGATCCGATAAATTTCCTGCGTTGCCGTGAAAGAAAAGTATCGTCGCCTTAGCGTTTTCTCCACGCACGAACCAGCCGTGGATTTTGACCCCGTCTGTCGTTTGGAGAAAAACATCTTCGGGTTGAAATCCTTCCTGCTTCGCCTCCTCCCAGCTTCCCGCAGGAAATTTCGAAGGAAAATAGATGAGCTTGTTTTCAAAGAGCATGAGTAGCAGCACGAGAACAGCGAGTGAAATTGCAAAAAGCTTGAGTAATTTCAAGAAAAGCCCAACCCAAAAATTTCTCACGCCACCTTTCTATTTCCGTCGCCCCGACCACTCGAGCATTTGGGTTTCTAGGTCCAAGGGATAGCTAATGTGAACGTCGGCGATTTCGCCTTCGGAATTTTTTACCGCAGTCAACTTCGGCATGACAAAGCCGGTATAAGACGGACGGTCGAGTTTCTTAAACCGAGCAACCACTTCATCGCGCAGCTTGGGATCAAACTTGATTCCGTAGTCATCGAAAAGCTTCTTGGCGCCGGCATAATCACCTTCGGATTTGATGCGCTGCACTTCAGTCAGCAAAACGCCCACACCTCGATGCCATTCTTTTGGATCGGTGACAACGTAATAAGTTTTGCCTTCCTTCTTCTTCACCTCGATGGCCTTGGTGTTGGCCATGATCCAATGCACGACCATCTGGCGATTGCGCATGTGATCTTCTTCGAGTTGATCTCCAGTCTTCACGCGATTCAACTGAGAGAGAGCGTTGCGCGTGTAAGCCTCGTAGGCTTCGCGCTGCGCTTCCTCCGGATTCGAAACCAACCCGAACTCCTTGAGTTTCTGATCGCCCATGAACCACAGAGCAATCAAATCGGCGCGGCCTTCTTCCAGCGCGGAATAGTATTCCTTGATCAGCTTAGGCGGCTCAATATCGGAACCGGGCAAAACGCGACCGGAAGCGTGGCCAATCACTTCGTGCATATTTACTTTCAGAGCTGAAGTGAGAGTATCCCATTTCTTCAAACGCTCGAACTCGGCATCGTCATAGCAAAACTCGGCACGCGAGGCGGGAGGAGTGGATTTGTCATAAGCCTCGACAACATTCCCAAGAGAAACCGATTTGCTTCCGTAGTGTTCGCGAATGTCATCGGGATTCGGCAGATTGATTCCAATTGGCGTGACCGGCCCAGCATCGCCCGCTTCCATCACCACCTGAATCGCCTTGGCGGAAATCCCTTTCACCTTTGGTTTGCGATACTTGGCATCGAAGGGCATGCGATCTTCGAACCATTGCGCATACTCGGAAAATTTGCGAATCATGTCCATCTTTTCGGGATCATTGAAAAAAACCACCGCCTCCCAAGCCGCCTTCTGCCCGCGCGCATCCATATACACTTCGATGAAACCGTTAATCGTGTCGACAGGCGAATCCTTATCCGCAACCCAAGCAACGTTGTACTCACGAAAGGCCGCGGGCTCACCGGTGCGATAGAAATGAATCAAGGCTCCCAAGGCGCGTGCCATCTTGGGCGTTGCGTAAGGAATCGCTTCTTCAAGATGAAAAATCACCGCAGAAATCTGTTTCGCATACATGCCTGGTGGCGTCTCGTCATCAAAGCCAGCGCGCCAGACAATTTCTTCCAGCGTCCCATCCGCTTTCTTCACGAGCTTGGAATTCACCGGATAGCGTTCCTTAAACCCATCGAGATCCTTCATCGAAACGCCTTCGTAAAAATTGTTGGCACTTGCTTCGAGAATGTCGCGACCCTCGCCAGGACTTTTGTTCGTCACACTTTCGTCGAATTTGGGATCGAAAAGAATGGGATACAGCCGCGCGCATAGCGCGTCGAGAGTTTCCTCGCCGTTCAAAGGAAACTTCGCTCCATTTTTCTGGGCCACGAATGCGGCGGCTTGAAGTTCTTGCGGAGTGCAAGTCAGGGTGAATTTGCGCGTCGTCAAATTATTGTGCGGACCGTTGTTGATCCAAAAGAGCTTTGCGTAGCGGCGAATCGCTTCGAGGGTTTTTCCTTCGACTCCCTTCGAATGTGTCAGAATTTCCTCAATCAAATCGCGAACCGCGAGTGAGTGTTTATAGCGTTGATCGATATAAATATCGCGTCCAGCAATCGCCGCTTGGGTTAAGTGATAGAGCAAAATCTTCTCGTTGAGAGGAAGTTGGTCAAAACCATCCGCATAAAGCTGCACCACCGCCGCGTCATCCACGCGTTCGAGTAGATATTTCCGTTCAACCTGATCGTCAGAAGGACGAATCACCGAGCAAGCAAGTAATAAAAACGGCAAAACGAGAGCGATTTGAATTTTCATGGGGTTCCTTTCGATGAGCGGCAGATGCTATCCTGCTCGAATGCAACCGTACAGACCGATTCAAGAAGTGACCCCAACGCGCATTCGCCGTGTCGATCCCAGCCAAATCGAAATCGAATGGCGTGATGGACATCAGGCGATGTATCCCACGCGTTATCTACGCGGGAATTGCGGCTGCGCGCATTGCGTAGATGAAAGAACGGGGAAACGAATGGTCTTCGTTGAACAAATTCCTGCAAACATCGGGTACACAGATGTATCGTTAGTCGGCAACTATGCAATTCAGATTCATTTCAGCGACGGACACAACACGGGGATTTTTAGCTATGACTTGTTGCGCGCGATTTGCCCTTGCGAGAGCTGTCTTACGGAAACCCCGTAAGGTTAAGTTTCTCCGAACGAAATGACGATGTTGTCCACGCATAGGACGCAATAAGAAAAGTTTCAAATGAGACCGGATAGAAAAATCCCTCCCCCAGAGCTGTATCGCAGGGGGTTCTCGTTTATTGAGTTAGCCATCGTCATTCTCTGCCTTGGGCTGCTGGCTTCGATTGCAGTTCCTCTAGTCGGAGACGTGGTCAATGAGTCAAAAATTGCAAAGGCTCAGGTGACTTGCCAGAAAATCAAAGATGCCATCCTGCAATTCCGTCAGGATTTGAATATGTGGCCATGGAACGGAAGCACTATGGGATTGGCGAGCGGAACCTCTATCAATTGTACAAGTCCTGATTTTGGTTTTGTGTTTTACAACATTACACCAGAAAAACCGACTCAAAGTTCCGCACAAGATTGGGTTTTTGGTGGATCGGATTGCAGCTACCTTGACCTACTCGCCAACCACCTGATCAGTAACACTCCGAAAGGGCTTATTGCAAATGCATATGCGACGACTGGCACCTACCGTTGGAAAGGGCCCTATATCAAAGACAGTCCTTTGGATCCATGGGGACGCCCTTATATCGTCAGTGACTTTCGCTACGCCACCGGATTACAAGCGAACATGGGTGTCGTTGTCATTTCTGCAGGACCCAACGGGCAACTAAATCATGCCACCGGCATTTATTGCATTGCCTATAACGGCCATGGGACAACTGGCCCTGAAGCTATCTTTGGAACACCTGCTTTTGGAGAAAATGACGACATCTGGGTTTTTATTGACTGCCTCCAATGAAACATCGAGTCGCGTTACCCAGCTTACCTAAGCGAACAAGTATCGCACCCCAAACCAACCCCAAAGCCCAGCAAGCAACGCAGCAATTAAATCGAGAACGAATCCGATTCGAATCATCGATTGAATCTTCACATAGCCGGAGCCAAAAACGATGGCGTTGGGGGGAGTGCCCGCAGGCAGCATGAAATCACAAGAAGCGGCGATGGTCGCAGTGGCCATCGCGGGAATTGCAAACTGCGACGGGAAGACAGCACGCAGCACTCCCATCATGAGAGCGGTGGTCGCCGTGTTCGAAGCGGCTGCTGAAAAGAAAACCGACAAGAACGCAACTCCTAAAAAGGCGAGCCAAGGATCGAGAGTTGCGAGTTTCTGCAAAGCCGGTTCTAGAGAGCGAATCAGGCCGCTTTCTCCCAACCCTTCTGCCATAGCAAAAGATCCTCCTAATAATAGGAGAACGGAATAGGGAATTTTGGCGAGCGCCGCGCGGTTGAGAGCGCGTCCGTGCTTGGGCAATGGCACTAGTAGCAGCAAGAGCATGGCAAAAATCGAAACGCAAGCATCGAAAACACTGGAAGAGGAAAACCCAAGAATTTCCGATAGCGGTTTTCCTGAAATCCATAAAGAAGCCGTTAGTAAAAACACGGCGCCAATCCATTTTTCGGGCAGGCTCATGGGCCCTAATGCGCGCTTCTGTGTTTCGATCACATCGGCGCCAAAGCGAATCTCCTGGGAATCCGGTTTCGCAACACGCACGAGCACCCACCAAATCACAGGCAAAAATAGCAATACAAAAGGCAGACCGATCGCGAGGAAATCTAAAAAGTCTATGGAGACGCCGAGTTTTTCCGCACTTTGACAAAAAACCGCATTGGGTACAGTTCCGATCTTGGTCCCGATTCCCCCGACATTCGCTCCATAGGCAATCGAAAGCATGACGGCGAGACCAAAATGCCTCAGAGCCTTTCCCGCTTCTTCTTCCAGCCGTCGAATCAATGCAATGCCAATCGGCAACATCATCACGGCGGCCGCGGTATTCGAAATCCAAAGAGAAATGAACGCAGTGGCGCATAGAGTTCCCAGAATCAATCGCGAACTTCCCCCGCCAATCGCCGCGAGAATCGAAAGCGCGATACGCCGATGCAAATTCCATCGTTCCATCGCAGCGGCAATCGACATGCCACCAAAAAAAAGAAAGGCGCTTGGGTCCACATAAGGTTGGACCGTACGCAAGAGTTGATCGAAAAAATGCGAAGTTTCTACAGTCTCAGCTGGGAAGACAGCTAAAAGCGGAAACGTAAAGAGCGGCACCAACGCCGTCCAGTGAATCGGCAATGCCTCGGTGAACCACCAGCAAAGCATCAGCACGCTGATTGCTGCCGCATGTTTCGCCTCGCGTTCAAGGCCTAGATCGAGCGATTCCAGCAAAGCAAAGCCAATGAGTCCTAAGATTCCTCCCAAGAACCGAACAGGCGTAAGCTCATGCGAGCCGATTTTCATTCGCGGGATTCTACAGGAAGGGAGTTCTAATAATCCTTCGCGACGCTCGGCCTAGTTAACTTGCTCCGAAGAACTTGCTCTGAGATCATGTCCGCGTGAGCGAAAAAATCATCACTAGCTGCGCGCTCGATTGTTGGGATGCCTGTTCGATTATTGCCACCGTCGATGCGGGCAAAATCGTTTCTCTCGAAGGAAATCCGGAACATCCAATCACTTTGGGTTTTCTTTGCGGGAAAACACAGCGATTCGCGGAAAGGGTTTACGATCCAAATCGCGTGCTGCATCCGATGAAGCGACGCGGAACAAACTGGGAGAAAATCTCCTGGAATCAAGCACTCGACGAATTATCTCGAGAAATCCAAAGGCTGAAAAAAGGTCCAGGCACACAGTCGATTTTTCATATTCAAAGCTCAGGCTCGATGGGATTGCTGAAAAAACTGACCGTTCGATTTTTCAATCTACTCGGCGGAGTGAGTGAAGCGGATGGCGATGTTTGTTTGGGCGCGGGACAACGCGCGATGATGGATTTACTCGGCGAACCGGTCACTCATGCCTTTGAAGACTTGCCAAATTCAAAACTCATCATTCTCTGGGGTCGAAATCCCTACGGCGCAAATATTCATCTCGTTCCTTTTCTCAAAGAAGCGAAGAAACGCGGCGCGCAAATTCTCCTGATCGATCCCGTTTCGATCGGTGGAGGAAATGTCATCGATTGGCATTTGCGACCTCGACCTGGCTCGGATTTTCTGCTCGCGATTGCCCTGCTTCGTTATGGCATGGAAAAGAAATTGGTTCGGCCAGGAGAGAATTGGGACAAACTGGAAGAACAATTACTCCGCTACGATTTGAAATCCATTCCAAAGAAAACCGGACTTCCAGAAAAAGACATCGCCAGACTCGCAAAACTCTATTGGGAAATTCAACCCGCATCGATTTGGATGGGCAGCGGTCTGCAACATCATCAAAACGGTGTCGAGACGGTGAAACTTTTACTGTCTTTAGTTTCTGCTTCTGGAAACTTAGGCATTTCTGGTGGCGGTCTTTCCTTCTATGAAAGACATACGAAATATTTCCGACTCGATCTAGTTCGTCCCAATCTAGATGCCAAATACAGAAAAATCCCCGTGGGACAATTTCCACGCATCTTGCCTAGTTTGAACCCAAAAGTAGAAATGATTTGGATCAATGGAGCCAACCCCGTCGCGGCGATGCCAGGTTCGGAAGAAACCGCCCGCGCTTTACGTTCTGCAAAAACCGTTGTACTTGTCGACACCCATCTGACAGACACCGCGGAATGCGCAACGCATTTTTTACCAACTACTACCTTTCTCGAAGAAAACGGAGTCATTTCTTCTTGGGGACAAAACTACATTGCGAGACAGCGCGAGGTCGTCCCACCACAAGGTGAATCCAAAACCGATTTACAAATCATTCAAGAACTCGCGAAACGTCTTGGCTTGGAAAAAGAATTGCAGGGTAACGAATCGCACTGGGAAAAAGAGTTTCTTTCCAAAGGTCCAGGCAATGCGCGAGGGAGTTTTGCTTTCGAAGGAAAAGACTTTATTCGCAATCCCTATCTCAATCCGATTCCTTGCTCTGATGGAAAACTACCCAACGGTGCCAAGGCATTTCGTTTCCCTGCGGATCTCAATCTCGAAACAATTCCATTTCCTCAAGCGAGTGCAGAATTTCCCTTTCACTTGCTGACTCCAAAACCCAAGAGTCATCATCTTTCGCAAGTTATCCAATCGCGCGAACAAGAACTCTACCCCATTTGGATCAATCCAAAATCGCAAACAAAAACAACTCCAGAAGGCAGTCGCATCCGTGTGAAATCCAAATCCGGCGAGATCTTCGCCAAACTTCTCTACGACCGCAAACTCCCAAAAAATGTCGCAGTACTACCGCTCTCGGGCAGCGTGGCGCGAAAAAATTGCGCTAATCTATTAACAGGTGGAGTTCCCGATACAGCAGATCCTGCATGTCCAGGTTATTATTCCTGCTTCGTCCGCCTGGAAGCGGAATAGAAAGAGTCTATGGAAAAACGTCCCTTAACCTGGCTGTTTTTACTATTGAGTCTCGCAATTTTGAGCGCGGGGCTTGTGTTTTTTCTCAATCCAAATCCTGAGAACAATACTCAAAGCGAAAAAATCCCGATCGCAACAAAAACAGAGACTCACGAAACGCCCGCAATAACAGAAACAAATTCCGAACGCCTGCCCGCTCCAGCCACAACACCTACCAGCGAATTGCGCGCTCCCGTCGCAAAAACGCAAATGCGCATTGGCGAAGGCGCGGTGATTGGCCGCATTGTCGAAGTAGATGGAAAAATAGTTCCCGATTTCCCCATCGAGGTCTACGGCTCCGATGCGCGAATGCCTTTGCCCTCGATGCAAAACTGGTTCGATGAAAAAAGTTTCGATGTAGATTTCTGTGCCGCGAAAACAAAAACAGATTCCGAGGGAAAATTTAAAATCCTCGGTTTGAAATCGCGAGCTTTTTATATGTTGGGTTTAGGCATCGGCGGCAATCGGCCACAAATGCGTTTTCTCGATCATGTCCCAAATGCTGGAGAAACGGTCGATCTCGGAGATATCCCGCTTGAAGCCTATGCAATCTTCACGGGTCGCGTTCTCGATTTCACTGGAGAGCCTGTCGCTGGCGCGCGCATACGCGCATCGAATCTCCCTGGCTTTGCATTTTCCATGGGCCTCGCGGAAATGCGCACAGACGGAGTGTTCTGCCTAAATCGACAAGGAGAAAAACAGGTCTTCACCGCTCCCAACTGGATCAAACCACTGATCGATAAATTTCCTCTTCCAAGCACTCGCAGCGACGCGCAAGGAAGATTTCGATTGGAAGGAGTTCCGCTGGGACAAGCGATTCTATTAGTCGATACAAAAGATCGTCCGACTTTGCAGCACGGCCCCACTCCTACGGGAAAAGGAGGCGAGAAAGATTTAGGCGATCTACGTCTTGAAGAAGGGGAAGAACTTGAAGGAATTGTGCTTGGCAGTGACGGGAAACCAATTGCTGGTGCGGAGATTTTTGCGGGAGCCAAACTCGTTTTTGGAGATGGCGCACTTCTGCGACCCGCAGGCAAATCGGACGAAAAAGGGCATTTCACCGCGAAAGGATTTCGTTCCGTCAGTTCTTATGCGGCCGCGCGACTCGATTCGATTTCTCCCTGGGGAGTCAGCGAACTCTTCTCTCCAGGCGGAGAGGAAGTCACGATTCAAATTCCTACCGGTTTCGATCTACAAGTTTTTTTCAAAGCTTTCGATGGCAAGGCGATTGCGAATCCAGAACTCGTCCTCAAAAGTTCAATCGCCGTGAAAGAGTTCCCCTTGTGGTCGCCCCCGATTTCACTCTCTGGAAGGCTGGACAGAGAACCGGATGGATCTTTGCGAATCAAGCGACTCCCACCAGGAGAGTATCTCGTACTCGCACGCGCTCCTGGCTACGCCATGAGTACGCAAAATGTGGAAGTCAAAGAAGAATCGCTCAGCATCGAAATCTCTCTTGCGCAATCG
>CAZMYG010000122.1:0-9429 GCA_964570465.1 uncultured Planctomycetales bacterium
GCGGGCGAGCGTAATTCGGGCTGTCGTGACCGCGGTAATTTTCAGAGCTGCCCTTTAGTCGCTGGGGAAAAGTCCGAAAATAGGGAGCATGCAACAGCGCCGAGATCAATCACCGATTCATTTGATGACTGAAGTTCCCCTGGAGCCACAGGAGAAATTCCCCACCCATTCCGTCCATTGCACCGAGTGCCGCAAGCCAATGGATGTGCGTTTTGCCCGTTTGGGGCAATCCCACTATGCTCCAATCGCTTGCAATCAATGCCCTAACATTTTGGCATTGTCGGAATTAGATCCGGTTGTGCTCTATCTCGAGGCGAAGAAGGGTTTCTCAGTCGAATCAATGAAAGAGGTCTTCTCTCGGGGATTAGTTCCTTGCAAATGTGGAGGGCGTTTTTGCGTGGTCGACGATCAGCGCCGCTGCCCGCACTGTAAGGCTGAGTTGAAGGAAGCCCAGATTTGCGGTCAGGTGCGTGGTTTAGAGGAAGGCATGCGCCCGATTCTGGGACAACTTTATGCTCCTCCTGGAGCCAAAGCCTGGGCCCAGCTCGATTTCTTGAAGGCAGAAATCGAAGAAGCCGCAAAACGCTATGAAGCTTCACCCCAGCTTTCTTTTAAAGAAGAACACAAGGCGGATTGGCTTGCGAAAGAGATTTACGATTTACATTTCCGCAAGATGAGTTTGGATCAACTCCAGGCTATCGTGCCTTTGCGTACGGATCTATTTTTCATCAAAGACCATCTCTATCACGATCACGGCGGTGCTCGTTCCCCTTGGTGGAAATTCTGGGATGAAGATGTGATCCGTCCTGAACACTGCGGCGCAGTTTTCGATATCGAGCAGAAAGAATTGAAATGCTCGGTTTGTGAAGAATCGTTCCCGGCACAAGTTCGCTAGGGCGAGTTTAGAGTTTTCCCGAAACTGCGATCAACACGATATCGAGAACGAAGAGAATGACGATCAATCCTTCCAACAAAAGTAGCCGTCGATTTGTGGATTCCGTAGCAGCAAGTTCATAGAGATCTCGAAGTGAGTTCAGTTTTTCTTGAACTGACCCCAGCCATCGCTCGATATGCAGTTTTTTGCGACAGCCTAAGTAGACTCTAGCGATATACCAATCTCCGTAAAACTTGGCGACATTGCTGATCTCATCGACCATTTTCTCTAGCTCGACACGTGTTTCGGCGAGATCGGCAACCATGCGTCGCGCGCGACCTTGAAAAAATCCACCTGGAGAAAAAATAGTTCTCAAATCCCCGCTGGCCTTTTCAATGACCTGATCCAGATAGTCATCAAATGTACGTAGCTCTAGTAACTGTAGATTGGCTACTTCAAGTACAGCGAGAATGTCGTCTTCGTCTCTGATATTTGGGCAGACCGTGACAGTTGCTTCCCAGTCTACGATTGATACTTCATCGTGATAGTAGGAATAGCGTGCACCGAGTATTTCTTCGACTTCGCGATCTCCTAGACGCTCAGGGCTTTTTTCGTTGATCAATAATGCCGCTAGCTGGCGGCGATTTTTTTCAATGAATTCAACGGCGTGAGTGCCATCGGGTTCGAGAGTGAAAATCGTGTAGTACTCAGGCGGAACATCAATTTCATAACGATCAATCAAACTCGATTGGAGTTTTTGTTTGATCTGATCGAATAGGGCGAGCGCGATTTCGCTTTTGCGGAAGGTTTTCCCTTTTTGCTTTAAGGCAAAGCCCCAATGGTCACGAAGTAGGTTTACGCTTTCGCAATCCATTTGCGCTTCAAACAAAATCGAGATCGCACCGATTTCAAAGATCTTTGCCCGCACCTTGCAAGGGGTTCCATTCTCAAATTGAAACAATCCTTGTTCGCCAAATTCAATCGAAAGTACGGGAGCGAAGGAGATGTACTCTGGAGCGCCTTTAACTGGGCTGAGTCCTTTGACGAGAAAAGAGCCTTCCAAAAGGCGACGCGCTTTTTCGATGTCGAGAAAGCCGCCAAAGTCAAAGATTCGGAAATATTGATATTCGCAGCGCAAGCGAAAACTAGGCCCCCTTTTGTGTCATGGCGACCGCGGGTAGTGCAATATGCAAAAGTTTGGTCAGGTCTGCTGCGATTTTCTCGCCTTCACGCTGCACTTCTTCGTGAGACAACTTGTCAGGAGAAAGTCCCGCCGCGAGATTTGTGATCGAAGCGATGGCTCCAACCTTCATTCCCATTTGATTTGCGGCAATGACCTCGGGGACAGTCGACATGCCCACAGCGTTCGCGCCTAGAGTTTGCAACATTTTAATTTCTGATGGAGTTTCATATGAAGGACCATGCATTGCGGCGTAGATTCCGCGACGCACATTGACTTTGGCCCGTGTCGCTGCGGTTTCTATTGCTTGCAGAATCGTTGGATCATAGGCATGAGTCATATCCGGAAATCGAGGCCCAAATCGCGGGTCGTGATCTCCGCGTAACGGATTGACTCCCATCAAATTGATATGGTCTTGGATGAGCATCAAACGGGAATTTCGAAAGCGAATGTCGAGTCCCCCGGCGGCGCAGGTCAAAATCAGAGTTGGAATCTTCAACTGGTGAAGGACTCGCACTGGAAATGTCACGATATCCATTGGAAAACCTTCGTAATAGTGCACTCGCCCTTGGAGTACTAGAGCTTTAACCGGTCCAACCTGGCCTACGACGGCATGCCCCGAATGCCCTTCTACTGAAGTGCGCGGAAAGTTGGGGATTTTGTCATAAGGGATTCGAATCGCTCCAGTCAGAGTTTCAGCAAAAGAGCCTAATCCCGATCCGAGAATCACGGCAATCTGGATTTGCAGTGCTCCTTGATCTCGTAAATGTTGAGCTGATTCATTTGCTCGTCCCAATAAATCCATGTTCACTCCTTTTCGAGAAAAGATTTTCCTTTGCCGCTCAGCCCAAAAGCCGCAGCCGTTGTTGCTCCGATATCTGCGAAAGAATTGCGAATTCCTAGATCTCGGCCTTTTAGGTTCGCAGGGTTGTAAAAAAGAATAGGAACATACTCGCGAGTGTGGTCTGTTGTTTTGGTGAAAGTGGGGTCATTCCCGTGATCGGAACAAAGCATCAGCAGATCGCCTGCTTTCAATTTTTCTAACAGCACGCCCAAGTCTTCATCAAATTCGTGCAAGGATTGCGCATAGCCTTTCGGGTTTCTGCGATGTCCGTAAACCATGTCGAAGTCGACTAGATTGGTGAAAATCAGACCATTAGGAACTTCCAAACAAGTGCCCAAAGTCGCCGCCATTCCATCCCGATTTCCTTCGGTGTGTATCGAGCGGCCAACGCCTTTGCCGCCGAAGAGGTCTTCAATTTTTCCAATGCCGAGGACCGGAATATTCTTTGCTTGTAGTTGATCGAGCACCGTTTCTTCGGGAGGCTGCATACAAAAATCTTTGCGATCGTAGGTTCGTTGAAACTGCCCCAGTTTTCCTACAAAGGGTCGTGCAATCACTCTTCCGATTCGATAACGATCGCAGACGCGCCGGGCTGCTTGGCAAATTTCATAAAGACGAGTCAGTGGAATTTTCTCTGTATGTCCTGCGACCTGAAATACAGAGTCGACTGAGGTGTAGACAATGGGGAGCCCGCTTTCGAGATGAGTTGCACCAAAATCCTCGATCACTTTTGTTCCCGAAGCGGCGCAATTGGCGAGCACTCCCGGGACTTTCGCCTCTTGGCAGAACTCGCGAACGATGGGTTGCGGAAATCCCGTTGGGTAATGTGCGAAAGGCTCTCCCGACGGACAACACATCAATTCCCAATGCCCTGTCATCGAGTCTTTATCAGGTGATTTTTCTGCAGCTTTTCCAAAGGAAGCAATGGGGGTGTCGATAGCCTTTATGCCTGAGGTTGG
This sequence comes from uncultured Planctomycetales bacterium, assembly GCA_964570465.1. Lineage (GTDB taxonomy): Bacteria > Planctomycetota > UBA1135 > UBA1135 > CAZMYG01 > CAZMYG01. The sequence continues at coordinate 3,858 of CAZMYG010000122.1, forward strand.
GGTAATGCGGCCGAGTCCCATTTTTTCCAAAGTCGGAAGTGTGAGCCCGCCAACCGCCTTGGCGGTATTCGCCAAGGTATTTGCTCCGGAGTCGCCATATTTGTCTGCGTCGGGAAGGGCGCCTACGCCGAATCCGTCGAGCACGATAACAAATACGCGATTGTAAACTTTCTGAACTGTCATGAATTCATCACGAAACGAGACTATAGTTCCTCTTTTGGGCGGCCGATTCTAATGGAAGAACTTTGAAACTCGATGAGTAAACTCCAAGGCAAAACGCTGGGACTCAAGAAAAATCAAGTCAAAGCGCTCGAACGTTTGATGCGCCGCAAGATTCCCCAGGAACAAGCCGTAAGCGCAGAGCTTGCTAGTGAAATCGCGGCACTTTCTTCTCAAACTCGTCGCTGTATTGGAGTCGTCGTCGACCGCCGAGGCCGAGTGATCAAGGCGGCGATTGGCAACGCACATCGAGTCGACTATCCCAATGGACATGATGAAACGGTGAGTGAGCGCCGGTTGAGCGGGTTGCGTTTTATTCAAAGCTCTTTTGGTGATGGGGGGCTCGACCATAGCGATTTGCTTCCGTTAGCACGACATCGTTTGGATGCGTTGATACAAATCAAAGTGAACGAACGTGGTGAAGCGGAATCTGTTCGACTTGCCAAGCTCGTTCCTCCAAATCGTCAGGGAAAGAAAATGGATTGTTCTGCTCCAACTCCTCTGGAGGATTTGCCCGGCGATTTTCTGGAATCGATTGCGGCGCTTGAAGAGGAGTTACATCGAGCGGGCTCGGGACTTAAAAATGTGGATGCAGCCGAGCGGGCGATTTTAGTTGGCGTTCATTCTGGAGATGTTGCTCAGGCACGCGAATCGATTCAGGAACTTGCAGAGCTTGCTCGAACAGCTGGAATCGAAGTGCTAGATCGCTGCTTGCAACGTCGCGATCATCCCGACCCTCGCACAGTCATGGGCTCCGGACTTCTCGAAGAAATCGTCCATCGTGCGGCGGTTCTCAATGCAGGTTTATTGATCATCAATCAAAACATCTCTCCGGTGCAGTGCCGGAATCTGGAACGGGCCACTGGCTTGCGCGTTTTTGATCGCACAATGTTGATTCTGGAAATTTTTGGAAGACGTGCGGTGACTCGAGACGGGAAAATTCGTGTCGAATTGGCGAGACTTCAGTATTTGCTGCCTTTTCTTAGTGGACGTGGGGCAGAAATGTCTCGATTGGGTGGCGGGCATGGAGCAGTGCGAGGATCTGGTGAGCAAAAATTGGAAATCGACCGGCGCGCGATTCGCCGGCGCATCGATCATCTCGAAGAGGAAATCGAAAAAATCGGCGTGCGACGCGAGGAACTGCGCAAACGTAGACGGCTTTCTGGAATTCCTACCGTCGCGTTAGTGGGTTATGCCAATGCGGGCAAGTCGACGTTGTTCAATGCCATTACGAAAAGCCATGTTCGTTCGGAGGATTTGCTTTTTGCAACTTTGGAAACAACGGTGCGCCGCGTTCATTTGCCTGGCGGGACTGACGCTGCCTTCATCGATACCGTAGGATTTTTGCGGGATTTACCAACTTCTTTGCTCGATGCGTTTCGAGCTACGATTGAAGAAATCGACAATGCGGATTTGATTTTGCACTTAGTAGATTCTTCGCATCCGGGATTTCTCCGTCACATGGAAGCGGTCGAACAAATTTTGGATTTGCTAGGCCTGGGAGGAATTCCTCGCTTAGTGGTTTTCAACAAACGAGATCTCATCGATGCGGCGGGAATTGCTCCGATCGCAAGGCGTGAGGGCGGAATGCTGCTTTGTGCTCTAGATCCTTCCGATGTGCGCATGTTAGACGAACGAATTGAAAAAATTCTGCTTGGGGAAGGTTTAGAGCAATAGCTTTGCTCTAAAGAAGTCCTTCCGTAGCTGCTAACAGTTTTTGAAGCGCGCCCACCGTGTGATCACCCATATGTCCAATTCGGAAAGTCTGTCCTTTGAGTTTTCCGTAGCCATTGGAAATGGTGAATCCACGTTCTTTGAGTCCAGCAATCAATTTCTCGACATTGATTTTTCCGGCGAGCAAGCAGGCGGTCGTGGGGGAACGAAACTTAGGATTTGGAAAAGATTCAATGCCATGAGCCCTTGCCCAGTCATCGACGCATTTTGCCATTTGCCGATGTTCTTCATAGCGCCGTGACCAGCCGCCATTTTTTTCAATTTGTTCTAATTGTTTGCGCAGCGAGAAGAGTTGAGGGATGGCGGGAGTTGCAGGTGTCGAGTTTTTTTCCATCGCTGCAGCCCAAAGCACAAAATCGAAATACCAACCCCGATCGGAAATGCTTTTTGCTCTTTCAAGTGTTCGTTTCGAAACGGCGGTGACTGTGAGGCCCGGTGGCAAAGCCAAAGCCTTTTGTACTCCAGCAAGACAGACATCCATCCCATTTTGATCAAAGGAAACCGAGCAGCCTCCAAGACTCGAAACTGTATCGACAAGAAAAAGTGTCTGAGGGAATTTCTTCATCACCTTGCTGACCGAAGCCAAATCGGAGAGTGCGGCTGTGGAGGTTTCGTTGTGAACTAGAGTCAATGCGTCATAAGGGCCCGAGCGATGTAACTCTTCTTCGATTTTCTCTCCCGTGAATCCTTCTCCCCAGGGGATTTCTAAACCTTGCGCTTGTTTGCCGCAGCTTTTTGCGATTTCGAGCCAGCGTTGTGAAAAAGCTCCATTTACGCAGCACAGAACGCGACTTTTTACAGTGTTTCGAATGGCCGCTTCCATGACTCCAGAGGCAGAGGCCGCAAACACTAAAACGTTTTGTTCCGTTTCAAATAGAGCGCGCAGTCCGGGTGTAATTGTTTTGAGCAAATCTTCCATCGCTTGGCTGCGATGGCCAACCATTGGCTTTGCGCCTTCCGCTAAAATGTCTGGAGAAACTTCGGTCGGACCTGGAATCCACAGTTGTCGGTTCACTTTCCCTCCTGAAATAAATTTGAATATCTAGGTTCGGCGAGCAATTTACTTCGCTCAAAAGGGGTTAACACGATGGGCAAAATTCCAGAGAGTTCTGGAGTTTTTACATAATGCGCGGCTTTTTTCTCGATTTCGCTGCGTGCTACTACACCACCAAAACCTACGAATAAATCTACAGCCTCACCGGCTTCTAAATCTGTCGCTCCGTCACCAATGAAGACCGCTTTTTTCCCTCGCCCTGCAAGATCACGCACTACTTCGGTTTTTCCTCGATTGTGAGTCAGGCAATTTTTTTCGTCGAAGCCGCGGTAATTTCCTTGGTCATCAAAAAACAAATCCACTCCGAATACTCGCTCTCCAGAGATTCCCAAGAAGCGTGCGAAAATGGATAGAGGCATACGAAATCCGCCACTGATGACAAAGACTCGTTTCTTCAGAAAATGCAAAGCGCTAACCGTTTCCTTAGCTCCTGTCGTGACGGCGTCGATATAGGCTTGGCCGATGCGGTTCACTGAAGAAAAACTAGGATTGAGCAAAGCAAGACGTTGGCGGTAGATTTCGTGGAAGCTGCTTTTGCCTTCCATCGCTGCGCGAGTGAGCGCGGCGATTTCTTCTTTCTTGTCTCCAGCTAGTAAATCGATTCCCTCGACTTTAGTGAGAGTGGAGTCGCAATCGAAGATCACGCATTCGAATGGACCGGCGCCTGTCATTACAACCTCACGTAGCGGGCTTCTAGAATATTCGGAATGCGACGTAGCTCTTCAAGCGCTTCTTTAGAAGTCGGAGAATCGATATTCAGGATTGCGATCGCTTTGCCATCGCCGGTTTCTGAGCTGCCTAGTTGTAGGCGGCTGATATTGACTTGTTGAGAGCCAAGCACAGTGCCAATTTTCCCGATCATTCCTGGCCTGTCGAGGTGGCTCGTGACTAACAAATCTCCTTGAGGTTGTGCGTCGAGTTGGAATCCATTGACTTGAACGAAGCGCGGTTGAGAACCAAATACAGTGCCCGCGACTTGCCCGACTTGATCTTTCTTTTCTCCCTTCGCCTCAACGGAAATTAGATTCAAATAGTCCCGCGATCTTGCTTCGCGCATTTCGATCACTTGGATTCCACGTTCTGCAACAATGAGTGGTGCGTTTACCTGATTCACTGGGCCATCGAGAGTGGGGCGTATCATCCCAACGAGAATTGCAGAGCGAACCGGGCCGAGACTGTGTTGATGCAACTCTCCTCGATAGTGAATCTCGATTTTGCGAATCGGGAAATCGAGAGTTTGAGCGAGAAAGGAACCGAGTTTTTCGCCAAGCACCACAAAAGGTCGCAATGTCTCAGAGATTTCAGCGCTCAATGTTGCGGCATTCAACGCGTTGCGAATTTCACCAGTTCGGAAATAGGCAAGTAGTTGTTCTGCGATATCTACAGAAACTCGAAACTGTGCTTCGTCTGTGGAGGCGCCTAAATGCGGCGTGAAAATGGCATTCTCTAGTCCCAATAATGGAGAACCCCTCGGTGGTTCTTTTTCATAAACATCTAGCGCGGCACCAGAAAGTTTTCCGCTGCTCAAAGCTTCCTGTAAATCTTTCTCGTTGATAATCCCGCCACGCGCGCAGTTGATGAGCTTGGCCGCGGGTTTCATTTTGGCGAAGGCTTTTTTGTCGAACAGATTTTTTGTGCCTTCGTTGAGAGGGGCGTGAATCGAAATGAAATCCGATTCGCGTAACAGAGTCTCGAAATCGACTAAAGAAACGGCAGGCATGGGGGACTCTTTGGGATTGAGCAGCGGATCGAAAGCAAGCACGCGCATTTTAAGTCCCAAGCCACGTTCCGCAACAAGACGGCCAATACGACCAAAGCCGGCGATACCCAAGGTTTTCGCGGTGACTTCCGTACCTGTGAATAAATCGCGTTCCCATTTTCCTGCACGCATCGAACGATCCGCCTGAGGGATTCGCCTTGCTAAAGCGAGCAGCATCGAAATCGCGAGTTCTGCTGTGGTCACAGCATTCGCATCGGGAGTATTCATCACCAGAACACCCAAGCGAGAGGCGGCGACGAGATCGATATTGTCGATGCCAATGCCTGCACGGCCGATCAGTTTGAGTTTGGTCCCCGCTTTGAGAACCTTTTCCGTGAGTTTGGTTGCCGAGCGAACGAGCACACCTTCGTAGTTTCCAATGATTTTGATGAGTTCGGCTTCGCTAAGTCCCGTTTTGACATCGAGTTTGAATCCGCCATCGCGCAGGAGTTTCAGCCCTTCTTCAGAGAGACTATCGCAGACGAGTATGTGGACGGGATTCATGGCCGGGGATGTTACCGGCTATTCCAGCTCCAACAAATAAATATCCGGATTGCCATTGCGATCATCGACCCAAATCACCGTGTTTCCAAAAATTGCTGGGGAGTCCTGATCGGAACCTACAAAAGTTAGACGTTGCTCGCCTAGCTTCTCCAGATCTAAAAGATAGAGATCGGAATCTCCGTTGCGTCCATCACTCCAGACGATTTTTGGGCCATGAATGGCGAACGAGCTAATCGAGGCTTCCTCGTTCGTGAGTTTTTGTTCCACATCAGTTTCTAGATCGAAGCTATAGAGGACTCGAT
>CAZMYG010000123.1:0-9398 GCA_964570465.1 uncultured Planctomycetales bacterium
TGGAAATTCTCAATGAAAACAACCTTTAGATCAGAAAAAGACCGAACTCGCGTTTGGTATCACGTAGATGCCCAGGGGCTCGTGCTCGGGCGTCTCGCTTCACGCATTGCAACCGTTCTCATGGGCAAACATAAGCCCGATTACACGCCTCACGTCGATGTCGGCGATTTTGTTGTCGTCACGAACGCGAGCTTTGTAGCCGTGACCGGTAACAAGAAAAAAGACAAAATTTACGAGAGAGCTTCTGGCTATCACGGGGGACTTCAAGAAATTCCCTTTGAGCGCATGATTGAACGGACACCAGAAGAGGTGATTCGTCTCGCCGTACGCCGCATGATGCCCAAGAATTTTGTTCTCTCTCGACATATGTTTGCGAAGTTGAAGGTGTATGCCGGCAAGGAACATCCTCATGCCGCACAACAGCTCCAACCCTTTCCATATCTTCCCAAGACTCGAAAGAAAGCTTCATGAGCAAGAAATCAAGCACAGTGGAATATGTTTGGGGAACCGGACGGCGTAAGACAGCCGTTGCCCGAGTTCGCTTGAATCCTGGAAAAGGATCGATCACAGTCAATCGCAAACCCCACGACGAGTATTTCAAAACAGATCAGGATCGGCAGCGAGTCATCTCTCCTTTTCAAGTCACGGAAACAGCGAACAAATTCGATGTTCTTGTGAACGTGGATGGGGGAGGACCAACGGGACAATCTGGCGCAGTCGCTTTGGGTTTGGCGCGTGCATTGAAGGCCTATAACGAAATCTACGAACCACAATTGCGCGATGCAGGCTTGCTGACTCGCGATAGCCGTATGAAGGAAAGAAAGAAATACGGACAGCGCGGTGCGCGTCGTCGATTCCAGTTCTCGAAGCGCTAAAAGTTTCACAATTTATTTTTGGGGACAGCAACCTTTGGTTTCTGTCCCTTTTTTTTTGGAGACATTCATGATCACTCTCAAGAACTATGTTGGCGGTCAATGGCAAGAGGCGAAGGGCAAGTGGTCGAGCATTCACAATGCTGTGACCGGCGAGGAAATCGCGCGCTGCTCGACGGAAGGAGTCGATTTCAAAGCGGCTTTGGAATATGGCCGTCGCGTGGGTGGACCAGCGCTGCGAAAGTTGAATTTCCAAGAGCGTGGCAATCTGCTCAAAGAAATGGCGCGAGTGCTGAATGAAAATCTGGCGACGCTATATCCGATCGCGACGAGCTATGGGGCGACGAAATTCGATGCCTGGATGGATATTGAAGGAGGCATCGGCACTCTAGGTGTTTATTCGAGCTTAGGTAGAAAGCAGCTTCCCGCTTCGCAGTATCTTCTGGACGGGGAAGTGATGAGTCTCTCCAAAGAAGGCAGTTTCGCGGGTCGGCATATTCTCATTCCTTTGGAAGGTGTGGCGGTTCAGATTAATGCTTTCAATTTTCCTTGTTGGGGAATGCTCGAGAAATTGGCCCCTTCATTTTTGGCGGGAATGCCGGCGATAGTGAAACCTGCGACTTCGACTTGTTGGTTGACGAATAAAGTGGTCGAGCTCTGGGTAAATGCAGGAATTCTCCCGGAAGGTTCGCTGCAACTCATTTGCGGTTCGGTGGGAGATCTTTTGGATCATCTCACTTGCCAGGATGTGCTTTCGTTCACGGGTTCAGCAGATACAGCGCTCAAAATCAAATCGCATCCGAAGATTTTGCGCGACTCGGTGCGTGTGAATGTCGAAGCGGATTCACTCAACTGCGCCATTCTTGGCGAAGATGTGAAGCCGGGAACGGAAACGTTTGATCTTTTCGTGAAAGAAGTCGTGCGCGAGATGACGGTAAAAGCCGGACAAAAATGCACGGCGATTCGCCGTGTGATGGTGCCAAAGAATGTAGAAGGCGCTTTGGTTGAAGCTCTCAAGGGGAGATTGGCGAAGACGACGATTGGTGATCCCACATTAGAAAATGTGCGCATGGGCCCGCTTGCGAATCGCTCACAAGTGGACTCTGCACGTTCCGGTGTGAGTGAACTTTCTAAGGAAGCGGAAATTGTCTTTGGCGATCCTACAAAATTCGAAGTGACTGGAGCCGATGCGAAAAAAGGTTCTTTTTTCCCGCCGATTCTTTTTCACTGCAAAAATCCCACGAAGGCTAAGCTTGTACATGAACTCGAAGTATTCGGTCCTGTTTCAACCGTGATGGGTTACCAGAACTCACAAGAGGCGATCGAGCTCGCGCGTCGTGGTGGAGGCAGTCTCGTTGCTTCGGTGTTTTCCGAGGATGAAAATTTCATTCGTCAAGTGACTTTGGGCATTGGACCTTTCCACGGACGCTTATTGCTGATGAATACTGCGGCTTCGAAGGAATCGACTGGTCACGGTTCTGCTCTTCCTCAACTCGTCCATGGAGGTCCCGGTCGCGCGGGTGGTGGAGAAGAACTCGCCGGTCTTACCGGTCTTCGTCACTACATGATTCGCGTAGCCTTGCAGGGCAGTCCGGATCGGCTCAAAGCGTTTTCTGGAACTGTCTAGTCTCTACACAGATTGCAGAGATTCATTGCTCGGCGCGTTAGCAAAGCTCGACGCGTATTGTTTGCGATAGCGAATCGCCAGAAATGCGGAGAAGAGCAGAATCCCCGCTCCGACAATAAATGGCGTTTCTGGATTGAAGAGATGAAACAGTAATCCTGCTGCTGGAGGGCCTGTCATACGCGCAAAGCTGGCGACCGATTGAGAAAGTCCTAGATAAGAGCCTTGATGATGTTGTGGTGAGGCGCGCGAGATGAGTCCGATCAGTGAGGGATTATTCACGCCAAAGCCCAGAGGCATGAGCAAGCATCCAAAAATCACCATTCCCCAAACGGGCGCAAATCCAACTACGAAAAAAGAAATCGAGAGAATGGCAGGGCCGGCAATGATTAATTTGGTCTCACCAAATTTTGGAACGAGTCGGCGGATGAGCACACCTTGAATAATTGCGGAAATGATTCCAATTCCAAAAAGATAGTAGCCCGCGATGGGGGCCGCTTGGATCACTTGATCTGCAGTCGCCATTTCGATTGCCTGTTCGAGCCCAAAAGCCTGAGGAAACTTGGCGAGTCCGAAAAGAATGAACATGGCTTCGAAGGCGGACCAGGAAAAGATTGCGAGATAGCTTAGGAGGAAAAGAGTGCTGATTCGTTTGTTCTTCGAAACTTCCTGAATGGTGTCTACACCGAATACTCGTGAAGACTCGATTCTCTTTGTTTCGGGTTCTCTTAGATTGAAATAACCAAAGCAGGCAGCACAAAGAGAAAGTCCTGCGGCGACATAGCCTGGAAGTCCTAAAGAATGTTTTGAGAGCACTCCTCCTAAGAGCGGACCGATGGTGAATCCCAGACCAAATGCGGCGCCAATCAATCCCATTCCTTTGGATCGATTCTCTGGTGTCGTGACATCGGCGATATAGGCGCTAGCGGTCGAGATATTCGCGCCAAAGAAACCGGCCAGACAACGAGAGAAGAAAAGCCAAGGCAGTGAATTTGAAAAACCAAAGAGAAGGTAAGAGGCCGCCGTTCCAAACAATCCGCCGATCAGAACGGGACGTCGACCAATTCGATCCGAAATTCGCCCCCACATGGGCGCAAAGAAAAATTGCATCGCGGAAAAACTGGCAAAGAGCAGGCCTAGTTCTAATTCACTCGAACCGAACATTTTGCTGTAGATGGGCAAGAGAGGAATCACGATGCCAAAGCCCAGCAAGTCGATGAACACGGTTAGAAAAACCGTAGCGAGTGGCGAGAGTCCTGTTCTTTTTCCGATTTCCGGCGAATCCATGGGGGCGAGGAGTATATCGGTTTGCTTAGTTGGAGGCGAATGGTGCGAGTGGTGGGAATCGAACCCACACGGGATTTCTCCCAGGGGATTTTAAGTCCCCTGCGTCTACCGTTCCGCCACACCCGCGCGTTCAGAGGGGAACATTGTGAGAAAAGAAGCAGAAAGTTAAAGGGGGTGAGTGCACGAGTGTGCCTACAAAAGGCGAATTTGAGGTGCTAGCGTTTGGTCTAGTTTTACATTTGGTTTCCCGCTAAGCGCTTCGGCAAATGCTTTGTCCATTCCGTTAAGAAACGGATCAATTTCGAGTCCCATCATTTTCGGTCGATAGGGCGAAAGATATATTTTCTGCCCTTCATAGAGTTTCATCGCCCCTTTGAGATTGCCGGCATCGAGGTGGTAGAGAGCAACGGAAGCTTGGATGAGCCCTTTTAGAAAATTGGCCCGAGGCGGGCCAACTTCGAGCCAGAGTTCTTCCCAAGCATCGTGGCAGTTAAAAAACTCTCCACGATTGAAGAGCTCGATCCCGCGCAAATAGGGTTCAGGATAACTTTCTTTGCTACTTTCCTGGCTCACTCCGATTTTGGCTCGGGAGCTGGGGTGCTTGGAGCGCCGATCGCAACGGGTTCGACTGGGGGTTCTACCGGAGGCTCATCGATATGTTGGAATTCCAAAGCATTCTCCTTGAGCACGGCGAGGAATTTCCCTTTTTGCGAGAGTCCGCCTCGAAGAATCGTTTCGGCGAGCGGGTCTTCGACATACTTGCCGATCGAGCGTTTCAAGGGACGAGCGCCGTAGTCGGCATTCCAGCCCTTATCGATGAGGAACTGTTCCGCTGGCGGTGAAAGAACAATTTGGATTTCGCGTTCTTTGAGCCGTTCGTTCACTTTGGAGATTTCAAGACCAATGATGTGCTTGAGATCATCCTTAGTCAGAGAGTGGAAGATGATGATTTCATCGAGTCGATTCAAGAATTCCGGTCGGAAGAATTTTTCTACTTCTTGCATCAAGGAGCGTTCGACTTTGTCACGACCGCCGTCATTGACGGATTTCGAGAACCCGAGTCCTGCAGAGTTCTTGATTAAGTCTGCACCGATATTCGAAGTCATGATCAAAATCGCATTCTTGAAGTCGACATGTCGGCCGAAAGAATCCGTGAGCCGACCTTCTTCCATGATCTGCAAGAGCATGTTGAAGACATCAGAATGCGCTTTCTCGATTTCATCGAGCAAGACTACCGCGTAGGGGCGACGACGAATTTTCTCTGTCAACTGGCCGCCTTCTTCGTAACCGACATAACCCGGTGGAGCACCGACAAGCCGTGAGGCATTGTGTTTTTCCATGTACTCAGACATGTCGATTTGTATGAGAGCGTCTTCGTCGCCGAACATGAACTTAGCCAAGCTCTTCGCGAGTAAGGTTTTTCCAACACCGGATGGTCCTAGGAAAACAAAGGAACCCATCGGACGATGCGGATCCTTCAATCCAGAACGAGATCGGCGAATTGCCTTGGCGATGGCGTGAATGGCTTCGTCTTGATGGATGACCACCTTCCGCAAATCCTCTTCCATCTTGAGTAAGCGCTCGGCTTCTTCTTTTTCAAGGCGAGTTAAAGGAATGCCAGTCATATTAGAGACGGTCTCCGCGATGACATCGGCATCGACCGTGCCTTCATATTCCTTGCTGGACTCTTTCTTGCGCCATTCTTTTTGAGTTTCTTCTTTTTTCTTGCGCAGCTTGTAGGCCTTATCGCGAAGCATGGCGGCGCGTTCGAAATCTTGATTCGCAACGGCCTCTTCTTTTTCTTTGTCGAATTTAGCGATTTCCGTGTCGAGTTCTTTCATGTCGGGCGGAGTCGACATGGTTCGCAGGCGGACTCGTGCCCCAGCTTCATCGATCACATCGATCGCCTTGTCTGGCATGAATCGTCCGCTGATATAGCGAGAGGCCAGTTCGACTGCAGCTTTCAGGGCTTCGTCCGTAATGCGAACTCGGTGATGCGCTTCGTATTTATCGCGCAACCCTTTGAGAATCTCGATGGTTTCTTCTTTGCCGGGTTGGTCGACGACCACAGTTTGGAATCGTCTTTCCAGCGCGCCGTCTTTCTCGATGTATTTGCGATATTCATCCAACGTGGTGGCACCAATGCACTGAATTTCTCCGCGGGAAAGCGCCGGTTTGAGAACATTCGAAGCATCGATTGCTCCTTCGGCTCCACCAGCACCCACGAGAGTGTGCAATTCGTCGATGAATAGAATGACATCTTTAGCGCGTCGCACTTCGGTCATGACGGCTTTGATTCGCTCTTCGAATTGTCCGCGGTATTTCGTTCCCGCAACCATCATGGCAAGGTCGAGAACAACAATTCGCTTATTGCGCAGAATCTCGGGAACTTGTCCCTTCACAATTTTCTGTGCAAGCCCTTCGACAATGGCGGTTTTTCCAACGCCAGCTTCACCGAGCAATACAGGATTGTTTTTGGTTCTGCGGGAAAGAATTTGAATGACGCGTTCGATTTCACGCTTTCGACCGATGACGGGATCAAGTTTGTTTTCGCGTGCGAACTCTGTCAGGTCGCGGCCAAAAGCATCGAGGGCGGGAGTTTTCGATTTCGAACTTTGCTGTTCTTTCTCACCGCCTCCACTACCAGCTGTGCCAGCTTCTTCTTCGTCTTGTTGAACATCGGCCCCAAGGAACTCCAGGACCTCTTCGCGCACGTCTTCGAGTTTTACTCCAAGATTGAGTAGAACCTGAGCGGCGATGCCTTCATTTTCTTTGATCAAACCCAGCAAGAGATGCTCGGTGCCAATGTAATTGTGTCCCAGATTTGAGGCCTCTTCCATCGCAAGCTCGAGCACTTTCTTGGCCCGAGGTGTGAAGGGAAGCTGGCCCATCGAAACAATATTAGGCCCCGTCTTCACGATCTTCTCGACCTCATGACGGATTTTCTCGAGATCGATGTTCATGTTTTTGAGCACATTGGCGGCCACGCCGCTACCTTCTTGCACGAGTCCAAGCAAGACATGCTCGGTACCAATGTACTCGTGGTTAAAGCGCTGCGCCTCTTGGCGCGCCAAGCTCATCACTTTCTTTGCTCTATCTGTAAAGCGGTCGAACATGGTCGGCCCCTCCCGGTGGTTTTTGTTACTCCCTGTATATCGAACAGTTCTGCCTACGATATTTATCTATTTATGAGCTATTTCCACCCTTTTCTATGGGATTTTTTATCCTGCGAATGGAAGATGCTTGGCACACCAACGGCGAAGCAGCTGTGCTCTCATGCGATCCCGCTCTCGAGGAGTTAATCGTTTTCCACTGAGATGTTGTAGATGTCCTGGTTGTATCCAGAGAAATAATTCATTGAGCCGACCAATGCTGGGACGGCGGAAAATTCCAAGATGAATGCCCAAGCGCAACAAAGAAAGTGTGGACATCGTATCTTGTGAACTGATTGCAGTAGCGGCGCTACCGTTTTCAATGGCTTGACGAATTTGCGCGCCGAGCTCATCTCCTTGTTTTTTCATCCATTGCTCGCGAGTTTGTCGTTCGAGTCCAATCACTTCTGAAACTCGATCTTCCACATCGGAGACGATTTCTTTTTCCGGTACTCCCAAAGTGATCCGATTCGAGAACTGAAAGAGATCTCCAAGAGCGCGACTTCCTTCGCCATAGAGACCGCGAATCTCGACTCCTTGTCGACCATAGCGTTTGCCAATTTTTTCCATTTGCTCGCTCATGCAGAGCGCGGGCAAGTGCAGCATCACAGAAACACGCAGCCCCGTTCCTGCATTAGAAGGGCAAGAAGTCAAGAAACCAAACTTCGGCGAGCGTACATAAGGAACACGCTGAGCGATTTTGCGATCCAACTGTCGTGCGGATTCAAAACTTTCCAAAGGACGCAAACCCGAACGTAGAACTTGGATTCGCAGATGATCTTCCTCGTTGACCATCACGCTGACAATTTCACGGGCTCCTATAGCAACACCGTGGGCCAAACTTCCGCGAGTATGCTCCGGGCTAATCAAATGTCGTTCGAGCAGTAATTGTCTTTGTATATAGTCCAAGCTTTCGAGTGGAATATAGCGCAGACGTTTGGGACGAGAGGCGAGAAGAACATTTTCTTGAAGAATGCCGCTGAGTTGTCGCGCTTCTTTTGCAGTTAGCCGCGCAGAGAAGGGAAATCCGTCGATGTTTCGCGCCAAGCGCACTCGTGTGCTAATGGCAACATCTCCTTCGGGGCCAGGTTCCGCGAACCATTCCCCGACTCGACCTCCCAGTCGATAGGAAAAAGTCATTTCTAAAACCAGGTGGTCAGTTCAAGAAGGCTTTTGCAGCCCTTCTTGTTCCAAAGAGTTAATTTGATCGCGAAGTTTCGCGGCTTCTTCATACTCTTCTTTTTCTACAGCCTGGGTCAATCGCTTACGCAATGCAGCAATTTCTTTGTTTCGTTTTTTGGAATCATCTGGTGGCGGAGATCCGCGCAGCGGTGTTTTTCCAACATGTCGCGAGGAGCCGTGGATTTTTTCGAGCAAGCCTTCAAGCTGGTCGCGAAACACCTCGTAATCATTAGCGCAACCGAATCGCCCTTTGCTGCGAAACTCGCGCAGAGTCATTCCGCATTGAGGGCAGCTTGTTTCGGCGTCCTTTTTCTTCGATGTTTTGGAAAGGCCCGCTTCAATTAGACCGAAAAGATCTCCCACGGAAAGATTCGGCTTATGAAAAGGGAGTCCGGCAGCTTCTGCACAGCTTTCGCATAAATTGAGTTCTTTCTTCTCCTGGTTGATGATCTCAACCAGGTGTACTGTCGCGCCGTTTTTCTTACAGTTCTCACAAAGCATGTTTTTCTATTTATGCGCTAAGCTCTTTAACACCCTTTTCCGTATTGTCCAACAGTTCAGATCGGAGCTTTTCGCTTTTAGGTTGAGTTTTTCTTCCGATCCAAAGCTCTATACGGCGGCGGAATTCCTCACCGCGCTCTTGAAAATTGCGATATTGGTCAAAACTAGAAAACCCAGGAGAAAACAGCATTTGATCGCCTTTTTCTAGTTGAGGAAGGAGGAAATCCAAGCCCTCTCCTAGAGACTCGACCACGGTGAAATGCGTATAACCTTGCTCGCTAAGGGCTTGGCCCAATGCTTTTGCCGCGGCGCCATAGAGCAAAGCTTTGCGTACCCGAGCTTTGATCGCCTGAGCAAGCCCGAGTAAGTCCAGGTTCTTATCTTTTCCTCCCGCAATGAGAACAATTGGATCAGGCAGAGCTTCAATAGCAGAAATTGTGGATTCCGGAGTGGTCGAAACGGCGTTGTTGTAAAACACAGTTCCTTGTTCTTCTCCAAGTTTCTCCAGGCGATGGGGCAGAGAATGGAACGACTTCACGCTGGCACGAATCGATTCTCGATCAATGCCCAATGCCCCTGCCGCGGCAACGGCAGCCATGACATTCTCCTGATTGAATTTCCCGAGCAGAGGAATTTCCGCGATGGGGAGAACTTTTTCTGGCGCCTTCGCGCGCACGCTGACAATCCAATCTCCTTTAATAAAGCTATCTTTTCCGCCCTCGCCATAGAGCAAAACCTTGCCGGCAGCTTGGGATGCCCAAGTGCTGCTAACCGGATCCC
>CAZMYG010000124.1:0-8966 GCA_964570465.1 uncultured Planctomycetales bacterium
AAGTAGTCTGGTTGATCACCGTGACAAAAGCTCTCTGACCGTTATAAGTCGAGAGTGTATTGCTGTTGATCGTTTGTGCATTCGCGGTCTTCTCAATCATTCGAATGAGAAGATTGAGCTGAGTATCATCAAGAATCGAGATTTGGAAAGTACCGCCACCACTGGTGGTTAAAAGATTTCCCAAGGGGTTGTCAAAGATCCCTTCGGTGCGTGCCCGATAGTTGGACTTACCATCCGCAAGAAAAGCTCCCGCAGAAGGATTTCCAGCAGCGCCAGTACCAGAACTGAGACCACTTCCGCCATTGTCAAAGCCCAAGGAAGAATTGTCTTCCAAACCGTTGCTTACATCGTCCAATGTGGCCAAGCTTCCATTTCCTTGTCCACCTAAGCCGCGGAAATCCACCCCGAATTGTTGGATGAAGTTTTCCGACACCGTGAAGAACTTGGCTTCGATCGTTACGATCGAAGAGGAAAACTTACGCATATCATTCAAGAAATGTTCGATTTGCTGATGAACTTCTTCAGTGTGCACAGCAATCAAGTTGCCATTGAAGGATTCCAATCGATGTCCATCTGCATCCCAAGTTCCTGGAGCAATCGTGTCTTTGATCATCTGCACAAGCTCTTCAGGGTTGACGATTTTCTTGGGTTCAGGAAGAGCACCGCCAAATGGGGCAGTCTCTGCGCCCTTAGATCCACCACTGAGGGTTTCGGCGAGAGTTGAAAGATCCGGACCTGAGAAATCGGTCAAACCGAAAACCAAATCCTGAATGTCGTGATTGCGTACGCTTGAGCTTCCTTTTGCCTTCTCAGTCGATGTGACCAAGATTGCGTCGTGTTTGAATACATAGGCAATGGTCCCCCCAGTGCTTTCAACCAAGATATCCAAAGCATCTTTGACTGTGATGGGGTTTTCGATTGGTAAATTAAACACAATCGAACCACTTCGTACCGCATCGGATGCGGCCGGGTCTACAATCAAAGGCAAGCCGGTATAGGTTCGCAGAATCCCAATGACATTCTCGAGCTCGACTTCATCTTTCACATTGAGTGATGGAATCGTGGTCGTTTTGATTTGCTCTCGCAAACGTTTACTTTCTTCGCTCTCGCTGGCGGTCGTTGTGGCGCCAGATCGTTTCGCTCGCTTTTTAGAAATCGAGTTCCAGAACTCTTGATCTGGCAAATTGAAATAGTCGTTGTATGGGATGCGCAATTCAGACATGTCTTCGTGCCATCTGCGGAACTGCTCACGCTTTTTATTGATGTAATCTTTTTTCGACTGGTCTCGTGCTGACTTCCAAGCGGCCTCTCGTAATTCCTTTGCTTCTTCGGAACGGGGTTCGATTTCCAAAGCGCGATCGCAGATCGCAACGCAGTCTTCGAACTCGAGGTGATCGTAGGCTTCAATCGCCTTCACCAACATCAAACGCAGCGTTTCGCGCTTGCGTGTGTTTTCTCGCTCTTCGGTTTCTTTTAGGCGGCGATAGGTTTCTTCTTCCTTGATTCGGCGTTGTTCTCCGAGGTGAGCTTCCTTTTCTCGCTCGGCTTGAGACAGCATGTTTCTCGCCTGGGCTTCCACAGAATCCCACTGTCCTTTAAGAGGCGACCATTTGATGTGGCTAAGAACGACTTGCAATTCTTGAATCGCCTCATTGTATTTTTGTTCATCCAGGAAGCGTTGGGCGCGGGACATGGCTTCTTGGGCTTCTGCGCCAAGTGCTTGAGCTTGGAGATCCCACTTACGCTGATTTTCGATGCGGAAGCTGTCCATTTGCCCAGATTCTTTATCGCGAAGAACGGCGAGATCTCCCGCAAGCTTCTTGATTTCGGAGTTTTGTGGATCGAGAGCTCTGGCTTCACCGAGCATGGTTTGGGCCTCTCTATACTTCCCTTCTGCAATGAGAGCTCGGGTATTGTTGAGATAGCTATCGACGAGCATTGCTCGTTTGCTTTCCTCGACTTGTAGGCCTTCGGCGCCCTGTTGGGAGGCATCCTCTGTGCTCTGATCTTCCCCTGAGCTGCTCTTGGGTAAGAAACTGGCGCAAGCGGGTGCCAAAACAATGATTAATGACGAAAACAAACGGTACGCTTTCATCGCATCGCCTCTCTGTTCTGTTCGAAAAGGGCCCCTGAAATCGGGGCGCGAATTATTAGGCTTTTGGAAAAGATTAATATCTCTTCCCCTTCCGAGAGTAACGTCTTCCACTCAAAAAACCGTATTTCCCGGGACTTAAGGGGGGACAAATATAGGTGCAGCTATCCAGGTCGTCAAAGATTTTTTCCTGCTGCATCCGTCCTCCAAGCCGAGCTCTTACGGGCTCTTAGAATCGAGACTACGAAGAATTTCCAAGAGATCTTCTTCACGTGTGCTGGGATTTAAAATCACGGTGCGCAATGCCGGTTGTTGACCCAATTTCGTGATCGAAATCCAGGCTTTTCCCGACTCAAGCAGGCGTTGATAGGCTTTTTCTTCCTCGCCAGAAGTTTTTTTCGAGGCAAAGCAAAGCACATTCATCGCGGGTTGATGCAAATTGCGCCAAGTATTACTTTTTTCGATTTGTTGATACAGGAATTGGGTCATGTCCAAATTCCGTTGAATTAAACCGTCAATTCTTTGGGCGCCTAAATGACGGAACATCATCCAAACCTTGAGCGAGTCAAAGTGACGGGAGCCGTCGATTGTTTTGCGACCCAAATCACTCCGTTTTTCTTTGCGATCGAGATAGGGAGCTTCGTACTGGGCAGGGCGAAAAGCTGCAAAATCTTTCAATAAACAAATCCCTGCACTCTTCGGAGCCCAAAGCCACTTGTGGGGATCGATCGCAATCGAATCGGCCTTTTCAATGCCGCGGATTTTGTCTCTCTGAGAGGAGCAGAATAAAAGCGCTCCGCCGTGGGAAGCGTCCACATGAAACCAGAGACCTTCTTCTTTGGCGATGGCGGCTAGTTCTTCTAATGGATCAATCGATCCGGTCGAAGTCGTGCCCAAGGTTCCCACAATCGCGAAAGGTTTTTCCCCAAGCTTTCTTTGTTCCGCAATGTGCCGGCGCAGTTCACCCGTTTGCATCGAATAGTTGGAATCGCATGGAATCGCAATCGCGGCATCAGAGCCCAAGCCAAGAATCGCTGCAATTTTTTGGATTGAGTAATGGCTCTGGGCTGAAGTGAATAGACAAAGTGGCGGGTTTTTCGCGAGTCCCTTTTGAGAGAGATTTGGAATCGTGCGATCTCTGGCGGCCAACAAGCCTGTCAGATTCGCCATGGTTCCTCCGCCAACAAAAGTCCCGCCAGATTGTTTGGGCAATCCCGCTGCATTGCAAAACCAGCGAATCACTCGAGCTTCAATCGCGGTCGCGGCAGGAGAGAGCTCTTGAGCGAGCATGTTTTGATTGATTGAAGAGGCAATGAAATCTCCGATCATCCCGGCGAAGGCAACTCCGGAATCCATATGTGCCATGTAGCGAGGATGGGAGAGATGCATCGAAGAGCGGACAATTTTCTGAAAGGTTTCATCCAAAATTGCCGGCAGTGGAGCGGCTTCTTGTGGAAGAGGCTCTTCGCTTGAGATTTCTTTTCCTTCGAAGACAGGATTCTTGGCGACATTGCCCAAGTAGTCCGTGATGCGCCGTGAGCAGTCGATTAATGCAGATTCTAGAGCTTTGCGGTTGGATCCTGCTGGATCGGGAAAGCCTAGATTTGCATAGATTTCTTCTAAAAAATCCATGCCGGATTGTAACTGCGGCTGCCCAGTTGGGGCAGCCGCGTTGAAAGTCGTGGCCTGAGTACTACTCACCGAACTCCAGATTAATTTTGCGCTTGGCTCAATCGAGGTTCGTGTTCTTGTGGAATCACGATTTTCGCTCGCAAGAGAATGAGCAGTTTCTTATTGCGGTGGAATTCTCCAGAGCGCGAGAAGAAAAATTTCACAATCGGGATTTGGCTCAGAATCGGAATTCCAGATTGCTGATCCTGATTCTCATTGTTGCTTGATCCGGCAAGCAAAATCGTTCCACCATCGGGAACGCTCACCGTTGTTCTTACGCGCTGCACTTCCATTTCTGGGAGTTGAATATTGACTGGTGAACCCGTTGCTAGATTCGTCGCTAACGTGGCGATCGGGCGTTTGAGAGTTGCCACCGTTGGTCGCAATTCCATAGTGATAAAGCGTCGATCCGAAGAGACAACTGGCGTGACGTCGAGGAAAACTCCTGAGTTAATCCAATCGACAATCGGATCTGCAATCACAGCGGCCTGAGCGATTTCCGCATCGTAGTCTCGGATATAGCTCACTTTGTTCAGAACTCGAATGCTCGATCTCTCTGTATTGAATACCAAAAGGCTCGGAGCATTGATGGTTTGAACTCGGTCGGATTTTTCAACCGCTCTCAAGATCACTTCGAGATCAACATCGTCGAGGAAGGTGTATTGGAAAGCCATTCCACCAGAGCCGGTCAAAACTCCACTTTTGCCCAGAGCGAGGTCGTAAAGATTCTCTGCACGAGCCCGGATGTCTCCATCGCCGCTTCCGAAATTATAAAATGCGCCGCTGTCATTTTTGCGGCCAATCTCGTTGGGAACTGCAGTTCCAAAATCATCAAAGGGACGACTGGTGCCAATACCTGCTTCACCGATTGAGGCGTCGTTACCAAGTCCGCGGAAATCCACTCCGATATCGGAGAGGAAATTGTCTTCGACAGTGAGAAATCGGGATTGAACCTCAACCATGATTCCCGTTGATTCACGAAGGCCACTGAGCAGCTTCTTGATCTTCTCTTGCACTTCTCGGGTTTGGCTGATAACCAAAGTCCCTTGTTGAATTTGAATCGTATTGCGCGGATCCGCATCCCACGATTCCGGGTTGACATTGTTTTTAATCAAATCAACGAGAGTCGAATCGTTGATCAAGAAAGAATCTCTTTCGGGCAACTCTTCTTCGGGAGTTTCAATGCCACCAGAAGGAATCAAATTCACTTCAGGAGCCGGAAAATTAGGAATGGGCTTGGTGATATCGCGAACTTCATAGAAGGCGAGATATTGTCCACCTTTCATTTCTTCCGGAGTCACAATTTGAACGACTCCATATTTCACGCGGAAGCGGAAGGGAGAAATATCAGACAAAATCTCTAGCAATTTTTTGACATTGGTTTCTGGAAGATCGAGGCGAATTTTCTTGGTCTCGGGATCGAGATCTCGCGCTGCAGTGGAGAGTAAGAAATTCACTCCGGTCAAACTTTGCAAGAAGCTGGCAACTTCCTCGATTGGGGCATCTTCAAAACGAGGGGGAAAAGAAACCGATTCGAGCTTCACGTAGATTTGAGTTTCGTCCTGAGACACTACAGGCTCAGGTCCAGCGACTTCAAGAGGTTCTCGCTTGCTGACTTCATTCCATCGACGCTGATCGAAGGTCAAGGTATCTGTTTGTATGACATCTTGCTGAGTCAGCTTGTCAAAAGTGATTTGCCACTGCTCTTGATATTGTTTCTTAATATTTCGCTCTGTTTGATCGTGACGGAAAGAGACAACGACTTCGAGCAAAGAGCGAGCTTGATGATTATGAGGATCCATAGCGAGCAGCTCGTGCAGATAGCCTTCTGCTTCCGCATATCTTTCGGCGAGGAAGGAATCGTTTGCTTTTTCAAATAAGGATTGAATTCTCTTCTCGCGATATTCGATCTGGGCCTGTTCTTTTCTTTCGGCTTCTTCTTGGGTACGGCGATCGACTTCGGATTGGACCACCAACGCGCCGGTTTCTCGCGCCGTAACCGCTTGTTGAAGTTTGTCGTTGATGATTTTCTCGTCCAAGCTTTGTGAGGCGAGGAATGGGTGATAGCGGAGAATCAACAGGGCTTCGCGATATTTTGCAACAGCCAGCTCCCAGTTGCCTTGTTTGGTGGCAAGATCGCCATCGATTTGAGCTTGTTCTGCGGCAAGTTTGGCTTCTTCGATTCTTGCTCCCTCACGATTTTGAGTATCGCGGAGTAAATCAGAAGCATCTCCATTTGGCTGTCCCATCGCGGTTTTCGCTTTGCGAATCCACTCTTGAGCGGCGCCGTGGTTGGGATCAATTTCCAAAACACGTTGGAAGCTTTCAACTGCCTCGCGATAGCGGCCTTCTTGATAGGCCGTTTCTCCTTGGCTCAGATGAAGCCCCAAGAGAAATCTCTTCTTTTCCTCGCGCAGCGCTTCCCGATCGGAACTCTGTGAGTCGTTTTCCTGGCGGGAAAAAACCGACTCGGTAGCGCCAGCGTCTGGCGTTGGCTGAGCGGCTTTTGCCTTGTTTGCTCGCGGAGTTTGAGCCGCGGCAGGCTTCTTTTCCTTTTTAGAAGCTGAGTTGTTTTCTGAATCCGGAGTTACACAGGCCAGGGTCGAAATCACACAAACCCACAATGGGTACCAAACCGATGCAGCTTTCATTCTGATCCCCCTAATATGGAGACAGCCCTGGACATCAGGGCAAAACTTTTGGCTTTTGGTGCCTTCCAGAGCACCCTTTCGGCAATTCATTTTGGAACCCGGCCGAGGGGCCGTTGCGAAATCCCATGGGGATGGCTCCAAGAAAGGCCGAGGACTATAGCCTTGTCAAAAAATCCCGTCAACAACACTTTTGAACACGAAGACGGCCTGTTTTTTTGAAGGACGTTCTAGCGTGGCTTTATATATAGGAGTGAAAGAGGGAAGGGTAACCGACGTTTTTTTGTAGGCTTTGTGCCGATTTCTGTCGGTGGAAGAGGAAAGATCATTTTTTCTGGTTTTACGAGCAAAGAACTCGCTCCGCTAATCGCACCGATTGCTTGTAACCCGACACCAATCGCAGGAGCCAGAGAATAAAGATTGCCGTCCGGAATCTCGCTCAATTTTTCTTCACTAGCATAAATTCGTTTTGGTCTTTCAGCGCGCTCTGTCCAACAACGAAAGTGACTCGAGAAATGATTCAGCACACCTGGAATACGGGAGCCTTCTCCTAATAGATAGACACGCTCAGGAGGCATGAAGGGATAAACCGCTTTTTGTTCTTCCAGCATTTGCTGAATTGAATTTTCAATTCGTTCGAGGAATTCGTCGCAAACAATCGTGAAAGGAGATTGAGGAACGCCGCGCAAAAAGCTGGAAAGGATTTTTTTCGCTTCTGTTTGTGATAGCTGAAATTCCTTTTCGAGAATGCCAATAAATGAATCAATTCCTTTGGAAAGGGAGCGAAACCACACTCCAGCTTCGTTGCCGATTAATAAGTCTGTTCCGTCTCTGCGCAGATTCACAATCAAGCAGCGATCGAGATTGCGAAGATCAAAACGGAAGAAGTTGATGAGTGCCACTGGTGCACTTTGGATTTGAACTAATTTCAGTTTCGAAAGTCGCACCGCTTCGGCGAAAGCTTCAATCCGAGAATGTGGGTAAGCGGAGAGCAGAACGCGCCTGTCCTTTGGATTCTCTGTCGGCAGTATTTGAAATCGCGAAATCATTTCCTCAGGAGGGAAAGGGGGACGGCGGAGCAGTTCAAACTCAACGAGTTCTTCGAGTCGGTTGGAAACTGGGGCAACGTGAATCGGAAGGCTTGCGCCGTGCAATCCAGGAATGGCTAGCGCGATGGACTCTTCTTTCGTGATGCCGCTCGCTTCTTCGAACTGACAGAGCGCTTGATATAAGGTGGCGCTTAGTTCGCTGCCTTCCTGTTGGGAAATATTCTTGCGCAGAGGAATGCGCAGAACACGGTCGAACTCGAGTCGGCCGGTCTTAGAATTGCGGACTAGGCGAACAGCGTCGAGCTGCTCTAAGCCTAGTTCCAAGCCCCAAATAGACGTTTCTTCCATAAAAGCAACAATGTAAGAACTATGCAATAATATCGTATCGAACTGTCTATCTGTCAACCAATAAAGGTGCCATGCTGCGATTCTTCGATTCCTCTCTAAACCGCCGCTTTGCGGCGGTTTAGAGAGGAATCGAAGAATCGCAGCATGGCACCTTAAAGCCCCAGTTCCTTCATGGCGACTTGCAAATCCGCCCAGGCTTTTACTTTGTCTGGAGGATTACGCAGGAGATAGGCGGGGTGGAAGGTTGGCAGGATTTTGCGTCCGTGTTTGAAATGAATACGGCCGCGCAATTTGCCAATGCCTTCAGGAGTTTCGAGCATGGTGGAAGTTGCTGGGCGACCCAAAGTAATGATGAGCTCTGGATTGAGAAGATCGATTTGCTCACGCAGATAGGGCATGCAAGCGACAATTTCATCGGGAGCGGGTTCGCGATTTTCGGGCGGCCGGCATTTTACGATATTGGCGATGAACACATCCTCACGTTTGATTTTCATGCCTTTTTCAATCATGTCAGTGAGCAGCTTGCCTGCGCGTCCGACAAAGGGACGGCCTGTCTCATCTTCGGTGGCGCCGGGACCTTCACCTATAAACAAGAGTCGCGGTTGCGGATTTCCTTCTCCGGGGACGGCGTTGGTTCTGGTTTCGCAAAGCCGGCATTTTTTGCAAACGCGAATTTCCTGAGCGAGCTTTTCGAGTGCGCTGCGGCTTTCTTCTAGAGAGAGTTTTTTTGTTGGAGTTGCCACGCTGTCGAAGAGTGAGCTTTGATTGATGGGCGATGCGGCTGTGGGCTTGGGTAGGGGCGGCGCATGCGCCGCCCCTACAATCTTCTTTGGTTTCAATCCCCAGAATTGATCTTCATCGACTCGCTGCCGGACTTGTTGAGAGATTTTGGAGATTTGCTCGCGACGATTGGAATTCATGGGGAGGCAGAGTATTCTCCCGGACCTGGTTTTTCCACTTTTCGGGAGCTTCTCATGAAAAAGATTCTTCTCTTTGTGTCTTCTGTCGTCCTTTTTACTTCTTTGAGCGATGCAAGCGCAGACTCGAAGACTTTCACAATCGACGATTTGCTGGCGATCAAGCGAGTCAGCGATCCTCAGCTATCCCCAGACGGAAAATGGGTTGCCTATACCGTTGGCACTCCCGATCTCGAGAAAA
>CAZMYG010000125.1:0-8946 GCA_964570465.1 uncultured Planctomycetales bacterium
CAATCACCGACATGCTCCAGAGATTTCACATCATCTCGATCCCAAGGCCTCGAAACTTCCTCTCGTTTTTGTTCCGCATGTGGCGCCCTACGATCGTGGAATTCTCTCGACCATTCATGCACGTGTGCGCGAGGACGTTACTGAAGAAGAATTGAGAACGACAATCCGCTCTCGTTATGAAGGCCGCCCTTTTGTGCGTGTGCTGTCCAAGGGAGAATGGCCAGCCGTCAAAGACGTAGTCGGAACTAATTTCTGCGATATCGGACTTGCTTTTGATTCTCCAACGCGACAGCTTGTTCTCGTCAGCGCGATTGACAATCTGTTGAAGGGCGCCGCCGGCCAGGCGGTACAGAATTTCAATCTCCTGTGTGGATACCAGGAAACGGAGGGTTTACTGCCATGATTGACGCGGTAATCAAACTCGGCGGACGTTGTTTGGAAGAGCCGGCAATTTTGAATCGTTTGGCTCTAGAGATTTCGGAACTGATTCATCAAGGGCGCTGGCTTGTGCTAGTGCACGGTGGTGGGGAGCAGCTCGATCATCATTTAGCGGCCCGTGGGTTTCCCAATGAAAAAAAAGAGGGAATCCGCGTGACCACTCCGGAGATGATGCCTGAAATCGTGGCCATGCTCGCAGGTCTGCTCAATAAGAAACTCGTTTTGCAATTTCGTCGCGCGGGTGTGAAGGCTGTCGGTCTTTGCGGAGTCGATGGCGGTGTATTGGAGGCGCAACCATTATCCATGCGCGGGTTCGATCCGGGCCGAGTTGGTTCTATACGAGGTGGAAATCCTGCTTTGATTGAGAATCTCGCGGCGCGCGGCTTCTTGCCAGTGCTCGCTTCGATTGCTGCTGATTCTCAGGATCGTTTTCTCAATATCAATGCGGATTCCTTTGCGGCGGGACTTGCTAAGCAACTGGAAGCGAGGCGTTTAATTTTGCTTAGCGATGTTCCCGGTGTTTTGGATCGACAGGGGCGACGTTTGGAGAGACTAAGTCCAGTGCAAGTGGAACGCTTCGTAGCGGATGGCACAGTACACGCGGGGATGATTCCTAAATTAAGAGCCGCGCTCGATGCTTTCGAACAAGCGCATTGTGAAGTTTCCCTCTCGAGTTGGAACGAGTCAGGAGCCATCGCAAGAATTTTGCATGGAGAAATTTCTGGAACTTCGATTGAGGCCCAAGCATGAAAATTGACGAGGCACTGGATTTAGACCGGCGTTTCCTTTTTCAAAACTATAAAAGAGTTCCTTTGTTGGCCTGCTCGGGAGCGGGAGCTACGGTTTTTGATGAAAATGGAAAACGCTATCACGATTTTATTTCTGGAGTCGGCTGCAATGCTTTGGGCTACGGAGATCCTGTTGTCGCGAATTTGTTGAGAAAGGCCGCGAGTGAGCCACTGCATGTTTCCAATCTCTATCACCATCCATTTTCTGGACCTCTAGCTAAAGCCTTGAGCGAAGCGACCGGACTCGATCGTGTGCTCTTCCAGAACAGTGGTGGTGAAGCCGTAGAAGCTTCGCTAAAAATTGCGCGAGCCTATTTCAAAAAGAAAAATCAGCCACAACGCTACGAGATTGTCGCCTTCACCGGATCTTTTCACGGGCGTACTTTTGGTGCGCTCTCCGTCACCGCGAATGAAAAATATCGCGCGCCTTTTGAGCCTTTACTTCCTGGCGTACGTTTTCTTCCTTTCAATCAAATCGCAGCACTCAAGGAGGGAATCAACGATCGAACCGCAGCGGTTTTAATTGAGCCCTTACAAGGAGAAGGGGGGCTGACCGAGGTGAGCGAGGAATTTTTGAAAGCTTTGCGCAAGCGTTGCGATGAGACGGGCGCTTTGTTGATTTTGGATGAAATCCAAAGTGGATGCGGGAGAACAGGAAAGTTTCTTCACTCACAGCATTTTTCCGTAAAAGGCGATCTTCTGACTTTGGGGAAACCTCTAGGTCTCGGTTTGCCTTTGGCTGCCGTGCTCGCGCGCGAAGAAGTCGCAGCGGCGCTTTCTCCTGGAGATCATGGCAGCACCTTTGGCGGAAATCCGTTGGCCTGCCGACTTTCTCTCGAATTGATGTCGCGATTGCAAGAGAGACTTCAGGGGCAGATTGAAGAAACTGGGCAATACTTCCGCCAGCGACTCGAAGGGCTCAAAACCATTCCGGGAGTGGAAGAAATTCGCGGCAAAGGGTTAATGCTAGGAATCAAATTGGGTTTCGACGGGGGAGAAATTGTCGATCGCGCTTTCGAAGCGGGATTTCTCATCAATCGCACCGCGGTTTCCGTCTTGCGACTTTTGCCGCCATTTGTTGTGCCTAAGGAAAATATCGATTTGTTGATGGAGTTTTTGCCGCAAGCGATTCGCGCTCAAGCGGCGAAGCAGTGAAAGGGAAATAGGATGCCGACCGTACACGCACCAATCAAAACATTGTCTCAGAAAGACTTTCTCTCGATTGCATTTCATGAAACCGAAGAGTTAGAGCTGATTTTCGATTTAGCAAAAGAAATCAAAGCCAAGCCTACAAAATTTTCTAAGGCGCTAGCAGGGAAAAACGTGGTTTTGCTTTTCGAAAAACCTTCGTTGCGCACTCGAGTCACCTTTGAAGCCGGTGTCTATAACATGGGAGGAAATGCGATATTTCTCGACCATGAACGAGTGAAATTAGGAGAACGCGAGGCGATTAAGGATGTTGCGAAGAATCTCGAGCGCTGGACTAATGCCATTGTCGCGCGCACTTATAAACATCGCTCGGTTGTCGAGTTGGCGAGCAATTCTTCGATTCCTGTGATCAATGGACTCACCGATCTATTACATCCCTGCCAAGCCGTAGCGGATTTTTTCACGGTTCGCGAGAGATTCGGTTCTTTGCAGGGACTTCATTTCTGCTATGTCGGTGACGGAAACAATACCTGCAATTCACTTTTGCATGCTGCTTCTAAGCTCGGCGTACGCATGACGGTGATTACTCCTGAGGGTTACGAGCCTAATTCACGAGTGGTGAACGAAGCGATGCATTTTGCGGAGGCGACAGGCGCGCGCATCGATATCACCAATGCGATTGAGGCTGTGAAAGGTGTGCATGTTATTTACACCGATGTTTGGGCGAGCATGGGGCAGGAAGCAGAAACCGAAGAACGCGCGTCTGTTTTTGCAGACTATCGCGTCGACGAAGAAGTGATGGAGGTTGCTGGAAAGCAAGCCTACTTCATGCACTGTTTGCCAGCTCACCGCGGAGCCGAAGTTTCTTCTCCTGTCATCGATTCGGAACGATCTATCGTTTACGATCAGGCCGAAAATCGAATGCATACACAGAATGCTTTGCTTGTTCTCTTACTAGGAAAAACAACATGGTAAAAAAGATTGTATTAGCTTACTCAGGTGGGTTGGACACTTCGGTGATCCTGACCTGGCTCAAAGAAAATTACAAAGCTCAGATCGTGGCTTTTGTCGGTGATATTGGACAAGGAGAAGACGAACTCGCGGGCATTGAAGAAAAAGCTCGCAAGACTGGAGCCAGCGAAGTGGTGATTGCCGATCTCCGTCTTGAGTTTGCTCGTGATTTTCTCTGGCCCATGTTGCGCTCAGGTGCGACTTACGAGAGCCGCTATTTATTAGGTACTTCCATCGCTCGTCCCTTACTTGCCAAGGCGCAAGTCGCCGCCGCGCGGAAAACGGGAGCGGATGCTTTGGCTCACGGCTGCACGGGCAAAGGCAATGATCAAGTTCGATTTGAGCGAGGCTATGCTGCGTTGGCTCCGGATCTCAAGGTGATTGCACCTTGGAGAGAGTGGAATCTTCGTTCGCGAGAGGATTTATTGCGTTATGCGGAAGAGCACAAAATCCCCGTCTCTCAGAGTTTGAAAAAACTCTATAGCCGCGATCGCAATCTCTGGCATATCTCTCATGAAGGTGGAGTGCTCGAGGATCCTGCGCAGGCCGCACCGGAGGATGTGTGGCTTTTAACGAAGTCGCCGCTTCAGGCTCCAGAAAAACCAGCTTTTGTAGAAGTTGAGTTTGAGCAAGGAAATCCCGTTGGACTCGATGGAGAAAAACTCGACCCGGTTGCACTAGTGGAACGATTGAATCGTTTGGGTGGCGAACACGGAGTCGGTCGTATTGATCTTGTCGAAAACCGTTTTGTCGGAATTAAATCACGCGGCGCCTATGAAACTCCAGGTGGAACGATTCTGGTCGAAGCGCATCAGGCGCTCGAACAATTGACTCTCGATCGACAATTGTCCCATCTCAAACAAGAGTTCGCGCTGCGTTATGCAGATCTCATTTACGATGGCGCTTGGTTTACTTCGGTGCGCGAAACTTTGGAAGCTTTCTTTGCGAAGAGCCAAGAAACGGTTACGGGTACAGTGCGTGTGCGGCTCTTCAAAGGACAGGCAACGGCCATCGCTCGCAAATCTCCGCATTCTTTGTATGCCGTGGATTACGCGACCTTTGGTGAAGAAGCCGTCTACGATCAAAAAGACGCAGGTGGATTCATTCGTTTAGTTTCTCTGCCGGAGCGGATTCGTAGGGGCAGCGCATGCGCCGCCCCTACAAAGGAGCAGCGCTAACATGGCGATGTGGGGTGGAATATTCGAACAGCAAACCGATCCAGAAATCAAACGTTTCAATGACTCTTTGGTTGTCGATCATCGTTTGCTTTTCGCAGAACTTGAAGCGTCTGCGGCTTGGGCCGAGGAATTGGGAGAAATCGGAGTGCTTTCCGCTCTCGAGCGCGACGCTATTTTAAAAGGACTCGATACGATTCGTTCCAAGGCGGCAAAAGACCCAGCGTGGATTCTTTCTTCTCCTGTGGAGGATATTCATACCTTTGTGGAAGAAGCGCTCGCCTCGATTGTTGGCGAATCTGCGAAGAAATTGCATACGGGTCGCTCGCGAAACGATCAAGTAACCACCGATTTGCGTTTGTGGTTACGGCGCACGACAAGAGAGTTGGATCAGACTTTTTCTCAAACTCAGAAAGCACTTTTGGCGCTTGCCGAGAAAAATCAAACCGTAATTCTGCCGGGCTATACCCATTTGCAACGTGCACAGCCTTTGCTTTTTGCTCACTGGTGTCTCGCCTATATCGAAATGTTCGAACGCGATCGTGCGCGATTTGCAGATGCGATTTCTCGAGCCGATCGTTGTCCGTTGGGTTCTGGTGCGCTCGCCGGGAGTTCCTATCCCATTGATCGCAATCGCTTGGCCAAACGTCTTGGTTTTGCTTTGCCAACGGCGAACTCTCTCGATGCTGTTTCCGATCGCGACTATGTCGTTGAAATGCTCAGCGCTTGCGCGTTGACCATGACACATCTTTCACGACTTGCAGAAGATTTAATTTTCTTTGCAACCAATGAAGCAGGTTTTGTGCAACTTGGGGATGCCATAGCTACGGGTTCTTCCTTAATGCCGCAGAAGAAGAATCCCGACCCTCTGGAATTGATTCGTGGGAAAAGTGGACGCGTCTTCGGTCACTTGATGGGTTTTCTCAATACTCTCAAAGGTTTGCCTCTAGCCTATAACAAGGATTTGCAAGAGGACAAAGAAGCTGTTTTTGATTCCATTGATACCGTTCATGCGAGTTTGCGTGTCATTGCTGTGGTGCTCGGGCATTTGACTCTCGATGTGGAGAAATGTCGTGAAGCCGCGAACGGCAGTTTTTCTACGGCTACGGATCTCGCGGATTATCTTGTTCGTCGAGGAGTTTCTTTCCGGGATGCACACGGCTTTGTCGGGCAGGCAGTTCGCCGATGTTTGGAATTAGGAAAAGATTTGCGCAGTTTGCCTTTGGGCGAATATCAAAAAATTTCTAAAGCGTTTGCTCAGGATCTTTTTGATTCTTTACAAATTGAAACTTCTGTTTGTTCTCACGATGTTGAGGGTGGAACGGCTCCGGCGCGAGTCGGTGAGGCCATCAAGAAACTGAAATCGAGGCTTAACGGATCGAGATGAAAACGAGCAGCGCAGCAATTTGTTCTTTGCGCGCCGCAAAACGCAAGGATGTGGCGGCGATTTGCGAGATTGTCAATTCTTGGGCGGATCGAGGCAAAATGCTTGCCCGTAAGCCTAAGGAAGTTTTAGGCACTTTGCGTGACTTTGTTGTGTTCGAATGCGAGGGCCAAGTCATTGCTTGCGGCGCCCTCTCTTTTTATGGGCCCGATTTAGCAGAGCTGCGTTCGATTGCGGTCAGCTCGAACTTCTTAGACAAGGGCTATGGACGCGAGATCGTTGACTACTTAGTGAAACGAGCAAAACGCAGAAGTGCCGCTCGTGTTTTTGCCTTCACCTATGTCCCGGGATTTTTCAAAAAACTTGGCTTTCACATCGTCGATCCCGCTTCCTTGCCACAAAAAGCTTGGCGCGATTGTCGTTTCTGTTCCAAGCGTGAAGGTTGCGATGAAATTGCGATGCTTCAAGTACTTGAATGAAATTACCTCTGGGATTTACCGCTTCGGCCGTTGAGGCCGGCATCAAATATTCCAATCGTTTAGATCTGGGACTGATCCGAGCTCAGCCTAAAGCAGTCGGAGCGGCGCTTTTCACGACCAATCAAGTCAAAGCCGCGCCAGTGTTGCTCTCCGCAGAACGAATCGAGCAAAGCCAGGGACAAATCAGCGCCATTCTTTTCAATTCCGGATGTGCCAATGCGGCAACGGGCGAAGCAGGAATGCAAGCAGCGGTAGAGACGAGTGCTTCTCTCGCGGAATTGTTAGGAGAATTTCCGGGTTCTGTGCTCGTTGCTTCTACGGGAGTGATTGGAGTTTTACTGCCCAGCGAAAAAATCCAGAATGCCTTGCCGGCGCTTGTGAAGAAACTTTCTCCAGATGGGATGGAGGATTTTTCTAACGCCATTTTGACAACGGACACAAAAACCAAAACCGCTAGCGCCGAGATTTCCGTGAATGGCAAAACCGTTCGCTTTTTTGGTGTAGCCAAAGGATCGGGAATGATTCACCCCAATATGGCGACCATGTTGGCGCTGATACTTACCGACGCAGATGTCTCGCAAAAAGAATTAAAAGAGTCGCTACGCTTCGCGACCGATCGCAGCTTTCATCGAATCAGCGTGGATGGAGATACTTCGACAAATGATTCGCTGTTCTGTTTAGCCTCCGGTCAATCTGGAGTTCGATTATCGAGCGAACAATTGCGCGAAGGTTTACTGCAAATCTCCTGTTCGCTGTCTTTGCAAATTGTGCGGGACGGAGAAGGGGCGAAGAAACTTTTGGAAGTGGCCGTTCGTGGAGCGAGAGCAGAAAAAGAAGCAGAGCAGTTAGCACAAACGGTCGCTAGTTCATTACTGGTTCGTACGGCAGTTGCTGGCGGAGATCCAAACTGGGGAAGAATTCTCGCGGCGGCGGGGCGCTCTGGCGTGGAACTTGATCTCGAAAAAATTGAAATCTTCGTGGGAGGAGTTTGTCTGTTCAAAAAGGGTGCTCCTGTTTCCGTTTCTCTGGAGGAGAAGAAAAAAGCCTTTGCTTCTAGTGATGTGTTGATTCGAATCGAGTTGCATCAAGGCAAGGCCGAGGCCAATTACTGGACCTGCGATCTCACCGAAGGCTATATCCGAATCAACGCCGACTACACGACCTAGCTACACTCGCAACCATCGCCTAAACTGTTTCTTCCCTTCTATGTCAGAAACCCCATCCATTCTTCACGTCGATATGGACGCGTTCTACGCGTCGATTGAGCAGCGAGATAATCCGCTGTTGCGCGGCAAGCCGGTGATTGTCGGCGGTCCCAGCGCTCGTCGTGGAGTTGTCGCCGCCGCTTCTTATGAAGCAAGGAAGTTTGGTGTCCACTCTGCCATGCCGACAGCCCAAGCCTTGCGGTTATGTCCAGAAGCCATTCTGTTGCCGGGAAATTTTGAGAAATACACCAGCGAGAGTCGCCGATTCATGAACATTTTGCGCGAGTTTACTCCGCTCGTAGAGCCGCTTTCGTTAGATGAAGCTTTTCTGGACGTCAAAGGTTGCGATGCGCTTTTTGGAGATGCAGAAAATATCGCGGCGAAAATCAAAACGAGAATTCGGGAAGAATTGGGGTTAATCGCTTCGGTGGGCGTTGCGCCCAATAAGTTCCTGGCCAAGCTCGCTTCCGATTGGAAGAAGCCAGACGGGCTTTTTGTCATTCGCGCTGAGGAGGCTGTGGCCAAAATTGGTGTTTTGCCTGTCGAGAAAATGTTTGGCGTGGGGAAGAAGACTCTGCCGAAGGTTCAGAAATTGGGGATTCAGACCATTGGGGATCTTGCGCGCTATCCGAAAGAGGAAATTGCAAAACAGTTTGGCGCTTTTGGAGAGTGCATGCACGATTTTGCAAACGGCATTGACCCACGTCCTGTGATTGCCGAGCGTCAAGAAAAGTCCAAGGGCATGGAGCGGACTTTTGAAAAGGATGTCAGTGATCTCGAATTCTTGCGGGCACGACTTTTGGAGTATTCCGAAGAGTTGGGTTATGAACTTCGTTCCCGCGGTTTACGAGGTCGAGCGGTGTTTCTCAAGCTTCGCTTTTCCGATTTTGAAACGCTGACTCGCAGTACGACTTTAGATTTACCGACGAATTTGGGGCCGCGAATTTATGCAGTCGCTCGCGAGTTACTCGAGCGTGTTGAACTGAAAAAACCCGTGCGGCTTTTAGGCGTTGCTTTGGCTCAACTCGAAGACGTGCGTGGGCCTGTACAGCTGGAATTGTTTGGCGATTCTTCTACGGATCAGGCCCGTGAAGAGAAGGGTGCAAGACTAGCTTCAGGCGTTGATCGAGTACGGCGAAAATACGGACGAGATTCTTTGAGGTCTGCGTCGTTGTTGTAGTCGCTATTAAACAGCGCCAGGTTGATAAGAAAATCCCGTTGTCATCGGGAAATCCTGAATTCGCCCCACAACAATCGCGCCTTTAATACAAACCTGTTCGCAAAGTTTGCAAGACACGCAGGGAGTTTCATCCACTC
>CAZMYG010000126.1:0-8862 GCA_964570465.1 uncultured Planctomycetales bacterium
CAGCTCCTTATTACAAAATCGAAAGAGATGGGGTTGAGTACTACCTCAAGCCAGGCGATGAAGAATTCGTAGAAGAGATCGCGGCCAAAATCCAAAAGTACCGGGAGAAATTTTCTCCGATCTATAATTGGCTTGACGAAAAATTGCAGAGTTCGAAAGAGGAGGTCACTGCAATCTCCAAAGATCCTGCAAGTCGAGAAGAAAAAGCAAATCAACTTTTTCAAGCAACCATTGCTCCGCTAGGCCTCTCTTCAGAACAAATAGAAAAAAGCAGAAAGATTTTTGACGAGGTTTTTAAAGTCACAGAGTCGAGTGCTACTTTTCTGCAAGATTTTCGCGACATCATTTCTTTGAAGCGCATCCGCATTGTGGATTTTGAAGAGTTCGTGCAAAAAAAACTGCCCTATTTTTTTTACGATGTGGAATCGCAAGAGATCGTTTGTTCTATGGGTGTGGGAGTTCACATATCTAATATTGGAGAAAGCACGAAGATTTCTACTTTTGGCAATTCGAGAGAAGCTCTCGCTTCATATATGCCATTGTTTCCAGGGGAAGACAGCAGAGGAGAGAATTGGGAGTATTTTCTCGACAGTATGTCAGAAAGAATGCGGGAAAAGATTCAATTGCCAGTGGGTGAATTTCCCATCGAATATTTTTCTTCTCCAAAAGCTCGTTGGTTTCTTGCCTGCCATGAAGTTGCTGAAGGGTCAATTCTGTGGAAATTTCGTGTCGCGGATCCTTTGGCAAGATGGTTTCACGATGGCATGGCCAACTATTTAGCTCATGAAGCCATACACCAAGTATTTTCTGAGCAAGATTATCTCGAGGCTCTTTACGGCCCCCAAATGGAGAAACAATATGAGGCAGAAAAGAAACAGGTAAATCTTTTGGCCTGGCCTCGAGCGGATCTGGAGGGGAAATTTCTGGAGCTAGGCCCGACACAAACACACGATTTCTACGAAGCTGCTTCAGCTGCGCATTATTTTTATGCAACAAAAGAGATTCGAGGCTTAGCCGAAAGACATGGGAAAGATTTCATTCCAAAGTTGTTCACAAAGTTGAGCGAAAAAATCCCAATCAATACGGAAAAAATTTGCGAAGCGATTTTGGAATTAACGGGCGAAGATTTTTTGCTCCAATTAAAAACCTATTGCCCTAGCCTCTCAGATATTGGAAATCATGCAGCTTCTCTGAACGGACTATTGGATGCGATTGAGCAAGGGAATACTCGAGACGAATCGGAAATTGAAAAAGAAATTATTCGTGTATTGCATGGCGCTGTGGCTGCAGAGCCAAGAAATTACCAATACCGGCGGGGCTTATTTTTGAGTTTGCTGAAATCTCCAATAGAAGCGAATCGACAGGAATCGCTATTTCATCTAGCTGTATTTATTGAGTTGACGATGAAGGAAGGAGATCGCCAGTTGGAGCTTAACTTTCCAGCCTTCAAGCAGACAGCTGTAGGGTTTCATACGTTTGGAACTTTTTTCGAAAAAACTTCCTATATCAGCGAGTCGAAGTTGCAGGCCAAAGAATTCTACCAAAAGGCTTTAGAGCTAGACCCCAATTACACGCCTAGCAAAGAACGACTAGAAACACTGGAACGAGGAGGTGTTCAATGAACGCCATTTCTTCGTAAAGTGCGCTTGCATGCCGACTATCACAAGTCCAGCGATACGGCGGAGAAGGTTCCTGCGATTCCCAAAAGGAGAAAGCGTTTTTTCATGAAATCAAAGAGTGACGCGCGAACGTTTGGGCGATGGTCTTTTTGGAGAACCCGCTTGAAGTGATTCAAGAATCTCGCCACGCCATTGATATTGGAGCCGCGATCGATTCGTGCTGAGTTGGCGATTCAAAACATAACTCGCAAGTAAAGGTAGAGACACACTGGGCTCTACCCAAGCCATCGCAAAGTCCGCATCTTTTTGAACCTTGCCCCAGGTTCGCGCTTCGGAAAACGTTGAACCAGAAAGTCCGCCATCTGCAGTGACCGCAGTGGTGAGTTGAATGGCATAAGAATGTGAGCGTTCCTCGCCAAAGAGATAGCTCATGACAACAGCGTCATTGATGTAGTTTTTGGGAACTCCACCTGCGACAAAAATGGCGGCAGTTTTTGGGGACTGAACAGCGATTTGGCTGATCTCGTAATTGTCGCGTATGGAATCAATACTCGCGGGTGTTCGCCGTTCTTGAACGGCTTTGTGATAATGCTCGGTCAGTCCAATTCCAATCGAACTGTCATTGAGTGCCGGCGAAAAAATCGGGATTCCCAACTCATAACAAGTTCTGACAATGGAATCAGGGTCAGAAAGTTTCGAACCCGCAGCTTTCAAAAATTCACGGCTGGAATGAACTCGTGGCTCTAATTCTTCCGCGATTTGCGCGCACCAATGATCGGTTTCCCAAAATTGTTCTTCATCGACATAGGTGTCGTAGATGCGATTGATGCGAAGCTGACGCAATTGCTCATCATCAGCATCGGGACTGCCCTGATAATGTTTGGCGCCGCGAGCTTGATAGATGTCCTGATAAAGAATGGCTCCGGTCGAAACAACGACATCGACAGCGCCTTGCGCAATCAAATCTCGAATGACTTTTCTCAAACCTGCTGCGATCAAGGGACCGGCAAGACCTAAAAAAATCGTCGGCCTTCCTGGATCACTCAACATTTTTTTCAACACAGATGCGCAAATGCCGAGATTTCTCGCCTGAATCGACATGCCTTGCATTTGCTCGAGTAGATCTGCAACGGTTTGATCGTTTTTGATTTGTACAGCTTTGACGGGATGCGAGAGAAACGCTCGTTTTTTTGAACGTGAATCAGGAATGATTTTCCCGATTGAACCGTTCGGGGAACCGTTCTGCGAATTCTTGGCACCCTTCATGTGCGGAATCTATTCCCGCCTCATCAATCGAGGAAGAACATTTTCAGAGAAAAATAATTTTCTTTTCGAAAACTAGGGCGTGAAAGAATCAACCCAGTCGGCAAGAAAGATATTTGTTTCACCTTTTGCTTTTCCAAAACGATTGGAAGCAAAAAGCAATTTCTTACCATTCTTAGAAAACATGGGGAATCCATCGAATGTTGGGTTTTGAGTAATTCGCTGTAATCCGCTGCCGTCGACGTTGATCAAGTACAAATCAAAGTCGCGTCCTTTGGGATTGTGCAGATTCGAAGCGAAAATAATTTTTTTCCCGTCTGGGTGCCAATACGGTGCAAAATTCGCGGCGCCATTGTTTGTGATCTGTCGACGATTGCTTCCGTCTGCGTTGACTACAAAGATTTCCATGCGTGAAGGACGCACGAGATTTGTTTTCAATAAGGACTGATATTCGTTAATCGAATCAATTTCAGTCGGATGATCGGCGCGATAGACGAGTTGGCTGCTATCGGGAGAGAAAAAAGCTCCTCCGTCATAACCAATGTCTTTGGTGATTTGTGTGACTTCGCTGCCATCGAGATTCATCGTGTAAAGATCGAGATCGCCGTTGCGCAGGGAAGTGAAAACCACTTTTTTGCCGTCAGGAGAAATCGTCGCCTCCGCGTCATAGCCTGGCGCTTTCGAAATCACTTCATGTCTGGAGCCATCGACTTGAGAAAGACAGAGATCGAAGTCGTAAAGAGCCCAGACATAGCCTTTCGAATAATCGGGCTTGGGTGGGCATTGCGCAGATTGCAAATGAGTCGAGGCATAGATGATTTGTTTTCCGTCCGGATAAAAATATCCACAAGTCGTGCGACCCTGGCCGTTGCTGATTCGTCGCAGATTTTTTCCTTCCAAATCCATGCTGTAGATTTGATCGCAGGGATAATCACCGCGAGTGGATTGAAAAACGATTTCCTTGCCATCAAAGGAAAAATAGGCTTCTGCATTCTCTCCACCAGAAGTAAGTTGGCGGAGATTTCTCAAATGCGTTTCCTCGGGCGAATCCAAAGGACCAGGCTTGGAAATAGAGCCGCAAGCAAGAAGTAGGGGAAGGGAAAATCCAATCAGAGCTAGTTTCGTTTTCATGTTTTATTCCACAGGGTCGTAACCGCCGCGCGAGAAAGGATGGCAGCGGCAAATTCTCCAAAAACCTCGCAGCATTCCAAAAATCATTCCACGTTTTTCCAGGTTCGCCGCCATGTAATGCGAACAACTGGGGTAGAAGCGGCAAGCTCCAGGTAAGAAACCTGAAAACAGGGCTCGCAGCGAATGGAAAAAGGAAATGGCAAATGCTTTCACGAAGAACGTTTTCTAGCCCGCGAGGCGAGTTCGGTCAACTCCACAGAAATGGATTGCAGAGAAAAAGGCGAATCGCCGCGATTGGGGATCACGATATAGTCAAAACCTTGGGGGATTTTGTTGGGATTCAGTCGAAAGGCCTCGCGCACGAGTCGTTTGAAACGATTGCGATCGACGGCGCGTTTCATCTTCTTTTTGCCGACGGAAATTCCAAGCCGCGCATTTTCTAAACCATTCGATTTTGCGATGACGGTGAGCGTGGGACCGCGAAGTCTCTGCCCTTCGGCATAGTTCGCCTCAAAGTCTCTCTCGAGACGAATGCGCATTTTGCTAGTAAATGAGAACGCTTTCACTTTGCTGAATCTCTCCGCTCGATCCGGTTTTCACAAGTCCCCTTTGAGATTCAGGAGAAAAGCTCGTGCCTGGCTCGTTCTACTTCGCTAAGATTCCGCCCAACTTTTGAGCTTGAAAACTCTGGACCCCACAAACACTTCTACAAAAAGCGAAAACAGTTCTTTCGTTCGCGAGTTAGGCCGTTTTGATTCCACGATGATTGTGGCCGGCTCGATGATTGGTTCAGGAATTTTTCTCGTCAGCGCGGAAATTGCTCAGGTGACTGGTTCGGCGGGTGGGTTGCTTTTGGCCTGGCTTATTACCGGTGTTTTGACTCTCGCGGTTGCGCTTTCTTATGGGGAACTTTCCTCGATGATGCCTGCGGCGGGTGGGCAATATGTTTTTCTCCGCGAAGCTTATTCGCCACTTTTTGGTTTTCTCTATGGCTGGACTCTTTTCCTTGTCATTCAAACGGGAACGATCGCGGCCGTGGCGGTTGGCTTTGCGCGCTATCTCGGCGTTTTGTTTCCTTCGATTTCCCCAAACGCTTGGATTATCCCGCCCGTAGAAATTTCCTCTTCCTATGCCGTGAGTCTTTCTTATCAGCAGCTCGTCGCCATTTTGATGTTGGTGCTTCTGACCTATCTCAACACTCGCGGGCTGCGTTTAGGAAAATGGATTCAAAACAGTTTCACCGTGACCAAGATTTTCGCTTTGCTGGGATTGATTGCGGTTGGAATTTTTATCGGAGCCAACGCCGAAGCGATTTCTGCAAACTTCTCTCAGCTCTGGCAAGTTCAGAATCCTAAAACCATCGCGCCGGGTTTTGATTTTCTTCCGATTCTTTCCGCTTCGATGGGCGGCGCTGCTTTGATCGTGATTCTCTGCGTGGCACAAGTTGGTTCGCTTTTCTCAGCAGATGCTTGGAACAATATCACTTTCGCAGCGGGCGAAGTGAAAGAGCCTCGTAAGACAGTTCCTTTTGCGATGGCTGCGGGTACGGGATGTGTGGTTCTACTCTATCTACTTGCGAATGTTGCTTATCTCCTGACCTTACCTCTCTCTCAAATTCAAACAGCTCCAGACGATCGCGTTGCAACCGCCGCATTAAATGCGATTTTTGGTCCAGTGGGGGCGACGGTGATGGCAGTAGCGATTGTGATTTCTACTTTCGGCTGTAATAACGGACTCGTTCTCGCGGGCGCTCGAGTCTATTACGCCATGGCGAAAGACAAACTCTTCTTCCGCCCGGTTGCAAAGCTCAATCAACATCAAGTGCCCGCCGTCGGTTTAATCCTGCAATGTGTCTGGGCCTGCTTGTTGATTTTGCCCCGCACAAGAAATGTTGATGCGGCGGGAACGGTGAGCTACGGCAATCTCTATAGCAATCTGCTCGATTATGTCGTGTTTGCGATTTTGCTTTTCTATGTATTGACCATCATTGGATTATTTGTATTACGCCGTAAACAACCCAACGCTGAGCGACCGTATCGCGCCTTCGGTTACCCGCTGGTTCCCTTGATGTATATCGTTGCGGCAAGCTTCATCATGCTAGTTTTGGTTGGTTATAAAACGCAGATGACTTGGCCCGGCTTAATCATTGTTCTCACAGGCATCCCCGTATATTTTCTTTGGGCCAAATCGGCGCAGAACGCAGAAAAATCTTAGGAGGAGGAATGGGAAATCAATTATTTGCTAGAAAGCCACTCTCTCTATTACAAGAAGAGATGAAGAGTGAGAATCGCCTTCGGCGCATTCTGGGCCCAGTACAACTAACGGCACTCGGGGTTGGTGCCATCATCGGGGCAGGGATTTTTGTCGCCACCGGGGCAGCAGCACATAGCGTTGCAGGACCCGCTTTGATGCTTTCCTACGTGGTTGCCGGTCTCACCTGTGTTTTTGCCGCACTCTGTTATGCGGAGTTTGCTTCGATGGTTCCGGTTGCTGGATCGGCATACACCTATGCTTATGCAACCCTTGGGGAATTGTTTGCCTGGATCATAGGATGGGATCTCGTTCTCGAATATGCGGTAGGTTCTGCAACAGTCGCCAATGGTTGGTCCGGATATTTTCAAAGCGTACTGGCAAAATTTGGAATTGCTTTTCCAACAGCGTTGAGCGGGCCGCCAATCGTTTATCAGAATGGAGAATTTGTTGCGACTGGGGGAATTATCAATTTGCCTGCAGTCATCATTGTCGCGATTGTCACTGTGGTTTTGGTCAAGGGAATTCAAGAAAGCGCAAGTTTCAACGCCATGATGGTTTTCTTAAAGGTTGCAGCAGTACTTTTTGTGATTCTGGTTGGAGCCTTTTATATCAATCCTGAAAACTGGGAGCCCTTCGCTCCTTTTGGTTATTCGGGGCTGAGCTTCTTTGGGCATGCGATTGGAGGGCAAACCAACGCGGGCGGAGAGCCCATTGGAATGCTTGCGGGTGCAGCAATCATCTTTTTTGCCTATATAGGGTTCGATTCGGTTTCGACTCACGCAGAGGAAGCGAAGAACCCACAGCGAGATGTTCCCATCGGAATTGTCGCTTCCTTGCTGATTTGTACAGTTCTCTATGTCGCTGTCGTGGCGGTTCTGACGGGAATGGTGAAATACGAACAGATCAGCGTGAATGCAGGAGTGTCGGATGCCTTTAAACACGTTGGATTACCTTGGGCAGAATTCATCATTGCTGCAGCCGGTGTGGCGGGAATTACTTCGGTTTTGCTCGTCATGATGCTCAGTGGACCGAGAGTTTTCCTCGCCATGGCTCGTGACGGCATGGTCCCACAGAAGTTTTTTAGCGATGTGCACCCCAAATTCCGTACACCCTGGAGAAGTACGATTTTGGTTGGTATTTTTGTCGCCCTGCTCGCGGGGCTATTACCGATTGATGCTTTACTTCATCTGACGAATATTGGGACACTACTTGCTTTCGTGATTGTTTGCGCCGCTGTTTTGATTATGAGGAAGAAACATCCGGAAGCGGCGCGTCCATTCCGCTGTCCTATGGTTCCTCTAGTTCCTGTCTTAGGCATTCTTTCCTGTCTCATGCTTATGTTTTCGTTACCGGTTGCCAATTGGTGGCGATTGGGTGCGTGGCTCGCTTTGGGATTTGTGATTTATTTTGCCTATAGCCGCAAACACAGCGTCATGGCGAAGCGGGCTTCTGGTATAAAGTAAAAATCCAACCTATTAATCCTGTTTTTTTCCGGAGAATCTCATGGCAGAGAAATTTCTCAATTTCATTGGCGGCGAATGGGTCGAATCAGCGAGCGGGGAATATTTCGAGAATCGCAATCCAGCGAATCCTTCCGAGTTGATTGGGCTTTTTCCTCAGAGTGACAAACGCGATGTCGAAGCTGCAGTAGAAGCGGCGGGGCGGGCTTTGGATGCTTGGCGTTTGACCCCAGCTCCCAAACGCGCGGAGATTCTCTATCGAGCGGGACAGATTTTGGTCGAGCGCAAAGAGGATTGTGCGCGCGACATGACTCGAGAAATGGGAAAGGTTCTCAAGGAAACTCGTGGTGATGTACAGGAAGCCATCGACACGGCTTTTTATGCTGCAGGCGAAGGGCGAAGACTGTTCGGCGATACGGTTCCTGTCGAATTGCCTAACAAATTCGGCATGTCGATTCGCCAGCCCGTTGGAATTTGCGGACTGATCACGCCGTGGAATTTTCCGATGGCAATTCCTTCTTGGAAAATTTTCCCCGCGTTGATTTGCGGAAATACCATGGTGATCAAGCCAGCGGAACTCACGCCGTTAAGCGTTCATCACTTTGTGAAGGCCTTGGTCGATGCAGGTTTGCCTCCAGGTGTGGTGAATGTGGTGTATGGAGGCGGTGTCGAAGTCGGACAACCTCTCGCCGAACATCCCAAGGTTCGTTTGATTTCATTTACAGGATCGAGCGAAGTCGGGCGCAAGCTCGGAGAAATTTGTGGTCGTCAGCTCAAAAAACTCTCTCTCGAACTCGGTGGGAAAAATGCACAAATCGTGATGGAAGACGCCGATCTCGAGCTCGCTGTAGAAGGCGCGGTTTGGGGTGCTTTCGGTACGAGCGGACAACGTTGCACGGCGACTTCACGATTGATCGTTCACGAAAAAGTCATGTCAAAATTCACGGAGCTTTTTCTCGCTCGCGCGAAAAAGTTGACTCTTGGGAATGGGCTTGATGATTCTGTCGATGTAGGGCCAGTCGTTTCTCAGCAACAACTCAAAACAGTTGATTCCTATGTGAAGATAGGTATCGACGAAGGCGCGACTTTGATTCTGGGTGGAGAGCCAGACAAATCCGCTCATCTCAATAAAGGTT
>CAZMYG010000127.1:0-8744 GCA_964570465.1 uncultured Planctomycetales bacterium
AGGGCTCCTAATAGACGTTTATCCGGTTGGCCTAGATCTGCGTAATTTCTTGAAGCGGTCCAATCGAGTTCAGGCGAGCGAAAGAGCAAGAAGTGATCAATTCCATGATTTTCGGTTGGAAAACGATGTCGTCCGTTGACTTGAAAAGTTGCTGTTCTTCTTTCGGTGAGTTCTAAAGTCTCCAATCGGAGATAGGGGGCAGCGTTTTGATTTGTCGTGCTATTTCCTGGGCTGTTGGGATCGTTGGGATCGTGTCCGGGAAAGAAGTATTCTTTCCCTCTCGTGTCGATGGATAGATCCGCTCGATCTTCTGTCGAATTCGTGTGGAGGTAGACAACGCTTAGTGAATGGTTTTCCGTTTCGGCGCCAGCGATCAAAAGCTCACTTCGAGTTTCTTCAATATGAGTTTCTTTCCTATCGAGGAGGGAAGTTTTGAAATTGAGCAAGGAAACATCGCCTTGAAAAGTTTGTGGGCTCATCGGCTGGCCGGGCTGATAGACCCATTTCTTGTCGTCGACGGCATCGTCGAAGTAGGTCACGTCTCTTTCGTAGAGAACGCTAGCCAGTCCGCCAATTTTGATTCCGTTGTCGAATTGATATTTGCCACCGCCTGTCATTGTCCATTTGTATTCAGAAGGAGCCTTCCCATCGAAAACACCAACCTCTCCAACCCAGTCTTGACCTAGATTGTTGATTTGTGCGTCGCGCTTGCCTCCGTGATAGGTCACGAAATCATCGCGATCTCTCA
The DNA here is from genome assembly GCA_964570465.1 of uncultured Planctomycetales bacterium. Taxonomy (GTDB): domain Bacteria; phylum Planctomycetota; class UBA1135; order UBA1135; family CAZMYG01; genus CAZMYG01. The sequence continues at coordinate 749 of CAZMYG010000127.1, forward strand.
CTTCGCTGTTATGGCTGGTTTGAAAAGAGAATTGCAGAATGGGCTCTTCGGGGATGGATTTAAGCCGTAGATTCACAGCTCCTCCCGAAGCATCTCCTTGTTGATCGGGCGTGAACGTTTTACTGACTTGTATGCTTTCCATAACGGAAGTGGAAAACTGATCGAGCTGGACCGCGCGCTTGTCTTCATCTGCAGTTGGCAGTCGGACTCCATTCATTTGTGAGCTGACATAACGATCGGGCAGTCCGCGAATCACGGCGAATTTCCCGTCTTGAATCGAAGCACCGGAGACGAGTTTTAAAGCGCTTGCCGCGTCGCCTACTCCAGCGCGACTCATCAAGTCTGAACTAATCGAATCCATCAACGCCGCGCTTTCGAAACGAAGCTTAAGTAGCGATTCTTCTGTAGCTCCTCCCAAGGGAAGAATGTCTTGAACGACAAACTCTTCCATCTCGGTGAATTCGCCGGAAAGTGCAGCTTCTACGTCCGTTAATTCGTTTGGGCTTACCAAGACATTGGCGCGAACCTGTCTGGCATAGCCGTCCTTGGAAATGATTAAGGTGTAACGGCCTGTCAAAACGTGAGTAAAAACAAAGTTGCCTTGATCGGTAGTGTTGGTCTTTTGCCCGGTCTCGACAATGGTGATGAGCGCGCCAGAAAGAGGCAGATCGAATTCCTTGTCATAGACAATGCCACGAATTGAGCCGCTTTGCTCCTGCGAGAAAGACTCTTTATTCGGAATCGCCATGACTAGAACAACAGCTAGTAGAACTTGCCACTTCCACACGATTGGCCCATTCCCCCTTGATGAAATCTATGAGAAACAACCCGTCCCCGCTTGGGAGACATTGGCGAGAAAAGTTAGGCTTCGATTGCTAGTGATCTGCAAGCGCAAGATGAGATTTCTGTGAGTGGGCTTGACCCTGGGGAAGAGCCGTTATACTGCGACCCTTTGGGAAATTAGAAGGAATTGAAATCTCTAAGGAAAATCATGAATTTTGCCAGAAAATCGCTGCTTTTCGCTCTGGTAATCACTTCAATCCAGTGCCAGCACAAAGAAGGTTCGAGTGCGACTTCTACAGATGTCAGCGTGTTCAGAACAGGACGCTATGAATTGGTGGAGTTTTCGATTTTGACCGAGCTCGATCAATTATTGACGGAAGAAGATTACAGCAGTTGGAGCGGTTCTCTTCGAATTAGTGATATTGCTTTAGAGCAAATCATTACAACCGAAGGTGTTGAGTCTGTTTTGATCGATGACTATCTCATCAATTTTGATTCCGATGAGCGACTCTCTGGAACCATCGATTTACTGAATCCTCAAAGCCCCTTTGACCTCATCGAATTCGAAGCGGAAGGGGACGAACTGATTTTCCACCTCGAAGGAGAGACGGAACTAGGTGTGAGTTATGTCGAGACCGATCGTTGGCGTAAGGTGAGTGATGTACCGTAAGTTATTGTTTCTGTTGTTGGCTTGTTTTGCTAGTTGTTCGAAATCCGGTGGTGGCTCTGGCGGAACTCCCAGAGTCATTCTTGGCGAGGATTTTCTGAATTTGATTGTTCCGGCGGATGGAGAAGTCGGTGTCAGTAAATTCGCTCGGGTTTATGCAGGCTTCACAGAAGCCGTTTCGGAGCAGAGCCTAAATCAGGACTCTTTTCTGGTTTATCGAACCGTAGAGGGTTTTTCCGGGAAAATTGAAGGCGCCGTTGCTTACGATGCGCTCACACACACAGCGGTTTTCACGCCTAGCTCCGAGCTCAATGAAGAAACTCAATACAGTGTGTTTTTGGCTCCAGGAATCGAAAGCGCAGACGGGAAAATTCTAGATTCCAGTGTTGAGTGGAGTTTCACCACCAAGGAACAAACTCCTCCGGTGATTCTCTCGAGTATGCCTACGAATGGAGAAACTGGCGTTGTTCCTAATATTGGAATTCAAATTGAGTTTAATGAAGCCTTGGATCCCGCGAGTTTGACAGTCAAAACTTTGGGCAAGCCCGGAAATTTCAATCTTTTTAGAACTGCAGCGCCGACCATTCCAATTCCAGGGACGATTGAATATGTCGAAGGCTCGAGTCAGGTCATTTTCCATCCCACTCCGCTTTTGTTGCCGTTGACGAGTTACACATTCACGGTTTTGGGAGTGGAAGATGTCTTCGATAACCCAACGACGGAGCTCTTTTCGATTGAATTCACGGTCAAAGATTATTTCTCCGCGAATTTGAGTACGCCACTCGATGCCGCGAGTGATGTGTCGCTCGATACCAATATCTCTGTGACATTTAATGGGGTGATCAATCCCTCCACGGTGAATGCAACGGTGTTTACTGTTTCCGGCGGAGTCACGACGAATCTGCCAATCAGTTTTTCCAACGGTAATCGCACGGCGACTTTTACGCCTGCTGCGGCGCTCGATCCCTTCACCACTTACACGGTGAGCTTGGAAGCGAGTATTAGCGATACACAAGGACTGACTTTGGGTGCACCGGTTTCTTTTAGTTTTACAACTGGATCGACAGTTCCAACTTGGGATGTTGCTAACTCTTTAGATAGCGCGCTTTCGCTTGCGGACTCAACTAGCTATCAGCTTTATCAAAGTTCAAACGGAGACACTTTTGCCATTTGGGCAAAATCGGGAGGAATTTTCGCCAATCGAAAAGCCAATGGCGCCAATTGGGAAAGTCCGGTTCAGCTCAATCAAAGTTCGGACGGCCCCAATGCTATTTCTCCCGCGATCGCTGCGGACGGAAATGGAAATGCGATGGCGGTTTGGATTCAGGGGACAAATTTTGAAAACAACACAAATCCCGGGAAAAGCTATGTGCTGAAGTATTTTGCGGGAAGTGGTTGGCAAGCTCCCGCGGATCGACAGCAGATTTCTCAAAACGGAAGTCCCGTTCATAGTCAGGCGCGCATCAGTATGAATTCTGCAGGCCACGCTTTGATTAGTTGGAGACGGTTTACAACGACGGGAAGTCGGCGCACTTTGCGTTCTTGCCGATTTACTCCGGATCCAGCGCTGGGATTTGCTGGAGGAACGAATAATGGGTTTGGTAGTGATGCGAAGGTTCAGCCGCAAGCGACTCCGTTAGAAGCAGACAACACAAGAATCGTCATCGATTCCAATCCCAACAATCCAACGGCGATTGCCATCTGGACTCAAACGGGAACAACTCCGGGCTCGCATGTTTTCTACAACCGTTACACGGGCGGGAACGCTTGGCCGAGTACTTCATTCAGCGCGCTGGATATCGACAGCAACAACGTAGATGTCGATTCGATGCAGCTAAAAATGGATCTCAGCGGCAATGCGTTTGCGACTTGGTCGCAAGGCGCTGCTTCGGCAAGAAATGTTTACGCTGCGCGTTACAACGGAACAGGCTGGAGTCCGACATTGCTGCTAGAAAATCAATCTAATGATGCGCGCTTCCCCTCGCTGGCGGTGAGTGAGTCTTTGAGCGCGGATGCTTTGGTTGTGTGGCAGCAAGCGGATGGTGTGGGGAATGCGAACAACATTTATTACAACCGCTACAACGCGGCGAACAATTCTTGGATGCCGACCGGTGTCAAAGTCACAAGCCATAACCCAAGCCAAGTGGCCTTGCCCGCAATCGCCATGCTCGATTCGGCTGGTAATGCGATGGCGCTTTGGCGAGAAAAAACGAGCGCATCTTCAGTGTGGCAAATCTATGCAAGCAAATTTACGGCGGCGAATACGAGCTGGGCGACGACAGTCAATCTCTGCGCGGACAATGTGAACAATGCGGATCTGACAAGCTTTGTTCCGCCCCAGATTGTTGCGACTTCCAATCATTCTCCGGTTGCAATTTGGAACCAGAACACAGCGGGAACGTTTAGTCTCTGGGCGAATATCTATCGCTAGAAACTGAGAGCAGTACTATCCAATTCCTGGAAAATCTCTTTACAATCCTCAACTTCATGGAATTAGCGCACGAAGATGCAAATCGTTTGAGCAAGGAGATTCGCGAAGTGGTCGGTCGATATCTAGACCTCCAAAAATACCGCCTCTTTTATTTTGGTTCTCGTGTTACTGGAACAGCCAGCGAGAGGTCTGATATCGATGTAGGGATCTACGGCGATCAACCTGTGTCTGGTGCGGTACTGACAAGGATCCGCGAGGATTTTGATGACTTGCACACTCTCTATCTGGTGGAAGTGGTCGATTTCCAGCGAGTTGCTCCACAGTTTCGCGAGGTTGCCTTACGGACTACAGAGCCGATTCTATAAACATGGAGAAAAACGAAACGTTACTAGAGCAATTTGGCAAAGCAGTCTCCAACCTCGAAAGAGCCTTAGCGCAGCCAAAGAATGAATTCATCAGAGACTCTTGCATTCAGCGATTTGAAATTGCTTTTGATCTTGGTTGGAAGTCTCTGAAAGCGTTTCTAAAAGAAAGACATGGTCTCGAATGTTTTTCGCCCAAGAACTGTTTTCGCGAAGCCTTCAGGCAGAAACTCATTGAACATGACGATTCTTGGCTCGAAATAGTCAACATGCGCAATGAAACTACGCATACCTATAACGAGTCACAGTCGGAGGCTATCTACGCAAAGCTGCCCGACGTTTCTACTCAATTCCGCAAGTTGCTCATCAAGCTAAAAGCTGGTTGAAATCTAACAGCGAAAAGGGAACTCATCTGAACAATGGTTTATTTGCAGCGATTTATCTCAATCGTGCGCAAAGTCGTCCCTCAAGACGCTCGCGGTTTGCAGTCACTTCAAGAAACTGTTGGAAAATACAAACCCTTTCGTGGATGGATTGTCTATCAGGGAGAGAGCCGACAAAAGTTTGACAGAGGAGTGTTCGCGATTCCTTTTCGAGAGGCTTTGGGCGAGCTTGCGAATTCGACAATATAACCAGTGTCCCTCTTAGTACTTGAAAAGCTGGAGCAATTTCAGAGAGCTTCCAAATTTGCCGCGGTAATCGGAACCGCTTTGCTGGAGTAAATCGCGTCGCGAAAATTCACGAGGCTTTTCGGTACAACTTTACAACTTTAGGATGGCACCCTTCACCTCGAGCGCTTCTACAACTCCAAGCGATTGCACTCTACTCTCGACTATCTGTCCCCTAGTGATTATGAAAGAACCTACAAAACAACTTAACTCTGTGTCCGTTTTACCGGGGCAAGATCAGGATGTCCCCCTTCATCCCTTTTATTGGCAGTTTTGCTCACAGCGTCTGGTACTCATAGTCTTGATTCCATTCCCTCCCAATCCTCCATCTCCATAATATAAAATGCTGCCCAGGTCGGGAGAATCTTCTGATGCCTCTACGAGTGTCAGAGCGTTGGCCCCTCCGTACGACATGGGCGGACGGACGTCCATAAGATAACAAGCATCTGCGTTTCCAGAGGAAATCATTCGGATGTCGTACTTTGATACCCAATGAGTGAAAGGTTCTGACTCAGCTCCAAAATAGACATGGTTTTTGTCCAGTCCAATTATCGAGCTATATTTAGGAATTTTGCCAAGTTCACGCACAACAAGCGACCCATCGTCAGACGGGTTCACTTCGATCAAAACTGTCCATCCATAGCTTGTTGTTATTGCCGCTCTGCGACCCGAGACTGCCCCGGTCGTCGCAAATCCGTAAGATCCACCTTGTAGTCCCCTAAGCACCGTCACAGTGGATGGTTGAGCAGGATTACGAATATCAACAACGGTGACGCAAGGATCAAGACAGGAACTGCTGGTCTTCGAGTTGTCTAGGAGCAGCACATCTTCGTTCATTTGAACTACGTTATGAATTTTCTGATTGAGCACAGTTTCGGGGAGAGACAAAGTGTGGATTTGAGTCGAATAAGAAGGATTCTGTGTGTCGTAGAGAAAGGTCTTCAGTTTGGCCTCATCCCTTGTTGCTATATAAAAATAATCCGTTCCGGAGCAAGCGACTCCACCGATGGCCGGCTGCGGTGAATAACTCCCAGACGGCAAAGTAGTAAGGATATGGTTTTCCATATCAGCGCGAAAAATGCGCATAAAGCCCGTATATGAGATCGCATACACCTTAGGCTCTCCCTGCGCATCTGGCACGCTAACCGCTATTTTTCTAATATCCATCGCTTGTGCTGGAGGGGTCTGATAATCAAAAACGCGCAACTCGCCTGGATTGCTCGGATCGGCAACATCAATGACGCCAATTTGTCCTCCCTCATTAAAACTATTCCCATGAGAGGCCGCCCACAATTTATCACCAGCGAGCCTAGTAGTTGTCACGAGGAACTGCGGATCATTCGCATTATCCGGATGGAGATGATCACGATGGCGCATAGGCCCAGATAGATAGATTGTTTTTGTTATGGAGGGGTCCTGTTGTGACCAATCGCTCTTGTATATCCGCAAAGTTACATACACCTGATATTGAGGTATTGGATCGGGAGCCGTGTCAGGCAAATCCTCATTTGGTGTTACATAGAACGCACCAAAGGTTGTTGGGGAAAATATGTTATGGGTAAAACTTGTAGGGTGTTGAGAATTAATTACCCAAGTGTAATACACACCGCCCGTCGACAAAGTGCCATCAAACCGGACGCGCAAACCGTTCTCCACAGGATTGTCCGGAGTCGATCCAACCTCTTCCCAAGTTTCTTCTCCGCTAACAGGATCCACATGCGCCAACTGCAAAACCTGAAAATCTGCTTGAAGCGGCCCATTCGGATTTCCGATAGCTGCCCAAAGCGAAGAAATGCTGCTCGCGCCACAATTGTCGATGACGGTGAGAATTACTGTGTAATTTCCTGCAGCTGCAAAGCTGTGAGCAACGTTCACACCAGGTTGAAGAGCCGAGCCATCTCCAAAGTTCCACGAGTAGGAAGAGATCGTCCCGTTGGAATCGGAAGAGCCTGAGCCGTTGAAGTTAAGCGTCGCACCGACATTTCCTGTTTGATCCGCTCCTGCATTGGCAATCGGTGCTGCGTTACCCGCACAAGCATTGGGAGCGGGATTCACTGTGACAAGCAGATCATCACTTGTAGAAAGTTGGCTATCGCTAACGGTCAAGCGAATCGTGTACGAGCCCGCGACAGAGAAGCTCGCGTTGGTGCTCGCTGAGTTGGGAGAAGAGAAATTCACACTCGCACTGGCGGGATTGCTACTGAGTTTGATCCAAGAGTAGGAAAGCGATCCAGGAGGATTGGGGAAACCATCGTCTTGCGCAGAACCAGTGAGGGTGACGCTGCTCGTCGGTAAAGTGATCGTGCGATCCACTCCGGCGCTGACTTGGAAGGGCGCACTATTGGGTTGAGAAATTACGATGACGCGCGTGGTCGATGCGTTCGCGCCGCAAGAGTCGGTTAGGGTCAACGTGACGGTTTTGTCGCCCGCACTCGCGTAGCTATGCGAGACATTCACTCCGTTCGCTGTTTGCCCGTCTCCAAAGTTCCACGCATACGATTGAATCGTGCCGGTGGAATCACTCGAGCTTAATCCGGAGAAATTGAGCACTTGGTTCACAAGTCCTGAAGCAGGCGAAGTAATGACCGCGTTGGGTGGAGTGTTTCCTGCACAAGGATTCGGAGCCGCGATCGTGACAATCGCCAGATCCGAAGCCGACATGGCACCACAGTTATCTCTCACCCAAAGACGAACAGTGTAAGAACCAATATTTACAAAAGCATGCGAAGCGTTAGCACTGTTTTGCAACCGGTGAATTGTCCATCACCGAAGTTAAACCAGTACTGAGAGAGATTGTTCTGTGCGTCACTCGATCCAGCCGCCGAGAAGAGAATGGGAAGATTCGGATTGCCTGAGCGATCTGGACCAGCATTCGCAACGGGTGCGGTATTGCCTGCACAGGGATTCGCAGCGGAGATCGAAATCGAAGCGCTCGCCATTGCGGAAGAGCCGCAGTTATCAGTGAGAGTCAGCGTCACGTTGAAGTTTCCGCTACTTGCGTAGCTCTTTGAAACCGAGACACCATTAGCGGAACTGCCATCGCCGAAGTTCCAAGAGTAAGAAGCAATCGAACCACCGGGATCGG
>CAZMYG010000128.1:0-8656 GCA_964570465.1 uncultured Planctomycetales bacterium
GATGATTGGCGAAGCAATCCACATCTTCGAGCATGATTCTGGGGTTATGTCCCAAGAGTTCACTCCAGTTTGAATCGCGAGGATTGGAAACCGGTGCACTCACCAGGCGGAAATTGCGACCTTTATCATTGGTCAAGATATAGAAAAGCTCTCCGTGATGATCGAGCTGGTATTCCTGATCTTGTTTGCGTTCTGCGATTAGTTTCCATTCCCCGGTTGGACTATCAGCTTTGAGATAGCGCCATTCCGAAGTCGTGTGACTATTTGCGCCTAACAAAATGTAGGCTTGGCTGCGAGTGCGGAACGCATCAACGCGGAATCGTTCGTCTTTTTCTTCGAAGACCATCGTGTCGTTGGTTTCGCGCAGTCGATGTCGGTAGAGACGGTAGTGTCGCTTGGCAGAATCCTCGACGGTGTAGAACAAGGTTTGGTTGTCAGCGGCCCAAGTGAGCGATCCAGTTTTCTCCGCGCGATCCGGGAGAACTTCGCCAGTGCGCAGATCCTTGATATAGAGCGTGTACTGACGGAAGCCGGTGGTGTCGAGCGAATAGGCAAGCAAGTTCCCATCGTCGCTAACGGTGTAATCGCCGAGAGATATGTATTTCAGATCTTTGCCAAGTTCGTTGAGGTCTAGAGTGACTTGCTCGGGTGCTTCAAGACTGCCTTTCTTGCGGCAATAGATCGGGTACTGTTTTCCCTGTTCCGTGCGTGAATAGTAGAAATACTCCCCGTTGCGATAGGGCACGGACAAGTCCGTTTCCTTAATCCGGCCCAGCATTTCCTTGTAAAGAGTCGCCTGGAACTTTTCGGTTGGCCCCATCACCGAGTCGGCATAGCTATTCTCGGCGTTGAGATAGTCCGCGACCGCGGGATTTTCCTTCTCGCGAAGCCAAAAATACGCATCTTCGCGGCGATCACCGTTGATCTCTTCGACCTTTACGATGCGCTTAGCGGTTGGCGGAACTGGATTTGGGTCTTTTTTAGGCTCTGGAGACATTTGGCAAGCGCAAAGGAATAGCACGAAAAACACAAAAAGGAAGGGGAAGGAAAAGTTCATGTTTTCACCTGGATTTTGGACCGTATAGAAGTTCTTATCCTATTCAGAGCTGCGGGCGTTTGTAAACGGAGCGTTCAGAACAAGATTTTAGGAGACATCAATGATTACAAAATCGTCCTTTTTACTGTGGAGTTTATTGGCCCTTTCGATCTGCGGAGTTTTTGCTTGCCAGCGCGCTGATGCACAAGCCGAAATAGAAGAGGCTTCAATCGGCGGCTCTGGTCCTTGTGAATCTAGAATTCCAATCAGCAGGCTCCCCTATACGATTTCCACGGCAGGCTCTTATTTTCTCACTGGTTTTTTGACAGATAGAGATCCGCTACCTGGTGGCGGCATCAAAATTACTAGCAGCAATGTAACTCTGGACCTAAATGGTTATTCACTACGCGGGATTCCCAGTAACGCTGGTTCTGAATATGGAATCATCGGCTATGAGGGTGCCAACAATATTGTGATTAAAAATGGGAAGTTGCAGGGTTGGTATGTGGGGATTCGCGTTTTGGGAGAATCGGCACAGATCTTCGATGTACAGGTTTCGGAAAACCATATCGGTATTACCGTCGACTCTAGAGGGGGACTGATCAAGAACTGTTCTGCTAATAAAAATCAAAACAATGGCTTCATGATCAATGGAAGCATCATTCTTGATTGCACCGCCGTTTCCAATGAGTCGGCCGGCATAGTTCTTCTAGGAAATTCCATGGGCAGTGGAAATCTTTGTTCAAAAAACAAAACAGGCATCTATGCCGAGAGCGGATCTGTGGTACTCAAGAATATTTGCAGTGAAAATCTCGAAAACGGAATCAAGATACAAAATGCTGGGGACGGTTGCCGGGTGGAAGAGAATAGCTGCACGGCCAACGGGCAAAGTGGAATTGTTCTTTATGGGAAGAACTCTCAAATCCTAAGAAACAGCGCGATTCACAATCTAAACGGCATTTCGATTCCAGACGGATCAGCGGCAACGGACAATCAAATTGATAGCAACACGCTTTTTCGCAACACGGAGTTTGGTTTGAATGTTTGGACAACGGGAAATGCGATTACTAGGAATCAAGCTGCAAAAAATGGAGTGAATTATCAGATCACGACAGGCAACGACGTTGCTCCTATTGGTACTGCGGCGACGCTAGCGAGTCCTTGGGCGAATCTTTCGCGGTGATTTTAGGTCAGATCTTTGGCGTGATCCCTAAATTGATGCCAAGCAAGATCAAGCACTTTGCCATCGTGTCCATGTAGAGTCACAGTGACTCGAATGTCTTCCTTCGTTCCTTTCACATGAGATTTGAAATATACGCCTGGAAACTGTGCCATGATTTTTCCTGCTAAGGGGGCAACAATCGATTCGTCACGAGTGCGCAACGCTACATCTCGCCGATATTCTTTGGCTCCAGATGCACGTAGCAGTGGCTCAATGCCGTGGCGGTAGATGGATTTCATCTCCGGCGGAACGCCTGGTAGTAGGAAGATCTTTGTCTGGCCGCTTTGAATCAACACCGCGGGCGCACCGCCAATTGGATTGAGTAGAGGGCTGGCGCCTTGCGGCAGCATTGCCATTTTCTTGCGCGCTGGCGTGATCGTCGCAGAATCGACAACACCTTTTCGCTTCATTTCGCGATAGTAGTTTTGGACTTCCCGAAGAGCTTCTGGGTGCAAACTCAGTTTGCGCCGCAATCCTTTGGCAACACAGGCGACTGTCATATCATCGAAAGTCGGTCCAAGCCCGCCAGTTGTAAAAATCATCGCGGGTTTGCGGGAAAGCGCGTCGCGAATCTCGCGGACAATGACTTTTTCTTCATCATCGATGATGAGCATGCGCTCGACGAGATAGCCAAAACGCGTGAGTTTTCCCGCCAAAAAATAGGAGTCCGAGTCGCGAGTTTGGCCGCGCAGCAGCTCCTTACCGATTCCGATCAAAATGACCTTCTTATTTTTTGGATAAACCATTGAATTATATTGAGTTAAATCTCTAAAACTTTCTGAATGTTCCTTTGCAAAACATCGCCATTTCAGCGAAAATCTCGACCTTTCCAAATTGCCCCGACAAAGAGGATTCTAACCCGGTGAAACAGATCGAAGCGAGACTTCGCGAAATAGGCGAAGACAATAGTTCCGGCGCACGAGAACTAGCAGATCAGGCTGCGGAATTGCTTTTTGATTTGTTACGCCAGCAAAAGAAAGTTTCCCAAGAAAAACTGATTCAAGAAGTTTATCTGGTCGCCAATCGCTTGATGAATGTGCAGCCTTCTATCGGCCCAATTTATAACCTCTGCAACGGTCTTTTATTGCTTTTGGAAACGAAGAATCCCGATTTTCATTTAATCGAAGCCGGCAAGGAATGGATTTCGCTCTTCCGCCGCCGACTGACAAAAAATGTCGAGCAATTGCGCCGCCGCGCTTTGGATTTGCTTCCTGAGAAAGGCGTGGTTGTTACCTATTCTTTCAGCTCGACCGTGCTTCAAACCATGATCACCGCGAAAAAGATGGGCAAATCCCTGCGCGTGTATTGCTCCGAGTCTCGCCCCAATCTCGAAGGACGACGTCTCGCGCGAGAATTGGGAGAAGCGGGAATTTTTGTTCGCTTCGGGGTCGATGCGGCACTTTTCTCGTGGATGGAAGAGGCCGATCTTCTTTTGCTTGGAAGCGATGCGGTTTGTAATCGCGGATTGATGAACAAGATTGGAAGCGCGGCCTTGGTGCTTTCCGCGAAGAATGCGCGAAAGAATCACCCCAAAAAAGGACCGGTGAAGATTTACGCGTTGGCGGATACGGAGAAATTGATTCCAAGTCCTCTCGCCGATCGTTTGCGTATCTCCTCGCGCGATCCGCTCGAGGTTTTGGAGAGCCCGCATCCCAACGTTGAGATCTCGAATCGATATTTCGAAATTACCCCGCTGGACCACTTCGATGGCATTGTGACCGAAGCCGGCGTGGAGTTGCCTGAGAAGCTGATTGAGCGTGCAGATCACGCACCCGTTTCCACACGATTTGTTCCGCAATCGAAAAAGACAGCGCAGCCTGGCCGTGTTTTTGGACGAGAGTTTTCTCCGCAAGAGCTGCGCTCGCCAAATACTGAAACAACAAAGACCCAAGAAATTCCCTCTATCTCCTAGGAAAAAATGACAACAACTATCAATCCCGGTGAATCGCGCATCACGCCTCTTTTGATTGAGCGTGAGATGCGCCAGTCGTATTTGAACTATGCGATGAGCGTGATCTACTCGCGCGCGCTGCCCGATGTGCGTGACGGATTGAAACCTTCGCAGCGACGTATTTTTGTCGCGATGAATGATTTGAATTTGTCGCCGCGCGCGAAGTACCGCAAATGTGCCAAGATCGCTGGTGATACTTCGGGTAATTACCATCCACACGGCGAGGCCGTGATTTATCCAACTCTCGTGCGCATGGCTCAGCCGTTCTCCGTGCGTTCGATTTTGATCGAGGGGCAAGGGAACTTTGGTTCCATCGACGGCGACCCGCCTGCTGCGATGCGTTATACCGAAGCGCGTATGGCCGGCCCTGCGATGGAATTGCTCGAGGATCTTGATTACGACACGGTCGATTTCAAACCCAATTACGACGAGACGAGACAAGAGCCTGTTGTTCTGCCGGGCAAATTTCCCAATTTGCTTTGCAACGGTTCGGACGGAATCGCGGTTGGTATGGCAACTTCTTTGCCTCCGCACAATCTTGGCGAAATTGTGGACGGAATTTTGCTCTTGCTCGAAAATCCCAATGTCAGCATCGATGAGTTGATGGAAAAAGTTCCCGGGCCGGATTTCCCGACCGGCGCCATTCTCTGCGGTACTCGAGGGATTCGCTCAGCCTATCGTCACGGACGCGGCATTCTCACGATTCGCGCGCGCACTCATATCGAGGAACTCAAGGGCGGTAAACAAATCATCGTCGTCACCGAAATTCCTTTTCAGCAGAAAAAAGCGGCGATTATCGAACGCATTGCCGAGTGCGTAAAGGATGGAGTGATCCCCGGTATTTCCGATGTTCAGGATCACAGCGATCGCGACGGCATTCGTTTCGTGGTCGAGCTCAAACGTGGCGAAGAAACACAGGTCGTTCTCAATCAGCTCTATCAACACACGCCTCTTCAAGATTCATTCAGCGTGATCAATCTCTCCATCGTCAACGGCCGTCCGCGTGTGCTTTCGATTAAGGAGTTGATGGAGTGCTATCGCGACCATCGCATGGACGTCGTGCGTCGCCGCACACGATTCTTGCAGCGCAAGGCCGAAGAGCGTTTGCATATTCTCGATGGTTTGAAGAAAGCCATCGACCATATCGATGAAGTGATTGCCATTATCAAGAAATCGGCAAACACCGAAGAAGCTCGCCGGGGTTTGGAGGCGAAGTTTGAACTCGATGCGGTTCAGTCTCAGGCGATTGTTGACATGCGCTTGGGCCGCTTGACGGGACTCGATCGAAAGAAACTCGAAGACGAACAAGCTGAGCTGCGTGCGAATATAGCCGATTGCAAAGACATCTTGGCGAAGGAAACTCGTGTGATTGAAATTATCCGAAACGATTTGATCGATATGAAAAAGAAATACGCCGATCCGCGACGAACGGAGATCGCCGGCGATATCGAAGATTTCAATCGAGAGGATTTGATTGCAGATGAAATGATGGCCGTGACGGTTTCTCGAGACGGCTATATCAAGCGAACTGCTCTCGATACTTATCGTTCGCAAGGTCGCGGCGGTCGCGGAATCATTGGCTCCGATACCAAGGAAGGCGATGTGCTTTCGCATCTCTTCGCCGCCTCCACTCACGATTATCTCTTGCTCTTCTCCGATGCAGGCAAGGTTTACTGGCTCAAGGTTTTTGATTTGCCATTGCTTGGTCGCACTTCAAAAGGCCGCGCCATCAACAATCTTCTCTCTCTGCCGCCAGAAGAAAAAATCGAATCGATTCTTCCGGTGAAAGAATTCGATGAGAAACGACAAATCATTTTCTCGACGAAGAAAGGTTTGGTGAAGAAGACAGCGCTTTCCGCTTATGCCAATCCGCGACGCGGCGGCATCATTGCGATTGGTCTTGAAGAAGGCGATCGTTTGATAGGTGTCGACATGACCGAAGGTGGTGAGTCGATTGTGCTCTGCACCACGCATGGAATGGCAATTCGCTTTCCTGAATCCGATGTACGTTCGATGGGTCGCGGTGCTTACGGCGTGAAAGGAATCACGCTGAAAGAAAACGATTTCGTCGTCGACATGGTGGTCGCTAAGGAAGGCGCCACTCTTCTCGCCGCTTGCGAAAATGGCTACGGCAAACGAACGGCGCTGGAAGAATATCGCGATCAAAGTCGCGGTGGTTCTGGTGTGATCAATATCCGAACCACGGAGCGCAACGGCAATGTGGTTAACCTGCTCACTGTCACCGATGAAGACGATCTCATGATGGTCACCGAGAAAGGCATGATCGTTCGCATCAAGGCCAGTTCTGTACGAGTCATGGGCCGCGCAACCCAAGGCGTCACTCTCATCAATCTTGAAGATGAAGACAAACTTGTAGCGATGGAGCGAGTCGTCCCGGAAGACAAAGAAGCCAAACCCGATGGCAACGGCAAAGAACCGCCAAAAACTCCAACCTTAACTCCTCTCGAAAAGCGAGCGCAGGAAGAAGAGTAAGCGTTCATAGTAAGCAATTTTCTTAATTTTCATGTAGTTTAGTCTGTTTCCATGATCACTCTCGCCAACATCGACAAGTACTTCGGCAAGCAGGTATTGCTGATGGACGCGTCGTTTCAATTGAATCCCGGGGAAAAAGTGGGGTTGGTGGGGCCAAACGGTTCGGGGAAAACGACTCTCTTCCGCATGATTATTGGGGAAGAACAGCCGGATGGCGGGGAAGTCTCGACGCAACGAAAGTTGAGCATTGGTTATTTCCGTCAGGACACCGGTGAGATGAAGGGGCGCTCGATTCTCGATGAAGCGATTGCGAATAGCGGAAAACTAGGCGAACTGCATCACGAGCTGGAAGAGTTGCAGCACGCGATGGCGGATCCGGATCGCGCGGATGAGATGGATCGCATTCTCAAGCGATTCGAGCATGTGCAAGAAGAGTATCAAAATCTCGACGGCTACAGTCTCGAAGCGCGCGCGCAAGAAATTCTTCATGGTTTGGGTTTTGAAACCAGCGACTTTGAAAAAGACGTGGGCCAACTTTCGGGTGGTTGGAAAATGCGAGTCGCGATGGCGAAAGTCTTGCTCGGCAAGCCGGAAGTGTTGCTGATGGACGAACCAACCAATCACCTCGACATTGAATCGATTCTTTGGCTGGAAGACTTTTTAAGAAACAGCAAGGCCGCCTTGCTCATGACCTGCCACGATCGCGATTTCATGAATCGCGTGGTGAGTCGAGTTGTCGAGATTGATGAAGGCGAACTTGTGAGCTATTCGGGAAATTACGATTTCTACGAAGGCGAAAAGAAAATGCGCTCCGCGCAACAGGAAGCTGCTTTTGCTCGACAGCAGGCAATGTTTACGAAAGAGCAGCGCTTCATTGATCGTTTTGGAAAAAGTGCAGGCCGCGCTTCTCAAGTACAAAGCCGAATCAAGAAACTCGACAAGATTGAAAAGCTCGAGCCGCCGCGAAAACGTGAAGTAGTTCCATTCTCTCTCACTCCGCCCCCGAGATCCGGTGAAGACGTAGCGATTCTCAAGGGAGTGAGTAAAGGTTTCGGCGAGAAGCAAATCTACGATGGCTTCGATTTTGAAATTCGCCGCAAAGAACGCTGGTGTGTGATGGGCGCAAATGGCGCAGGCAAATCGACCTTGCTCAAAATGGTCGCCGGAGTGTTGGCCGCGGATGCAGGCACGGTAAAAGTCGGCGCCAGTGTGAAGATGGGCTATTTCGCCCAACAAGCGCTCGACGTGCTCGATCCCAATCTCACCGCCTATGAACAAATCGATCACATGTATCCGATGGCAACCTTGGGCGCGAAACGAAATCTACTAGGAGCCTTTGAATTTTCGGGCGATGAAGTCGACAAACCGATTCGCATTCTTTCAGGAGGAGAGAAATCGCGATTGCTTCTCGCACAAATGCTTTTTGATCCACCAAATTTCCTCGTACTCGACGAGCCCACAAACCATCTGGATCTCTTCACCAAGGAAATGTTGATTCAGACTCTGAAAAACTACGAAGGCGCCATGCTTTTTGTTTCTCACGACCGCACTTTCTTGCGCGGGCTAGCGAACCGTGTCATCGATCTCAGCGGCGGCGATCAACCCATTCCTAAGAAGAAGAAAAAGAAAGATCCTTATCTCTATCCTGGTTCCTATGTCGAGTGGGTCGGAAAAACCGGTTGCGAGGCACCTGGAGTACATCGTTAATCGTTCAAGGCTAGGCATCTGGATTTCCGAAAATTGCCTGGCACATGAATACGGTTCTCTTCACTATTTACAACCGACCAGAGCTATTCCATTTCACCGTGGAGTCTTTGCTCCAGGCACGCGGTGCGCATCGATATAAATACATTGTCGGTGCGGAATATGGTTACAGCCCGGAATACATTCCTTTGCTCAAGCGATTGCAGAACGAACTCGGAGTAGAAGTCGTTGTCAATCTCGCGCAGAAAAA
>CAZMYG010000129.1:0-8615 GCA_964570465.1 uncultured Planctomycetales bacterium
CCATTTCTCCTTTGCGATGAGAAATCTCGACGACTCGCCCGCTTGATTCTGGAGACAGCTGAGCGCGCAAACGCGCTTTCACGGTACCTGCCTTAGAGTTGGTTACCGTACGCTCAACACGTCCGCGCTCGACGGAAATGACTCGAACTGGAATGGGTTTTGGAGCAAATACCGTCGCTCGCAAGACTAAGTAGATTCCTAACAAAACGAGAATCGCCAAAACACGAAAGATCCATTTTTTTGTCACGGTCGCATGATACTAAAGGAGCGATTCAAGTCTTAGATTCTTTTCACCACGGATTGCTCACGTGACAAGAGCGACCCGATTTCGAAATGTAGTCTTGGTGATAATCCTCGGCTGGATAGAAAACTTCTGCCGACTCAATTTGAGTCACGATTTTGCGAGTCCCAAAAACTTTCTTGCTCTCAAGCTCTCGAACGTAGGCGACTGCCTCGGCTTTTTGATCCTCGTTTACCGTCCAGATACCAGAACGATATTGAGTACCGTGATCGGGGCCTTGGTAATTGAGTTGAGTTGGGTCATGCATTTTGAAAAATGCTTCAAGTAACCGCTGAAAGCTGATCTTGCTCGGGTCGTAAACCACTTTGACCGTTTCGGCATGTCCTGTGTCACCAGAGCAAACTTCGCGATAAGCCGGATTTTTTACCGCACCTTGCATATAGCCGCTGCTGGCATCAATCACTCCAGGCCCCAGTTGGAAATAATGCTCTAACCCCCAGAAGCAGCCACCTGCGAAATAGGCGACTTCTGTTTTTGCGGCATCTGCTTTCGGATTCGCTACGCCAATCGGCCGACTCTCAACAGGCAACGGTTCACTCTTTTCAATAAACTTCAAAGAAGCCGAGTTGAGACAATGTCTTTCCCCAGTCGGAGGCGGACCGTCTTCAAATACATGCCCTAAATGAGATCTACAACGAACACAATTGACTTCTGTTCGAATCATGCCGTGACTGCGATCCGACTTGCGCGAGACATGCTCAGAATCAAACTCGCGAAAAAAACTCGGCCACCCAGTTCCGGAATTGAATTTGTGCTCGCTGGAAAAAAGCGGTAAACCACAAACCACGCAGACATAGAGCCCTTCTTTTTTATTGTCGAGCAAGTTTCCGCAGAACGGTCGCTCCGTGCCAGAACTTTGAGTAACTCGAAACTCCTCAGGACTGAGTTTTTTTGCCAGCTCAGCGACTACTGCAGGACTTAGCGGCGTAATGTCATGGTTCGTGGAAGAAATCTTTTTCGTCATCGGTTTTTCCAAGCTTTGGTTTGCAGCCAAAGAACTGATTTTTTCTTGCAAAACAGCACCCATCGACAGGAAGACGATTGGTATTGCGAACAAGTTTTGGATTTTCATGAGAGGGGTTTATTTAACCCCAAATACGAATTTGCCTAGTCCAACAACACAAAAGCCCCGACGAATTTCCATCATCGAGGCTTTTGAAATTTGGTAGCGGGGGTAGGATTTGAACCTACGACCTCCGGGTTATGAGCCCGACGAGCTGCCAGACTGCTCCACCCCGCGGAAAAGAACCGATCACTGTAGGGACGCATATCTCCTTGTCAAGGCCAGATTCCAAATCGAATAAAAAATTAAAAGCAACTTCTTTAATACGCCCATATTCATTTTAAATAATTGCCATTATCTTAGATTAACCATGCTAGCAAAAAATGACTCGGCTTCGAATAAGGCGCCTCGTAAAGGCAAAACCAATCTAGCAAGTTCGAAGCTAAGCAACGGTTTTCACCGCCTGGTCCGAAAAACAAAGGCGATTGTTCCATTACAAAACTCTTCACTTCCTCCTGAACTGCGCCGCATGGCGGGAGGCGAAGAACAACGCCGACTCGCCAATGTTTTTGCAGAAATGGGAAAAACTCTACTCGTCGAATCACGAGACCCCAAACAAGCCTTACAAGTCCTAGAGCCCTGCAAGAAACGCCAGGACCTTCGCCAAGAATTAAGAGATATCCAATCCCGTTGCGGCGCTACGGAAACAGATCACAAAACCAATCATCGATCAAACCAAAACTCCGAAGCTGAAAGCTATCTCAGAAACGCTTTGGAACTACATCCAGAACATGAAACTGCTCAAAACTGGCTCGGCGTCGCCTTGCTTTGGAAAGAGGAAAGCAAAGAAGCGGAATCGCTTTTTCGCAAACTCGCCACAGAGACTCAATCCGATAGAACTCGAGTGATGGCGCTGAGTAATTTAGTGCATGCAATTGCCGAGCAAGAACATCCACGCGCAGCAAGAGCCATTGCAGAAGCGCGCAATCATTTGCCAGTTTTGATCACGACCTTGATGGGCTCATTCAATTGCTTGGTCTACGCATCAGCTGAGAGGGAAATCGAAATCCTACGCATCGCCGGGCTTGGCTTAAGCAGCTTTGCCCTGAAAAACCCAGAAGAATTTCTCAAATTACGTGTGATTGTACGTGCGAATCGCGACTCGAGTTTTGCCTTACAGCTCCAATCAAATCCAGAATTGGCTGCAGAGCTGCGAGAATCTTGTCCACCACTTTTCTACGATGAAGCGCTCTGGGGAAAATCAGAAAGCATCGACGGATTTGAACTCTTTTGGAATGAAGCAAATAAAACCATTCACCATTACGCCAAGCGCATCCGTAGTCGAGAAGATGCCGAAGAATGGATTCAATTTTGCTCCGTTCAATTATTCCTCGATCTTCAAAAAGGTCGCTACCGTCCACAGCATGGAGCATTTACGACTTGGCTACGTAGCTGGGCAAGCTTCCGATGGAAAGATTGGTGGGGACGACGTCCTCGTGAGTTGCGCCCTACGGATTTTGAAAATATAGAACTCTGCGAAACAAGTTCTCAAGAAACCAACCCGGAACATATCGTGGCCGATGAAGAAGCTGCACAGCAGCTATTGGAAAAAATCCCCTGGCAAGAAGCACGCGAAGCACTTGCAGAATCTACCTTTAGCAATGACTCCCAAAAAGAAATCGCCAGAAGCTTGGGAATTAGCGTACTCGATCTCAATAACTGGTTGCGCCGTGGGAAAGATTATCTGCGTCGACGAACGACTTCTTAACCCCAATACTCGTCCGGCACCCAAATTTTCTTCGCTGAGATTCGTTCCACATGTTTAGGAAAACTTAACGGTGTGGAACTCTTGGTATAAAAAAAGAATCCCTTGTAATTGGTGAGATATCGAAGCTTTGGAGAAAAGAATCCGCCTGGAGCTTCCACAACAATCGGGTTCTCCGCCGCAGCGACGAGCCTAGAAAACTCCTGCGGTTCGACATTGACAATCCCACCAGAGGCTTTGATCGCACTCGCAACATAAATGGCATGTGCCGCAGCCGCTCCACCTGTCATCTTCCTACTCCTAAATGGAAACTTTTTGTTGCTGATACTCCGCCGCTTTGTCGATCAAACCTTTTGTCAATGCTTCTTGCTCTGACAATCCCTGCTTAGCGGCGTAATCACGTACGTCCTGAGTTATTTTCATCGAACAAAACTGCGGACCGCACATGGAACAAAAATGCGCGAGCTTGGCTCCTTCGGCAGGCAAGGTTTCGTCGTGAAAAGCGCGTGCCGTTTCGGGATCTAGGGCAAGATTGAATTGGTCTTCCCAACGGAATTCGAAACGCGCCTTCGACAAAGCATCATCGCGTTTCTGCGCACCGGGATGTCCTTTTGCCAAGTCAGCTGCGTGCGCGGCAATTTTGTAAGCAATCACACCTTGTTTGACATCTTCCTTGTTAGGCAATCCCAAATGTTCTTTCGGAGTGACATAGCAAAGCAAGGCGGTGCCATGCCAACCAATCATCGCAGCACCAATCGCTGAAGTGATGTGATCGTAGCCTGGCGCAATATCGGTCACGAGAGGTCCCAGAGTATAGAACGGCGCTTCATGGCAGTGCTTGAGCTGCAGATCCATGTTTTCTCGGATCTTATTCATTGGCACATGTCCCGGCCCCTCAATCATCACTTGCACGTCATGTTTCCAGGCGATTTGCGTAAGCTCGCCAAGTGTTTTTAACTCAGCAAATTGCGGCTCATCGTTCGCATCGGCGATACAACCGGGTCGCAAGCCATCGCCTAAGGAAAACGAGACATCGTATTTCTTCATCACTTCGCAAATTTTCTCAAACTCCGTGTAGAGAAAATTTTCCTTGTGATGATGCAGACACCACTTCGCCATGATCGAGCCGCCGCGCGAAACGATTCCGGTAATTCGCTTCGCCGTCATTGGAATGTAGCGAAGCAGTACTCCCGAATGAATCGTGAAATAGTCGACTCCCTGTTCCGCCTGTTCGATCAGGGTTTCGAGAAACATGTCGATATTGAGATCCTCCGGCCTTCCCTTCGCCTTCTCCAGCGCCTGATAAATCGGAACCGTACCGATGGGAACAGGGGAGTTGCGCAGAATCCATTCCCGAGTCTCGTGAATTCTCTCTCCTGTCGAGAGATCCATCACCGTGTCGGCACCCCATTTCACGGACCATTGCAACTTTTCCACTTCATCTTCAATCGAAGAGAGAATGGCTGAGTTGCCAATATTCGCGTTGATCTTCACAAGAAAATTGCGCCCGATAATCATGGGCTCGAGTTCTGGATGCTTGCGATTCGCAGGAATGATCGCGCGACCGCGGGCTATTTCATCGCGAACGAATTCTGGGGAAACGTTTTCGCGAATCGCCACGAAACGCATCTCTTCGGTGATTTCCCCGCGCTTTGCATAATGCATTTGGGAAAAGTTGCGATCTCCACGCGCTTCTCGTTTTGCGATCCATGCAGCGCGTCTCTTGGGCAGTCCTGCTTTTAGATCTGCGGCTTGAGGACCTGAAGTGTCGTAGAGCCGAAACGGAGCTTCACCGTTGGACAATTGGATTTCTGTTTCGGGAACGTGAAATTCGCTGCGGTGAATCTTCATTACTTTCCTTCTCTGGAATTACCCAGGCAAGTTCTAGGGGTCGCCCGTCCATTGACGGGCCTCTCAGCAAACCGCTCCCCCGGAAACAACTAACTAATTACC
Source organism: uncultured Planctomycetales bacterium (assembly GCA_964570465.1). Taxonomy (GTDB): domain Bacteria; phylum Planctomycetota; class UBA1135; order UBA1135; family CAZMYG01; genus CAZMYG01. Next base: position 5,023 of record CAZMYG010000129.1, read on the forward strand.
TTTATATAGAGGCACCCAAATACCAGCGTTCTTGAGCAAGGTGTTCTTCTGTTCTTTCGAAAGATTCAATCCCGCTAGGAGTTGTTGATAGAGCTCGAGCTGTCTTTGAGCCGACTCGCGCACTCGTTGCGTTTTTGGAAATCCGTTCATGCTGTACTTATCGTTTCCACCCTTCAAGTACTCATCAGACATTCCAGAGGACCAATTTTTTACTAAATTGCTCAGCTGTGCCTGATCTGCCCCTTCGAGCTTAAGCTTCTTACCCAAGTCCTCAGAAACCATCTGTTCGAACTCAGCTCGACTTTGTACCGGAGTCGGTCGTGCAAACTGAGACCAAACAATTCCCGTCGACCAAATATCCGCACTTAAGCGATCCTTGGTCGAGTCCGTATAAAGCAAATTCCTTTGCTCCGTGGTGAGTAACTGTCCCGCTTCGTCGTAGAAACGTCCGCGCAGACTTGCTTCCTGAATCACCTTCTCCAGCTCGAAAGTATTCTCTCCGTAATTCATGCGTTGTTCCGCATCCTCATCAGAATAGCGTTTTGCAAACGCAGACAGCGCCTCGCGTTGTACCTGGCTCATAGGATTGCCGCCTTTTTCGAGAGTTGCATAGAGATGATTCGCGGCTACGGAGGGATGTGTGAAAGAACTATTAATCCCAAGTCCGGGAACGCCGGCGTTTTTGACGCGTAGGGCCATGGTAACGAGTTCACCGTTTAGCTTTTGAATTTCTCCTGCTTCCTCAGGAATCTCCTCACCTTTAGCTACCGCGTCAAGCACCTTGGCAAGCATTGGCATCATCTTCGCCGTAGTATCGCCTACCGTTGACCAGTCGATTCCTTCGAGAACATCCTTGTATTCACCATAAGTAAAAATCGCGGCAAGCTTTTCGGCTTCTTTCTTGGCTTCGGGAACTGTTTCTGTTGGGGTTGCTGCTACTGCAGGCTGACGAGTTGTTTCGGCTTCGAGCTGAGCGATGCGATCCTTGGCTTGGACTAACTCGGCTTGGAGACTCTCACTATTCTTTTTCAAGTTTTGAAGTATTGCGCGCTCGGCAGCGAGTGCTTTCGAAACCGCATCGTCGACTGCGGCCGCTTTATCCTCTGTACCGTGTTCGTGACGCGGCCAAGAAAAATTTGCCACAACAAACCCTGACACAATTGCACCCGCAACAACTCCAAGACCAAAGTGTTTCCAATTCATACCATTCTCCTTGAGTGAATAACCGAAATGAGAAGGGGACTAGTCTACCACGATTTTGCGAATGAGGAGGGGGAGCTCGCGAGGAGGAGTTAGTGTCTATCTCAGCGAACTGGGACGAAACGACCCTTCGCATTTTCGCGAAGGCGCTGGATGTCTTCGGCTCTTGTCACAGAAAGAGGCTTCGTTTGGCGAATCTCTTCCAGGAACACCGCGGTGTCGGGAGATTTCTTTTGATGCAGGGCTCGATAGCAACCCGCTACGACAACTTGCTCGATTTCCGCACCACTAAAACCCTCGCTCGCCGCAACGAGTTGAGTGAGATCAAAGATTCGTGGCTCTTGTTTTCGCAGGCCGAGATGAATCTTGAAAATCTCTGTCCGTTCTTCCGGAGTAGGCAGATCCACAAAAAAGATTTCATCGAAGCGACCCTTGCGCAGCAGTTCGGGCGGTAAAACCAAAAGATCGTTCGCCGTCGCAACGACAAACACTTCTTGTTTTTTTTCCTGCAACCAAGTGAGAAAGGAACCAAAGAGACGGCGGCTCAGTCCTCCATCCGATTCACTACTACCGGTCGGCGCCATTCCTTTTTCAATTTCATCAATCCAAAGAACACAAGGCGACATCGACTCTGCTAACTCAATCGCTTTGCGAAAATTCTTTTCCGATTCACCAATGAATTTGTCGAAGAGCCGTCCCGCATCGAGTTTGAGTAGAGGCATCTTCCACTGCCTCGCGATGCTTTTCGCGGCGAGAGATTTTCCGCAACCCTGCACGCCAACGAGTAAAACACCTTTTGGTGCCGGTAGATTCATTTCGCGCGCTTCTTCGCTGAAACCCAATTTCGCGCGATCGAGCCATGCCTTCAAATTGGGGAAACCGCCGAGCTCGGTCTTGTTGTCTTCAACGGGATAGTATTCAAGCAATCCACCCTCGCGAATCGCCTGCGATTTACGATGCAACAGCTTGCCTAAATCTTCTGGAGAAAACTTTCCGTCTTCGAGCAAGACCTGCACAATCGCCTGTCTCGCCTGATTCAAAGTCATTCCCTGCACCGCGCGCAAAACTGCTTCTTTGTCGGGCTCGCTTAGTCGAATCGCCAAACGTGTAAGAGGTCCGGCAGATTGAAGCAAAGCGTCTAGCGCATAGCGCAGTTCTTCACGAGTGGGAACGGAAAGAGGCACCCGCACCGCCATCGCTTCGATTTCGGCGGGCAATTTCACCGTCTCGCCAGTCAACACCATCGTGGAACGTGTTCCCGAGAATCGCTGTGCAAGCTCACGAAACTGTCGAGCAATTTGAGGATCTTCCAAATAACGCGAGAAATCCTTGAGCAAGAAAATCGCCTCGATCTGAATGGCCCCCAAATGTTGGAAAAGCACACGAGGATCTGCAGTTGCTGCCTGAGTCGACTTCGTATCCTCTAGCTTCGTAAACCCTCGCGCCGCCGACCATTCAAAAACAGGCAACCAGCCGTGCGCGGCTACGGAACCCAGCAAAGAACGCACCCGCTCCTCCTCCACCGTTTCGATCACGATGATCGGATGACAGGAACTGATCAGGACTTTGAGTTCTTGTAGGCTGGTTGCAGCGCTCATAAGAACTATCTTTTTCGGACTTTCCTTAGCTATCTATTAAGGAGCAACCAAACGACGTTTGCCATCGGAGGAAAGTTTTAGGTTTGGTTGATCAAGACCAAGATGATCCCAAAGTTGGCAGGTGACTTGTTTGTGCTTTTGGTCGAGTCCTTCGCAGTAATTGGTGAAAACGCAGCGGCGTACTTCCTGGCCGCGGCCTTGGCGGATTTTCAAAAACCAATCAGGATCTGCAAGAGATTGTCTCGCAGCGGCGACAATGTCGGCTTCGCCACGCTGAAGAATTTCTTCTGCTTGTTCAAAGCTGCAAATTCCTCCTGAAGTAATCACCGGCGTTGAAAAACCTGTTCCGTTCACAGCGCGTTTGATTGCAGCGGCGAGCGGCACATTGCGAGAGAAGGGTCCGACCGAATCGGACCAAATCGTCGGCATACATTCATATCCACTAGGTCCCGTGTAGGGATAAACCGCCCAACCCACATCGGGCTGTTTTGCGTCGTCGAATTTTCCCCCTTTTGAAATGGAAAGGAAATCGAAGCCGGTTAGCGCAAATTCTTTGGCGAATTCTTTGGCTTCGTTTATCTGAGTTCCGCCTGCGATCGCTTCATCTCCGAGAAATCTCACGCCAACCACATAGCGAGGACCCACTTTTTCGCGCACGGCGCGATAGACATCGAGAGGCAAGCGCATTCTTTCCTCAAGAGATCCCCCGTAACCGTCAGAGCGTGTGTTTGTCGCCGAGAGAAAAGATGCCATGGTGTAAGCATGCGCGTAGTGCAGTTCCACTCCATCGAAACC